>CAYPQM010000042.1:0-42563 GCA_964412845.1 uncultured Streptosporangiaceae bacterium
TGGTCCGGCATGAGGGTACGGAAGTGATCAGCGAAGACCGGCAGGTACGCGCGCGAGCAGGGGCTCGCGCAGGACGAGATCGAGCCGAGGGACCTGTTCGCCCCCGAGACGCTCGACTCGCTCACGATCTGAGATTGAGGAGTTGTCATGTCCGGAATGAAACACCGCACGTGGCGGGCAGCGGCGCCCGGCGCGCGGCTCGCGCTGGTCGGCGGGCTGGTGGGGCTGGCCCTGGCGGCCTGCGGGACTTCGTCGCCCTCGGGCGGCTCGCCGTCGGCGGGCGGGTCGTCCACCCTGGAGGTCGCTGCCTTCAGCCCGTTCACCGGGCCCAACGCGCCCTACGGCTACTTCCAGTACACCGGCTGCGTCTCCGCGGTGCGGGTTATCAACGCGGCGGGCGGCGTGCTGGGCCACCACCTGACCTGCACGATCGTCGACAACCGGGGCGAGCCGGCCGACGCCGTGCCGGCCGCGAACAACATGCTGGCCAGCTCGCCGCACCTGGTCGGCATCGTGGACGGCGACAGCGGCCTGATGTCGGCGACGGTGCCGCTGTTCAACCAGGCGCACATACCGGACCTGTCCGCCGGCGGCGACGTCCAGTTCGACACCAGCAGCTATCCCTATTTCTGGCGGACCACGCCGGGGGACGATGTGGCCGGCTACACGCTCGCCGCCTATGTCAAGTTCGGCACCGGCTTCACCCGGGTGGCCGCGGTCTTCGGCAACGACCAGGCCGCGCAGGGCAACGTGCCCGGGCTCGTCTCGGGCGCCAGGCACCTCGGCCTCAATATCGTCGACAAGGAGGCCATCGCGCTCGACCAGACCACCTACGAGACCGAGGTGCAGCGGATTCTCGCCGCGCATCCCCAGGTGATCGTCACCGAGTCCGACCCGCAGACGGCCGGCGTGCTGCTCGGGAACTTGAAGCAGGCCGGCTGGACCGGGCCGATCGTCGGTACCTCGGGAACCCTCGGCGTGGACTACGACAAGGCGGCGATCGCCGCGCTCGGCCAGGCGGCGTATGAGGCGCACTTCGTCCGGATCATCCAGTACGCGCAGCAGTCCGGCGCGGCGTGGCAGACCTGGAAGACCGCGCTGCTCGCGTCCGGGAAGCTGGTGAAGAACCCGGCGGGCGATGAGACCGCCATCTACGCGGAACTGCCTTACGACCACACGATGATGATCGCCCTGGCCATGCTGGCATCCCGTAGTGCCGCCCCGGCCACCTTCAACCCCTACATCCAGAAGATCACCCAGGGCAGCACCGTGGTGCACACCTTCGGCCAGGCCAAGGCCGCGCTGGCCGCGGGCAAGACCATCGACTACGTGGGCGTGACCGGGCAGATCTCCTTCGACAAGTACCACAACTCGGGCGGGCTGTGGGCGGCCGAGAACCCGGTGACGAACCTGCCGGTGAAACTGGTCTCGGCCCAGGACATCGCCACCGCCGAGGGGCACTAGTGACTCGCGGCGCCGCGCGGCCGCGCGGCGGCGCCGCGTGGCCCCCGGGCAGCGGCATGCTGCCCGGGGGCCGTCAGCCCGGGCGACGGCGATGACGCTGCTGCTCAGCATCATCATCTTCGGCGTCTACAGCGCGGCCCTGCTCGCGATCGGCGCCGTGGGGTTCACCCTGCAGTTCGGCGTGACCAACGTGCTGAACCTCGCGTTCGGGTCGATCCTCACCGCGTGCATCTTCGCCGAGTACGGGCTGACCGGCCACAGCACGAACATCTGGATCGCGATGGCCGTCGGCGCCGCCAGCGGCGCGGTGATCTCGCTGCTGGTCGGGCACGTGGTGGTCGGCGCGTTCCTGCGCCGCGGCGCCACCGGATTCGGGATCGCGATGGTGACCATCGCGATCAGCCTCATGGTGCAGTTCGGCCTGGAGGCGATCCAGGGACCGTACATCCTCGCCTACGCCGCGACGACCCACGCCACCATGAAGATCGGCGGAGTGGTGCTGAGCAGCGGCCAGCTGACGACGATCATCGTCGCCGTGCTGGCCATGGTGGCGGTCCACCTGCTGCTGCGGACGACCAAGCTGGGCCTGGCCATGCGGGCGACCGCGGCGGACGTCTCGCTGACCCGCGGCTGCGGTGTCTCCCCGGCCCGGACCCGGGCGGTCGCCTGGCTGCTCTCCGGCGCGCTGTGCGGCCTGTGCGGGGTGCTCCTCGGCCTCGGCGAGGGCTCGTTCTCCTCCTCGACCGGCAGCGATTTCTTCATCACGCTGGCGGCCGCGGCGGTGCTCGGCGGCATCGGCAAGCCCTCCGGCGCGATGATCGGCGCGCTGCTCATCGGCATCATGAGCCAGGCCGCGGCGGCGGTGATCTCCCCGTCGTACAAGACGATCGCCGCGTGGATCATCCTGATCGCCGTGCTGGTGCTGCGGCCGCAGGGCATCCTGGCGGAGTTCGCCGCGGAACGGGAGCTGGTCGCGTGAGCTCGGGCCTCATCTACTACCTGAGCGGCCTGGCGATCCTGCTCGGCATCAACCTCATCGCCATCTGGGGCCTTGACCTGCAGTTCGGCCTGGCCGGCATCAACAACTTCGCCTACGTGGTCTTCCAGGCGGCCGGCGGGTACGCCGCGGCCCTGTTCGCGCTGAAGCCGGCCAAGGCGTACGGCAGCTTCGAGACCTACCTCGGCGGGTTCAACCTGCCGTTCCCGCTGCCGCTGCTCGGCGCGGCGCTGGTCGGCGGGCTGCTCGCGGTGCCGATCGGGCTGATCGCCATGCGGCGGCTGCGGGCGGACTACCAGGCCATGGCGATGCTCGTCCTGTCGCTCATCGCGACCGGCCTGGCGCAGGCGCAGACGGGACTCGTCAACGGCCCGACCGGCCTCGCGCTGATCCCGCAGCCGCTGGCCGGCCTGCTGCATGTCTCGCCGCTCGGCTACAACTGGATTTTCCTTGGCCTCACGGCAGCCTGCTGCGTCATCGCCTGGTGGGTGGCGCGCGGCATATCCCGCTCGCCGTACGGGCGGCTGCTCCGCGCGGTACGGGACAGTGAGAGCGCGGTCGCGGCGCTCGGCCGGAACCCGGACGCGCTGCGGATGACCGTCCTGATCGCCGGGGGCGCGCTGGCGGGCCTGAGCGGCGGGCTGCTGGTCGAGTACGTGACCGCGTGGGGGCCGGCGAGCTGGCTGTACCCCGAGACGTTCCTGTTCTTCACCGCCCTGATCGTCGGCGGCAAGGGCAACCTGGCGGGCGGCGCGCTCGGCGCTCTCCTGGTCCCCATCGGGATCATCGAGGTGACCCGGCACCTGCCTGCCTTCGGCTACCCCGGGCTGATCGACTCGCTCGACTGGGTCGTCATCGGGGCCTTCCTGCTCGTCTTCCTGTGGTTCCGGCCGAACGGCCTGCTCCCCGAGCGCAAGCGGGTGCTGCGGCCGGGAGGTGCGGAGCCGGCCGGGACCGGCCTGCGCGCGGTGCTCGCCGGGCGGCGGGCCGGGTCGTCATGACGGCACAGTCCCCGGCCGCGGCCCAGGCGCCGGCCACGCTGCTGCACGTCGAAGGGCTCGCCTGCCACTTCGGCGGCGTGCTCGCCGTGCAGGATGCGACCTTCGATGTGCGCCGCGGCACGATCACCGGCCTGATCGGGCCGAACGGGGCCGGCAAGTCGACGGTGATCAACCTGATCAGCGGCGCCGCGCGGCCGACCCGGGGATCGGTCCATTTCGACGGGGCCGAGATCCTCGGCCAGCGGCCGCACGAAGTCGCCCGGCACGGCATCGTACGCACCTTCCAGCAGGCGAACGTGTTCGGCGGGCTGACAGTCCTGGAGAATCTCCTGGTCGGCGCCACGCCCTGGCGTGGCGAGCAGATCGGTGCCGCCCTCGGCCGCAAGCGCGGGTGGTCGGGCCGGGAGACCGAACTCGAGGCCGGCGCCTGGGATGTCCTGCGCCGGTTCGGGCTGGAGGCCATCGCGAATGACTACGCCCGGGCGCTGAGCGGCGGCCAGCGGCGGCTGGTCGAGCTCATGCGGGCGCTGATGGCCCGGCCGAAGCTGCTGCTGCTGGACGAGCCCATGGCCGGCGTCAGCCCGTCGCTCGCGCTGTCGATCGCCGACCGGCTGATGGAACTACGGGACGCGGGGATGACGATGCTCATGGTCGAGCATGAACTGCGCCTGGTCGAGCGGCTCTGCGACCCCGTGGTCGTCATGGCGCGGGGCACCGTGCTGGCCGAGGGGTCGATGGCGCAGCTCCAGTCGAATCAGGAGGTCGTCGATGCCTACCTCGGAGGTGGCGGTGGCTACTGACCGGCCCGGCCAGCTGGTCCGGGCCGAGTCGATCGTGGCCGGCTACGGGGCGGCGCTGGTGGTCAGGGAGGTGAGTGTTTCGGTGGGGCGCGGCGAGATCGTGACCGTCGTCGGCCCGAACGGATCCGGCAAAAGCACGCTGCTGAAGGCCCTGGCGGGCTTGGTGGAGGTGCGGGCCGGGCACGTCTGGCACGGCGATGTGGACGTTGCCGCGCTGCCCGCCGAGGCCCGGGCGCGCCGCGGCATCGCGTACCTGCCGCAGGAGCGTGAGGTGTTCGCGTCGCTCACTGTCCGGGAGAACCTCCTGATGGGCGGCTATGCGCTGGACCGCCGCGGCCTCCGGGCCGCGCTCGAACGGGTGCACGCGAGCTACCCGGTTCTCGGCCGCCTCGGCCGAACCCAGGCCGGGCGGCTGAGCGGCGGTGAGCGCAAGACCGTCGCCATGGCGCGGGTGATGATGTCCGCGCCGTCGGTGGTGCTGCTCGACGAGCCGACCGCGAACCTCGCGCCGATCCCGAGCGCGCAGCTGCTTGAGCAGGACGTGCCCGCGCTCGCCGCCGCAGGCGTGGCGGTGGTCCTCGTTGAGCAGCGCGCGGTGCAGGCGATCGCGGTCTCGGACTGGGTGTACGTGCTCATCGGCGGGGCGGTGGAGCTGCAGGGGCCGGCCCGTGATATCGGCGCCCGGGGAGACATCGGGGCCGTCTTCCTCGGCGCCAGCGGTGATCGTGATCGGGAGGAGACAACGCCATGACCGTTTCCCACGCCAGCGAGCGGCGGCTCGTCGCGCAGGCCTGCCGGGTGCTCGCGATGGAGGGACTCGTCGAGACGACCCTCGGCCACGTCAGCCTGCGCGTCGACGACACGCACCTCCTGGTGCGCGCGCGGCGCGCGACCGAGCACGGCCTGGCGTTCAGCACGGCGCAGGACATTGCCCTGGTGGATCTCGACGGGAACCTGCACCCCGGCGAACCACCGATCTCGCTGCCGTCCGAACTGCCGATCCACACGGCGCTGCTCGGCTCGCGGCCGGACTGCGCGGCCGTGGTGCACGCCCACTCGCCGGCGGTGGTCGCGTGCACCGTGGCCGGCGTGCCGCTGCGGCCGATCGTGGGCGCGTACGACATCCCGGCCATGCGGCTCGCGGCCGGCGGCATCCCCACGTACCACTTCGCCGGGCTCATCCGCACTCCGGAGCGGGCCGCCGGGCTGCTGGCGGCCATCGGGGAGCGCCCGGCCTGCCTGCTGCAGGGCCACGGCCTGGCCACGGCCGGGAAGACCCTGGCGGCAGCCATGCTCGCCGCCATCGACGTGCACGTCCTGGCCCGGCTCACGGTGACCTGCTGGCAGATGCAGCGGCCGCTCATCGAGGTTGATCCGGACGACTACCGGGACCTGCCCGTTTTCGGCCCGGACTACGACGATCAGGTGTGGCGGTTCTACACGGCCAAGGCCGAGCGACTCCATGGCGGTCCGGCCGATGCCTGAGCCATTCGACGTGCTGCTCGGCGAGGGGGCCGGGACCTTTCCCGGGGTGGCCGCCCGGCCGGCCGGGCGGCCCGCAGGCGGGGTGGTGGTGCTGCAGGAAGCTTTCGGGCTCACCGGTCATATCCGCGGCATCTGCGGTCGGCTGGCCGAGGCCGGCTACCTCGCCGTCGCGCCTGCCCTGTTCCACCGGCAGGGTGCGCCGGTGCTCGGCTACGACGAGTTCGCCCGCGCGCAGCCGCTGATGGCGCGGCTGCGCGCGGCGGAGATCATGAGCGATGTGACGGCCGCGCTCGGCTACCTCCGCCATGGCGGGCTGGCGGCCGCCCGGTGCGCCGCGGTCGGGTTCTGCATGGGCGGGTCGGTCGCCTTCATCATGGCCACCGAGCTTGAGCTCGGTGCGGCCGTCAGCTTCTACGGCGGCGGCGTCGCCGAGGGCCGGTTCGGGTTCCCGGCCCTCGCGGACGCCGCGCCGTCGCTGCGCGTGCCGTGGCTCGGCCTCTACGGGGACCAGGACCACACGATCCCGGTGCCGCAGGTAGAGACCCTGCGGGCGCGGGCGGCCCGGTCGCCGGCCGCGACCAAGGTCGTCCGGTACCCGGCCGCGGGTCACGGGTTCAACTGCGACGACCGGGGCGCCTACGTCCCGGACGCGGCCGCGGACGCCTGGTCGCGGACCCTTGACTGGCTCGCCACCTACCTGGCCGGGGCGGACTGAAGGGATGCTCCGGCCGCCAGGTACTCGTGAGCGAGGCGGACCGCGGTCGCGCCGTCACCGACGGCGGAGGCGGCCCGCTTGACCGAGCGGTAGCGGGCATCCCCGGCCGCGAAAACGCCGGCATGGAGGTCTCCAGCGGGAGCGGCGCGCGATCGAGCGGCCACCGTGACGGATGCGAGCCGTCCCGGACCACGTCGCGACCGGTCAGGATGTAGCCGTGATCGGGCCATCAGTCGCTGTGCCGCTCGTCCCGGGTTCCTGTCTCGGACAGGTGCGGCAGGGCCCGGTACATCGCGCTGGGTGTGCGGGCCGGGGGGAGTGGCTCGGTGTTACGGGCGCCGCTGGTCGGCGCCCGCGGCCAGGGGAATGGGGCGAGGTCGGGCTCGACCCAGCCGGTCCTGGCCGGTGCGCCGGCGAGCGTGGCCGGCCGGTAGAAACGGGTCAGCAGGCGCTTGTCGAGCAGCGCGGGGTGGTGCTCGGCGAACGCGGTGAAGTCGTCGTCGCGCTGATCGGCCGTGTGGTGCCCGACCAGTTCCACCCAGGCGCGGCTGACCGTCGCGTGGTATTTCTGCGGCGCGCCCGCGTAGCGGGCGGTCCGCTGGATGCCGTCGCTGACCAGGGCGACCGCGGCCGGCACGCCATAGCGCCGGACCGCCAGCCAGGTCAGGTGGACATGCTCGCGGTGGCCGAACCGATCGGCGGTCGCCATCACGTCGGCCATCAACGCCTCGAAGCCGGCCGCGCTGCTGGCCGGTGTGCCGCGGGCCAGCGTGGTCATCAGGACACCTCCGTCAGGGCGTCCAGCCCGGCGCGCAGGCCGGTGATCGCCTCGGCGGGCAGGCCGCCGAGCGCGCGCTGCTCCAGCCCGGCGACGGCCTGGCGGATGGTGCTGGCCGTCAGCCGCCCGGAGGCGGTCAGCTCGATGAGCACCGCCCGGCGGTCTCCCGGGCGGATGCCGCGAGTGATGTGGCCGCGTCGCTCCAGGCGGTCCAGCACGCTGGTCAGCGTGCTGGGGCGGGTGCCCACCGCCGCGCCCAGTTCGGACACCGTCCGGCCGCGGCCGTCAGCGAGGTTGGCCAGCGCGTTGATCTCGGAGGCGGTCAGGTCCAGGCCGGCCAGCTCTGCGCCGAGCACCTGCAGGGTGGCGTGGGTGGCCCGGTGCAGGGCGAGCAGCGCCGACCACCCAGATGATACGAATTCCGACTTCACGATTTTGGATTATACGATTTCGTATCAGTTGCCGCAACCGGTCCAGGACCCGGCGATCCGCGGGCAGTTGCGCGCCCAGGGGCGCGCCCCTGGGCCCGGCGCAGGCGTGAGCGATCAGGCGCCATCCAGGTCAGGGAGCCGGTGGCGGCTGGATCAGGCCGACCGGGCTGGGCGCGGCAAACTCGATGCTGAGCACGGATGAGCCTGCGCTGCCCCGGACGATGCCCGCCTGCGCGGGCAGGTACGGCGGGCGCTGGGCGCGGACGAAAGCGAGCACGCTCCGCAGGCTAGTGGCGCTGCCTGCGGTGCGGCCGGCCGCGGCCAGCTCGGCGGCCCGCAGCGGCATGCCCGCGCTGGCGCCGGGACCGGAGTCCACGAACGCGGTGACCCGCACGGGCTCAGCCGCGGCCAGGGCGGCCAGCGTGACCAGCAGGCGGGTGTCCACCTGGCCGGTGACGAGTTCGCTGCGGGCCGCCGCCGAGAGGCTGATCTGCGGGTTGCGCAGCAACTCGCTCCCGGCCTCCCGGCGCGCAGCCAGGTCCGAGGTGAGCGCGGCCCGGTAGGCCGCTGTCCCGTCCGGTGCGACGGCGCGCACGTCGATCCGCAGGCTGCCGGAGCCGAAACTGGCCAGGATCCCCGGCGCGTACACGCCGGCCAGGCGGCCGCCGAACTCGCTGCGTACCGCGGCCGTGGCCAGCACCACGTCAGAGCCGAGCGGATCGGACGCCGCCGACCGCAGCACCAGCAGGTTCCCGGCCGCGATCCCGTGCGCCTGCAACGCGGCGCACATCGCCGGGTCGCAGGCCACGATCGCGTCCCGGCTGACCTGCCCGGCGACCCACACTGCCGCCTGCGCGCGCATCGCCGCCGCCCGGCTGGCCGGTGCGGCCGCGGCATCTCGGGCAGGCCCGAGATGCCGCGCCGAGAAGGCCCCGGCCGTCCCGGCGGCCAGCAATGCCGTCACGGCCATGACCATGGCCGCCAGGCCGGCCAGGACCAGCCACCGCGCCGGGATAACCGCGCGGCCGGCCGCTGGCTGATCCTGGCGGGCCAGGTCACCGGCCTGGAGCAGGTGGTAGCTGGCTTCCGGCGGCGCGTCCCGGTCCTGCGGCCGGGCCGCGATACGCTGCCGCCAGTGTTCGGCGGCCCGGCGGTGTGCGTCCGCCACCTCGCCGCCGCGCCGCGCCTCAGTGAGGCGGTGGTGAAGTTCGCAGGCGGTCCATCGGTGCACGAACACCGAGGGCGGCTCGCCGCTCAGGTCAGCCGCCAGCAGGCCAGTGGCCGCACATTCATCGGTCAGGCCGGCGAGTCCCTCCCCCGGCCGGTGCTGGCCGCCTGGGAGCATCAGGGCGTCGCGGCCGACCGGGACGCGGTAGACCGATGCGCCGATCAGCAGGCCCTGTGCGTCGGCGCTGAGCCGCCCGAAAAGGTCGCCGAGCAGCAGGTCGCCGGCGATAAGGGCCACCGTCTCCGCGGCCGCCGGGGATAGCCCGGTGGGTGCGGCCGGGCCTTTGCGCGCAGCAGGCTGGCCGGTTCCGGCCTGGATCGCCCGGGCCAGGCGGCGGGCCACGTCCGGGAAACGGACCTGGTCGGCCGACAGCAGCGCGTCCAGGTATTCCATGGCGCGGGGGTGGCCGCCGAGCAGCCGCCAGGCGCGGTCGAGCTCGCGCTCGCCCAGCAGGCCGAGCGCAGGCAGCGAGGCCGCCAGCTCGGCGGCACTGGCCCGGGACAGCGGGCCAAGGTGGCGGAAGCCGAGTGCCCACCCGGCCGTCCCGGTGGTCCCGGCCAGGGCGAATGGCTGACGGCAGGTGATCAGCAGCCGGCCCTGGTGCGGTTCGGCGGCCCAACTCGCCAGCAGGCCGGCCAGGGCCGGGTCACGCACCGCCGCGCCGCCGGATTCCGCCGACAGGTTGTCATCGAAGTTGTCCAGGACGACCAGGACCGGCAGCTGGCCCAGGACATGCTCGTGCAGCAGGGCCAGCCGCTGGGCCCACGGCAGGTCGATCCGGTCTGCCGCCGCCACCGCCTCGGCCGGGGCACCGTTCCGGGCCGCGGCCATCGGGTGACGGCGGAGGGCGGCGGCCAGCCCGGCCAGGAACCGGTCGGCAGACACTTCGCCGTTGATGACCGCGGTCATGCGTTCGGGTTCGAGGCGGCCGACCCGCGCGGTGATCCCGGCGGCCAGGGTGGACTTGCCGATTCCGCCGACGCCATGCAGCACCAGCCCGGCCGTTGCGGAGCCCACCAAATCCGCGGACCAGCGCCGCCGCTCCACGGACCGGATGGGCAGGGCGCCGGGCGGGCGCGGCTTCCCCTCGTCCGCCCGGGCGTGCCGGGCGGCGTGCGGCCCGCGAACCGGCTCACCGCCGCGGGTCTCCCTTACTTCGGGCGGCGCGGTCAATGGTGGCGCGGCTAATACCGGTGACGTCTCCACTTGTAATACTAAATTACTTAGCCGTTTAGGATTAGTCTTCGCCACCATAGCGGCCCCCCTCCGAAGGATCTGGCTAATCGCGGTGACAACGATATATAGCATGCTGAGACGCCACTTCAGCATTCTTTTCGGATTTGCCATCGCTCGCCGCGCCGGAGCGCCATCAGCGGAGGGACTTGAATAGCGGGGATTTCCATAAACTATGTTGAAAAAAGATATTTAGCGGTAACTGTCCGGTCGGTACCGGCGATGCGCCGCTGCTCACCGGGACGGCGATACCAGGTCCGCCTGGTAGGCAATGATGACGAGCTGGACCCGGTCGCGGGCGTCCAGCTTGGCCAGCAGCCGCGCCACGTGCGACTTGGCCGTGGCCATGCTGATGAACAGCTGGGCGGCGATCTCACTGTTGGACAGGCCACGCCCGACGAGAGTCAGCACCTCGCGTTCCCGTTCAGTAATGCCGTCGATCTTTCGCCGCTGCGGGGCCGGCTCGGGGCGGCAGGCGAACTCCTCGATCAGGCGGCGGGTCACGCTCGGCGCGATCAGGGCGTCGCCGGCGGCGACCACCCGGATCGCCGTGAGAATGTCATCCAGAGCCATGTCCTTGACCAGGAATCCGCTCGCACCGGCGCGAAGCGAGGCGTAGACGCAGTCGTCGTCGTCGAAGGTGGTGAGGACGACAACGCGGGTCGTCCCGGGATCCGCCGTGATGATCCGGGTGGCCTCTATGCCATCCATCCCGGGCATGCGGATGTCCATCACCACCACGTCGGGGCGGATGTCCCTGACCAGCTGGACCGCCTGCGCGCCCGTGGCGGCCTCGCCCACGATGTCCAGGCCAGGGGTGTCGGCGATGAGCACGCGCAGGCCGGCCCGGACCAGCGGCTGGTCGTCGGCGAGCACGACGCGGACCGTCATCGGACCCCGGCGGGTACCGGGAGCTGGGCCGCCACCCGGAAGCCGCCCTCGGGACGCGGCCCGGCCGTGAACTGGCCGTGCAGCAGGCCGACCCGCTCCCGCATGCCGACCAGCCCGTAGCCGGCGCCTGCCGTGACGCAGCCGCGCCCGTCGTCCACCACCTCGATGGACAGCTCCGAGTCCTGGTGGTTGATGGACACCCGGCAGTGCCCGGTGCCCGCGTGCCGCACCACGTTGGTGACCGCCTCCTGGATGATCCGGAAGGCGGACAGGTCGATGTCGGCCGGCAATGGGCGCCGCTGGCCGTGCCACTGCACATGAACCCGGACACCCGCGTCCAGCGTCGTCGCGGCCAGCCGGCCGACGTCCGCGAGCCCCGGCGCTGGGTCGAGCGGTGCCTGGCCTGATACCGGGCCCGGGTCGGACTGGCGGAGCGCGACGAGCATCCGCCGCAGTCCCGCCAGCGTCTCCCGGCTGGTGGCCTCGATGGCGGTCAGCGCGTTCCGTGCCTCGGACGGCTGGGTATCCATGACCCGGCTGCCCACGCCGGCCTGGATGGCGATGATGGCGACGCTGTGCGCCACCATGTCGTGCAGTTCCCGGGCGATCCGGAGCCGCTCGTCGGTGACCGCCTGGGCGGTAGCCTGCGCGTGCAGCGTGGTGGCGTAGTCGCGGCGCTGCCGGATCGAATTGCCGATGAGCCAGGCAATGACGATCATCAAGGTGCCGGCCGCCGCTGCCGCGGTGTCCAGGTGCCGCATCACCAGCAGCAGGCTGCCGCCCACGACGCCGAGCGCGGCGACGGCGGCGGCGACCGAGACCTGACGCGGGCGGGCCGCCGCGATGAAGCAGACGGTGACGGCAATCGCCAGAAACTGCAGGAGCGGGAGCTGCTCGTTTCTCAGCAGGATCGTCGCGGCGACTGAGCCGGCCAGCAGCAGGGCGAGGACCGGCAGCGGCCAGCGCCGCAGCCGGCTCAGCAGCAGCGCGGTGGCAACGGCCATGCCCACGAAGAGCTGGCCCTGCCCGCCCAGGAAACTCCGCAGCGGGTAACCGGCCAGCGTGACGAACGCCACCAGGGCGAACACAATAACCGCACACCAGGTCAGGGCCGTCCGTGCACCCGGCGGCATTCGCTTGAGCAGCGGGGGACGTGGTGGGGCGTCCATGCACCGATGGTAACCGCCTGATCCCGGCCGGGCATTGGGCCGCGGTCGTACGCCCTGGGGCCAACGCTGCTCCCGCGAATCTGGCCGCTGGCCCGATGCCCGGCGGGGCCGGCCAGCGGCACGGTTGGCCGGGTGATAGATGCCAGCGAACTGACCAAGCAGTACGGCCGGACCGCCGCCGAGCCCGAACGGCGCCCGGCCGGTGGCGGCCGCGTCATGCGGCGGCGCGCTCTGGCCGCCAGCTACGCCGCGCTGGTGCTGGAACTGGGGCTGGCCATCTGGTACGCCGCCGCGGACAACCCGTTTGACCTGAACGTCTACCTGTGGGGCGGCCGGGCGGTGGCCGGGGACACCCGGCTGTACCTGGCCCAGGTGGCCCAGCACTGGTTCACCTACCCGCCGTTCGCGGCGGTCTTGTTTGCCCCGGTGGCTTCGGTCCCGGTCCTCGCCGCCCGGGTGCTGTGGGAGCTGGCCACGATCGCGTCGTTCGCGGCGGCCTGTGTGATCACCTTGAAGCTGGCCGGTTACCGGGCCCCGGGGACCGTGCTCGCCACGGTGGTGGCGGCGGGCCTGCTGCTCGAGCCCATGTACCACACGCTGTACCTGGGCCAGGTCAACCTGTTCCTGCTCGCCCTGATCCTGGCTGATGTCTGGCGCGCCGCGCGCGGCCGCCCCGCGGGGATCGGCGTCGGCGTGGCCGCCGCGATCAAGCTGACCCCGGCCATCTTCATCCTGTTGTTCCTGCTGACCAGGCGGACCAGGGACGCTGCCACCGCGGCCGGGACCTTTGCCGCCTGCGGGCTCATCGGCTATCTCATCGCCCCGGGGGCCTCCCGGCTCTACTGGCTGCACCTCTTCCACGACACCACCCGCGTGGGTGCCCCCTACATCAGCAACCAGTCCCTGTACGGCGCGGCCCTCCGGATCCTGGGCGGGACCGCTCACGTCGGCGGCTGGTTTCTGCTGGTGTCGATCGCGGTCGGGGTCACCGGGCTGGCCGTCGCCGCCGCGCTGGCCCGGCAGGGTGACTGGCTGGCGGCGGCGGCCACGACCGGTACCACCGGCCTGCTGGTCTCGCCGATCTCCTGGACCCATCACTGGGTGTGGATCATGCCTGCCCTGGCGGTGCTCATCCGGGGCGGGACCGGCCGCCGGATCGCCGCGGCGGCCGGCTACCTGCTGTTCGTCCTGGCCCCGCTGTGGTGGACACCTCATTCCGGCGGGCCGCGCGAATACGGATTTCACGGCTGGCTGACCCTGGCCGCCAACTGTTACCTGATCGCCGGGCTGGCCTTCCTGGCCTGCATGGCCAGGCACGCGTACCTGACCGCGAGACGAGATACCGACTTCCCGGAGGATGAGGCCGGCGGCCTGCCCGGGAAGACCGCCCTCGCGCCCTCGTGACGGCCGAGCCCGGGCTGAAGCGCGGCCAGCCGCTCGCGCGGGAGCGTTTCGGCGTCATCCCAGATCCGCTGCTCAGGTACTGCGCCCGCGGGCATTCCAGTGCACCTCCAGGTTATGCACGAGCGCCGGGCTCAGGTGGCAGCGCGCCTGCTCAACGGCAAAGGCCGCCATGTACTCGCGGAACAGGTCGAGCGGCTCCTGGCCGGCCCGCAGCGTGCACCGGTTGGCGGTCGCATTCACCAGCCCGGAATTGGTCAGCGCCTCGATCCGGGCGTCAAGCGCCTGATCCATCTCGCCGGGTTCCACCACCTCGTCACAGAGCAGTGCCGCGTCCGGCTCACCCGCGGTCCACTCCCGGCCGGAGAGGATCGCCTGACGGGCGGCCCGGTCGCCCACGAACCGGGGCAGCCGCAGGTTGGACGCCCCGGGGATGATCCCTTCGGTGCGGGCCGGCAGGAAGAGGCGCGACCCGCGGGTGGCGATCACGTGGTCCACGACGTGCAGCAACTGGCAGGCTCCGCCGACCGCGAACCGCTCCACCGCGGCGACCCACAGCTTCTCGGTGCTGCCCCCCAGGCTGCCGGGCAGGTCGCCGGGCCCGGGAGCGTCCGGCGCGGAATGGGCTATCCCGCGGTAGATCTTGTGCACATAGCCAAGGTCGCGCAGCAGGTAGAAGAGGAAGTCGATGCGCCCGTGGTACAGGCCGGTGAGGTTGATGCCCGATCCGAAGACGCGGGTACCCGGGTAGCGAGGGTGATCCACCATGCCGCCGCGTATCACGCCGACTTCGATGTCCGGGTCGAGCAGGATCAGGTCGACAGCGCACTCGGTCGGGCCGAGCGTCACGCCGTCCTCCGCGTTCAGGTGCCGTGGATTGCTCAGCTCGAGGAGGCCGGCCCGGCCGCGGCGGGTAACCCGGACGGGGCCGAGGTCAACCGTCCCGGTGGCCCGCAGTTCACCCAGCCGCTCGAATGCCTGGGGCGTGGGGCGCAGCATCGCGCCGATCAGGTGCCGGCCGGCCCGTGGCACGGCCAGCACGTGCGCAATCAGCAGGCCCTGGGCGAACTCGATGCCTTCCTTCCCGGGCAGCGCCCGGGTCCGCTCGGCATCCATCTCGGCGGATGTCGGGACCAGGCCAGGCACCAGCGCCGCGGTCTGGTAGGCGAACTCGTCGACCCGCAGTGACCTGGTGCAGCGGTCGGTCACCACGTCATAGAGGCCGGCCGCATGTGAGCGCAGGAAGCTCCCGCGGGCCGCGTTCATCACCCCGGCGATGGCCTCCCGGGCCGCGCGCTCGTCAGCCGTGCCGTGCGCCGGACCGGGCAGGCGCCGGGCGAGCGCCTGCCCTCGGGTCAGGAACAGGCTGACTGTGCCTGCCGCGGCCCGGAACGAGCCGCCCGGGTCCGGCGGCACCGTCCAGTCCGCCACCTCGGCCGCGGGCAGGCCCGCTCGCGTGAGCACCTCAGCTGGCGAGTGAACTGTGGTCATCCAGCCATCATCAAGGACCGCCCGGCACAACCGGAAGACCAAGGCTCCCTCAGCTCAGCGCTCCGAGCGCGGCGCTGACGCTGGCGATGATCGCCCCGTGCGCTGGGAATAGCCGGGGGCCGTCGTGGTGCTATCGAAACTAGTAGTATAGTTTCTATGCAAGAGGCGCCCAGGGCCGCTGCCGTGGGGCGCCGGTAGCAACGGAGGAGCCATGCAGAAGACACAGCTCAGGACCAGCCAGCTAGGCGCCACCGGCCTGGAGATCACCCGCGTCGGCTTCGGCGCCTGGGCGATCGGGGGCGGTGGCTGGCAGTTTGGCTGGGGGCCACAGCAGGATGATGAGTCGATCGCCGCCATCCAGCGTGCGGTTGAGCTCGGGGTCAACTGGATCGACACCGCCGCCGCCTACGGATTCGGGCGGTCGGAGCGGGTCGTCGGCCGCGCACTGGCCGGCCTCAGCGAGCGACCCTTGGTATTCACCAAGAACTCGCTGCTCGACGACGGCACCGGCCACGTCCAGCACAGCCTCCAGCGCGACTCGATCCTGCGTGAGGCCGAGGCCAGCCTGGAAAGGCTCGGCATCGATGCGATTGACCTGTACCAGATCCACTGGCCGGTCCCCGACGAGGACATCGAGGAGGGCTGGTCGGCCATGGCCGCGCTGAAGGAGCAGGGGCTCGTACGCCATCTCGGGGTCTCCAACTTCGACGCGGGGCAACTGCGGCGCATCCAGTCGATCGCGCCGGTCGAGTCGCTGCAGCCGCCGTACTCGCTGATCGACCGCGAGGCTGAGGACGAGATCCTCCCGTTCGCCGAGCGCGAGGGAATGGGCGTGATCGTCTACTCCCCGATGGGCTCCGGCCTGCTGACGGGGGCGATCACCCGGGAGCGGATCGCGGGCATGCCGGCTGACGACTGGCGCAAGCACGACCCGCGTTTCACCGAGCCGCAGCTCTCCCAGCACCTCGCGCTGGCCGCGCGGCTGCAGGCGGTCGCTGACCGGTATGACACCACCCCCGGGGCGGTCGCGATCGCCTGGACGCTGCGTAACCCGGCGGTGGACGGCGCGATCGCTGGCTTCCGCCGGCCCGGCCAGGTGGCCCCGATCCTCGCCGCGGCGAGCCTGGAGCTCACCGACGATGACGTGACCGAGATCGAAGCAACGGAAAGGTGATGACGATGACCGGGATCGGGTTTGTCGGCCTGGGCGCGATGGGCGGCCGGATCGCCGCCCGGCTGCTCCCGGGCCACCAGGTATACGGGACCAACCGCACCGCGGCCAAAGCGGCCGAGCTGACCGGGCGCGGGCTGATCTGGCGGGACACCCCGCGGGAGGTCGCCGAGGCCGCGCAGGTGATCTTCAGCATGGTCACCGACGACGCGGCCCTGGCCACGATCACATCGGGCCCGGACGGGATCCTGGCCGGCCTCGCCCCGGGGGATGTCTACGTTGACATGAGCACCGTGAGCCCGCAAGCGAGCCGTGAACTCGCCCGGCAGGTGCGCGCCCTGGGCGCGAGCATGATCGACGCGCCGGTCTCCGGCAGCGTCCCCGCGGCCGAAGACGGCAGCCTGACCATCATGGCCGGCGGCCCGGAGGCAGCGTTCCGCGTGGTCGAGCCGCTGCTGCGACAGCTTGGCCACAGCGTCACCCATGTCGGCGGGAACGGCCAGGGGCTACTGCTCAAGCTGGCCATCAACATCAGCCTCGCCGCGCAGCTGCTCGCCTTCAGCGAAGGCGTGCTGCTGGCCCAACGGGGCGGGATCGACCCGGAACTGGCGGCCCGCGCGATGACCGACAGCGCGATCGGATCGCCGATGCTGCGGGCGCGCGCCCCCCTCGTGCTCGACCTGCCCGAGCAGGCGTGGTTCGATGTGCAGCTCATGCACAAGGACATCCGCCTCGCGCTGGAGGCCGCCCGCGAGCTGAACGTTCCGCTGCCGTCCGCCGGGGTCGCTGACGGCATGCTGGCCCGGGCCGCGGAACTGGGCTACGCGCACCGTGACATCGCCGCTTTCTTCCAGGTCCTCGCGCGGACGCAGGCAGCTCCGCGGCAGGTCATCGAGCCCGCGAAGACCGCGGTGACCGCCGGCCGGGCCGAGGCCGCAGCGTGACCAGCGAAACGACAGCGGAGGCTCCGAGGCGCGGCCGGCCACGCAGTGAGAAGGCGCACAAGGCGATTCTCGAAGCGGCCGCGGAGCTGCTGCTGGCGCGCGGCCTGTCGGCGGTGAGCATGGATGCGGTCGCGCAGCGGGCCGGGGTCAGCAAGGCCACGATTTACCGTTGGTGGCCGACCAAGGAATCGCTGGCCCTGGACGCGCTCTACAGCGAATGGGCCGCCGCCCGCCCCTACCCCCGGGACACCGGCTCGCTGCGCGGCGACCTGCTCTCGCTGCTGCGACCCTGGGTCCGGCTGGCCAGCAGCCGGCCCTACGGCCGGGTGATCGCCGCGCTCATCACCGAGTCGCAGACCGACCCCGTCTTCGCCGCCGAATACCGTGAGCGCTTCGTCCAGCCTCGCCGTGACCAGGCCCGCGTGATCTTCCGCCGGGCGATCGAGCGCGGTGAGATCCCAGCGGACACCAAGGTCGAGGTCGCGCTCGACCTTCTCTACGGCGCGGTTTACCACCGGCTGCTGCACGGCCACGCTCCGCTCGACGAGCGCTTCGCCCGCGATGTGATCGACACGGCTCTGGGTGGCATCGCCCCCGCCGCCCAGGGCAGTAGCGGACTCGGCGGCCGCGGTGCTCACTGACACCGGGTTCCCGCGGGCAGATGCCGAGAACGACTTCCAGCGGGCCAGGCGGCGCCAGGTCGCGGCCAGGCTGGCGCACCGGCTGCGCCGCGAGCCGGAGGGCGTCAACCTGCTGCTGCCGCTGAGCGAGGTCGTCAGCGCGCTCGGCTGGCGCCGCGAACAGTACCTGGGCCTGCGGACGATACGGCTGGACACGATCGTCGGCACGCTCGACGCACGGCGCGATTTCGACCGCCGCTTCCGGCCGGCCTCCGGCCGGATGCGGCCCCGCTGGGAGCACCTGGCGCTGGCCTGGCGGCGCGGCGAGCCGCTCCCGCCGATCGAGGTGTACCGCGTGGGTGACCTGCACTTCGTTCAGGACGGTCACCACCGGGTGTCGATCGCGATAGCGACCGGCCAGAAGCTGATCGACGCCTACGTGACCGAGGTGCTGACCGCCGTGCCGGTCCACGGCACCCCGAACCTGGCCGGCCTGGGCCGCACGCACGGTGGCCAGGATCCAGATCCACCGGCCCGCAGGCGCCGCTCTTAGGACCGCCCGCAGCGGGCCGGGCCAGCTGATGCGCACCGCGATGCGGTGGCCCAGCGGCCCAGCCCGCCAGCACGCGACGGACGAGCCGATGATCCCTCAGCCCTGCTGGGCCAGCCCGACCACGTGCCCCTGCGGATCTGCGATCAGCGCGAACGTCACTCCCGGCACCTGCTGCGGCTCTTGCACGACCCGGCCGCCGAGTCCCTTGGCCCGTTCCACGACGGCGTTGATGTCTTGCACGCCAACGAAGAACGTGACGAGGTCGGAGCCGCCTTGCAGCGGGCTGATGGCGGTGTACAGCGCGTCGGGCACGCCGGTGTCGACGAACGTGTAGCCCGGGAACGCGCCCTCGCCCGGGTACGTCCAGCCGAGCAGGTCGCCGAAGAAGGCCCGGGTCGCGTCCGGGTCGGCCGAGCGGATCTCCGCGTGCACGATGGGGTGCGGCATGGTGACTCCCTGAGATGTTGAGGTGGGCGGCCTCATGGCGCCCTGGCACTCACACGACGAGTGAGGGCAGCCCAGATCGACAGCCGGGTCAGTCGACCGCCGGGTCAATCGACCGGCGGTCACCTGCCGCGGACCTCATAGACCTCGTCCGCCCTGGTCCACCACACACCTGTGCTCCGGCTGGCTCCCGCCGCCAGGTGACCATAAGATCGGTGCTCAGGGTGAGCGAGACGTGGCCGAGAGCGCGCTGGACGGCCCGGCCAGCGACGGATTGCTAACGGAGTGTGCATCGTTATTTGCGAATCAGACGCGGCATGACAGACTGTGCATTGATACCCGGGGGGGTGCGATGAAGGACGTTCGCCAGGTCCCGGACGGGGTCGACCCGGTCCGGCCTGCGCCCGCGCGGATCTACGACTACCTGTTAAGCGGCGAGAACAACTTCCAGTCCGACCGCGACGCGGCCACCTGCATCCTGGCCCTGGTGCCAGAGATCAAGGACTGTGCCTGGGCCAACCGCGGGTTCCACCAGCGGGCCGCCCGGTGGATAGCCCAGCGCGGGATCCGCCAGTTCATCGATATCGGGTCCGGCCTGCCGACCGTGGGCAACACCCACGAGGTGGTGCGGCTGGTCGACCGGCAGTGCCGGGTCGTGTACGTGGACAACGACCCGATGGTGCGCGAGCAGGCCAGCGGCTTGCTGACCGATAGCGCCGGAGTCCGGGTCATCCTGGGCGACCTGCGCGATCCCGAGGCCATCCTGGCCAACCCGGATGTGCGCGCGCTGATCGACTTCAGCCAGCCGACCGGGCTGCTGATGACCGCGGTAATGCACTTCGTGGCCGACGACCGGGATCCCTGGGGCCTGATGGCCCGCTACCTGGATGCCCTGGCGCCGGGCAGCTACCTGTCGCTGTCCCACCTGACCGACGACCAGAAGCCGCCCCGCGCGGTCAAGGAATTCTGCCGCGTCTTTGACCGCGCCACCGAGCAGATGCATTTCCGTTCCCGGCACGAAGTGGAGCGCTTCTTCACCGGGCTGGAGATGGTGTCACCGCATCAGCCGGACGGTGGCAGCCGCCTCTGTTATGCGGGTGACTGGGCGGCGGAGGACCTGGAGCTGGCCGACAGCGACGGATCACGGTGGCTCTACTGCGGGGTGGCCAGGCGTCCGTGACGGCATAGGGCGCGGGTGGCAGAACCGGCTACTTGCGGTGCCGCCCGGACAGGTAACCGGTGATCTCGCCGAGCGCTTCCTCGCCCGAGGTGCCGTCCGTGCCCAGGACGACCAGGCCGATGACCGATTTCGGGGCCAGCGTGGTCACCATGTAGGGGAGGACGACCAGGCCCTTGGTCTCCTTGCCGAACCACCCCTTCCGCAGCAGGCAGTCCCGCAGTTCCGCATAGGTCGTGATGTCCTGGTGCACCGGGACGCTGTGATGCGCCACGGCTGACACCGCCTTCTCGTATCCCTGGCCGAAAAGGCTGATGCACATATCAGCGAGGGTGCCGCCCAGGGCGCGCCTCGGGTTTATTTCCAACGGGAAGAGGGCCCCGTCGGATTCACGGTAGATGAAATCGATATTCAGCGGGCCCCGGTATCCGAACGATGCGGACACCTGGCCGACAGCCTCGCCCGCGGAGCGGATCTTAGTGGCGCAGTCATCGGGCACGGACCCAATACCCAGGCATGAGCCGAGGAAGAACTTGTCAGCGTACAGGAAATGGCGTCCGGCGCTGAGCGTGAAAGTCTTGCCATCATCCTGGACCGTCCCGTTGTACGAGACGGAGAGGGCCTTCTTGCCGGATCCGAGGAACTCCTCAACGAGCAGCTCGCCGCCGTAGCCAGCCGGCAGGATCCGGCTGAGCGTTTTCCGCAGCCCACGGGTGCGCTCGATGATCGCCATGGCGTTGCCGCCGGCGCCGAACTCGGTCTTGACGATGACCGGGCCGAGCGTCTTCAGCGCGTCCTTCACTTGATTCAGCAGGTCAGGTCCATTGCGCAGGGTGAGGGCCCGGGTGAGCCGCAGGGCGGCGCACTGCGGCTGCGCGGCCTGGAAATACTCCCTGGCTTGCACCTTCGAGTCCAGGCTGCTGGTGAAGCCCAGATTTTCTTCCTGGGTCATGAGGTCGATAACCGGGCGCTTGGACCGCTGGCGGATGCTCGCGACCAGGCGGGCGTACTCGGGCGTGGCCCCAAAGGCCTCAACCGTCACCGGCCCGTCAGTCGGGCTGTCATCCAGCTGCTCGACCAGCTGGGCCAGTGCGCGCTCGTCCGAGGCCAGGTCCGTGCAGATGGAATACCCGGGCTGCTCGGCCGGCGATGCCTGGCACAGCACGCTTTCGTAGCCAAGGATCGCGCTGAAGTCAGCGATATGCATCTCATCCGTGGGATGCCTGTTTACGACGATCTTCCGGTCGCCCGACCAGTAGAGCGACATCTCTTCCGCCGGGAAACGCGCGCCAGGCGGCGGCGGGGTGAATTCGGGGAGGCCGTCCCGCTCGGGCTGGAGTCCCCACTCCAGGATGTTGCTCATGATGAGCCGGTCGAACCGGGACGGACGCGGGGAATCCGGGGCAGGCACAGGCATCCGAGCATGCTACGGATAGTGCGAACCTTCCGCAACCAACGTGCCCAATTGTCCCGGCCGCGCGGGACCGGGCGCTAGTTCTGGTTCACTCGCCGGTGCGGCGCGGGCGCTGAACGTAGTGACCCGGCCATGTTCGCGTTCCTTTCTGCCCGCGTTCTTAACTGCCGCCGTGCTTCATTACTGATGATTCTCGGCGGGAATCGCAGAACCGGGGTTTCGGACGACGCCGACGCCGCCGTAGATGGCCACCGTGGCCAGTTCGCCCGCCGTCGGCTCGTGGTCCGGCCGCCACAGCGGCACCTGGACCACCCCGGGCTCGATGAGGTCGAAGCCGTCGAAGAACCCGCTGACCTGCTGGTGGCTGCGGAGCACCACCGGCGCGGCCTTGGCGTACACCGCGGTGCCCGCCTGCACCTGGGCCGGGTCGTGGAAGTCCTGGGTGCCGTGCGACACCGCAAGGTAACTCCCGGGCGGGAGGCCATCCCGGATCGTGGCCACGATCCGGCCCGGATCATCGGCATCGAGGAAGAAATGCAGGATCGCGATGAGCAGGACGGCCACCGGCTCGGTGAAGTCGATCAGCTCCCGGAGCGCGGGGTTGCCCAGGATCGTCCCGGGGTCGCGCAGGTCGGCCAGCACGGCGCTCGCGCTGCTGTCGCCGGCCAGCATGGCGGCGGCGTGCGCATGCACGACCGGGTCGTTGTCCACGTAGGCGACACGGGTCCCGGGCGCGATGCGCTGGGCGATCTCGTGCACATTGCCTGCCGCCGGAAGCCCGGCGCCAATATCGATCACCTGCCGGACGCCGGCCTCACCGATCAGGTACCGGACTACCCGCTGCAGGAAAGCCCGGTTCCCCCGGACCGACGCGCGGGTATCCGGCGCCACCCGCAGCATGGCCTCCGCGGCCGCCCGGTCAGCCGGGTAGTGATCCGTGCCGCCCAGGAAGTAGTCATACATCCGGGCCGGATGTGGCTTGCTCGTGTCGACGCCGGGAGGCGTTAAGCCGGGTTTCATTGTGTCCTTCCCGCCGGAATGGCCAGATCGCTGGTCCTATCATCCGCCCGGCCGCATATGTCACGCAGCATCACCGGGCTTTCATCACGGCGCGGATGCGGGCGCGCGCCTGATCCAATGCCTTGGCGCCGTTCAGCATCTCGCGGCCGGACCGGGACGCGGCGGAGCTCCCGGCCCCGCTCAGAGTGGCGAGGCAGTCCGCCGCGCCGCGGTGGAACGAGGCCGTGGCCCGCGACCATTCCGGCTGGATCTTCGCGTCGGGCACCGGCGCGAAGCCGATTGCTTTTCCGGCATCGCGGCGCAGTATGGCGCAGGCGGATCTCAGCGCGGTGCCGCTGGACTGGCTGGCCGCCTCGACCAGGGTGCCCTCATCCCGGACCAGCGCGCCGACCCTGTCCTGGCCGCCAACGTGCCACCAGGTGCGCACCGCCGGGCCGGACCGCACCGGGGAGAACAGTGCGGTTGCCGCGGCTGACCCGGGACCGGATCCGGGATTCGGCCAGGCCGTGATCACGGCCGCGGCCAGGATGGCCGCCACGCCGGCCGTGGCCGCTGACCGGAACCGCCGGGACAGCACCGGCCGGGGCCGGGGCACTGGCTCAGCGGCCTGCCGGGCCGGGCGGCGGGCCGCCCGGCGGCGCAGCACGGCGCGGGCACCGGCCACGCTGAGGGCGGCCAGCAGCGCCGCCGCGCCGCCGTCCAGCACGGTCAGCTGGAGCACGAGCGAGACGTACGCGCCCATCACGTGCAGCTGGCAGGACTCCGGGCGGACCGTGAACACGGTCACGCAACTGCCCACGCGGGCTGAGACGACCGCCCCGAGCACCGCCAGCCCGGCGGTGACCGAGGCCGCGAGCATGCCCAGCAGCACACCGTGCCGCCGGGCGGTCGCGGCGACGAAGCCAGCCACGATCACCTGCGCGGCAACGGCGATGCCGAGTTCCCAGTAGCTGATCAGCAGGCCGAGCACGTCGGTGCGCCGCACCGCGATCGGCAGGCCCGCATGCAGCACGGCCCGCAGCGCGAACTGGGCCACGCAGGCGACGCCGCCGGCCACCGCGCCTGCCGCCACCGCCGGGCCGATCCGGACGATGTCAGGTGGCAGCGGCGCCGGGTCGCGCTCGCGGGGCAGCGCGCGCCGCAGCCAGCCGGGCCCGATGACAGGCGCGGCCCGCGTCCAGGCCGCCAGCGGGACGGCCCAGAGCAGCAGGAGCGCCGCGAAGCTCAGCCGGATCACCGCCGGGCCCAGGTAGGAAGGCAGGAAGGCCGCGTTCCACAGCCAGTGCGGCCCGGTCCAGCCGATGCTCCCAGCCCTGGCGTACAGCCCAGATTCCAGCTGGCTGATCAGGGAGTAGGCATATCGCAGCCCGTCCAGGGGCAGCCAGAGCTCGAATACGGCCGCGATGAGGACCGACGCCGCGGCCGCGGCGGCTGGCCACGCCCAGCGCAGCGAACGTCCGCGCAGCACGGGCAGCCAGGCGGCAGCCAGCCCGACGATCCACCCGGCCAGCACGGCCAGGGTCAGGCTCGTCGCGGCCACCACCGGCACCGTCTCGTGCGCCGTTGACTTCGTCAGCGCCGCACCCACGATCAGGCCGGCCGCGAGGCCAGCAGCCGGGCGGCTGACTCCAGGTGGCGGCCAGCGGTTCAGCAGCGCGTACGTCGTGCCCCGCCAGAGGGCCAGCGTGAGCAGACCACCGATGATAATCGCGAGTACCAGCAACGGTGCCCCGACCGCGTCACGGACCGGCACTGCGGACGCAGACAGGATCAAGGCGAGCAGGGCATAGCTGACGGAGAGCGCGACGCCGGCCGCGGCTGCTTCCCAGAAGCCGAACCGGAACAGGCGCCCAGGGTCGGCCACGGCAGCATTGCGCACCGCGGCGGCCGGATGGGTACCCAGCCGGTCACGGAGGCCTCCGGCCAGGCCGCCGCGGCCGCCCAGGGCCGCCGAGCGGAGCAGCCGGGCCAGGTCTTGTCCAGCTTGCGGCTCGGCGGCCCGCAGGTCCGCGAACAGTTCCCGGGAACGCAGCACGGCGTTGCGGATCAGGTAGACCATGGCCGCCAGGCCTAGCATCGGGACCCAGAATCCGCCGAGCGAGCCCAGCGTCAGCTGCACCGCTTGGCGCACGCCAGTGCCCAGTGGGTTGTGCACCAGGACCGGTTCCAGGAAGGCAGCGGCCACCGGCAGCAGGATGATCAGCAGGAAGGCCCGCCACAGGGCCACCGTCAGATACGTCTGGTCGACATCCCGGTTGCGCAGGTGCGCCAGTTCGTGCCGGACCACCGCCCGGAAGCCAGCCGGATCAGTGCTGAGCAGCACGACCAGGCCGGCGTCGAGCCGGACGTAGTACCGGCCGAACCGGCCGAAGGCCAGGCCGCCGATGGCCGGGCTGACCGGGTCGAGCAGGAAGATGGGCGCGCGGGCCAGGCCCGCCGCCGCGACCTGGGTATTGAGTTCGGCCCGCAGCGCCGCCGCCTGTTCCGTGACAGCGGCAGGCAGCGGCACGAGCCGGCCGCGGCGGATCTTCCACCAGGGGATGAGCCAGTAGGCCACGCCCGCCGCCGCGATCAGCACGATGAGCGAGCCGAGCACCCACCACGTACGCGTCCGATCGACAGGTTCCAGGCACCGGGCGTACCGCGCATGCACCGCGTTGAGATAGGGGACCTCGGCGATACTCTCCCGGGCGAGCTGGAGAGCGCCGGAAATGCCGGTGGACGCAGCGCATCGCGTCAAGGACGAGGACAGCTTGGCCAGGCCGGGCGGGGCGAGGAACCACACGTAAAAGGCGCTGGTCGCGAAAACCGACGTGACCAGCAAAATGAAATGGAATGTCATTCCCGCGGGCAGCGCGAACGGATCGACCCACCGCCGGGATCTGTCATCCTCGCCGTCGCCAGGATGGCGCGCGGAATCCCCGGCGGCCGGGTCTAACTCCTCGTCCACTCCGCAGTCTCCCTCAGCACTCCGCGGCTCTCTGGAATGGCCGGCCCAGCTACGGGACGCGCCCTGCCTGGTCAGGGTTCTCTGACCAGGCCGCCGACGAGAGCGTCGGCCAGCAGCCCGGCTTTGCTCTCGCGCAGGCCGGCCCGGCGGGCCGTGTCAAACGCCACCTCGCGCACTTCGGCGAGCTGCTCGGCGGTGAGCGCAGGCGGCACGGACGGCGCCGGCAGCTGGATCGGCTGGTGCCGCCGGAAGATGCGGCGCCAGGCTCGCCGGATGACCCCGCCGCCCCGGTCCGCGACCTGCGCACCCAGCATGTCGGCCAGGTGATCCAGGACCTTGGTGATCACCAGCAGGACCACCGGCGTCACCAGCGTGACGGTGCCGTCGATGCCGGCCCCGAGCGGCTCGGGGTACTTGCGGCGCGGCTCGGCCACGGCCCCCGCCGGGCCTATCCGGAACGCGTCCCGGGCCGGCTCGAATACCGCCAGTTCCTCCGGCGCAACGGCGGCGACAATGTCACGGGCGAGGACATCCCATTCCAACGTGCTCACGACTCCACCGCCCGGAAGTGCCGGCCAATCATGCGAATCTGTCCGACCTTACTGGCCGGCCGGGATGCCATGCCAGGGAGTGCGTCAGGGCACGGAGCGGATCTTCCAGACGAACGCGGAGCCGGCCACGGTGAAGGCGGCCACGGTCAGGTAGAGCGTCGGGTACCCGCCGAGCTGGCTGACCAGCGGGGCGGCGATGGCCGGGGCCAGTACCTGGGGCCCGGTGTTGGCGATGTTGATGATGCCAAGATCTTTGGCCCGTCCCGCCGCGGACGGCAGCACCTGGGTGACCAGCGCCTGGTCGACCGACAGGTACACGCCGAACCCCAGGCCCAGGATCGCGGCCGAGATGATGGCGACCGGCCACGATGGCCACAGCGCGAGCATGACCGCGGGGCCCGCCATGACCAGCCCGGAGACGGTGACCGGCAGCTTGCGGCGGCCGCTGCGGTCGGAGATCATGCCGCCGGCCACCGCGGTGATGACGACCGCGGTTGTGTAGATGAGGATGAGGATGACCAGGCCGTCCTCGGCCTTGTGCCCGGGGAACAGCCGGCTGTAATGCACCCGGTCCCGCAGGAAGTACAGCAGGTACAGCACGGCCATCGCGTTGCCCATGTTGACGGTGAACCTGGTCAGCCAGGCCCAGGCGAAGTCGGGGTAGCGCCGCGGGCTCAGCCAGAACGATCCGGCGAAGGCGCGCAGCACGAACGGCGGCCGGTCGGCGCGCGGCAGCCGCGCGTCGGGGGTGCTGAGCGCGAACGGCAGCACGCAGGCCACCACCAGCGCCGCGATCAGCACATAGCCGCTGTTGCCGGTGACGGCATAGGTCACCAGCGCCACGGCCAGCAGCACGCCGAACGTCTGCGGCAGGCCGATCCAGCCCGACACCGCGCCGCGCTGCGTCACCGGGACATGATCGGGCACCCCGGCGGTGACGCTGGCCTGCATCGCGTTCAGGCTGGCCTGGGCCAGGCACCAGCCGATGATGAGGCCGGCGATGGTGTGCTGGCCGGCCAGGAAGACCAGCGCGGCGGCGCCCGCCAGCGCGCCGCACACCGTCCACGGGTGCCGCCGCCCGAACCGCCCGGTGGTGCGGTCCGACAGCGCCCCGGCTACCGGGTTGGCGATCATCGCGGCCGCCGCGCCGATCCCGCTGACCCAGCCGAGCACGGCGACCTTGTGATCGGATCCGGCGATCGCCTGGACCTGGTTGGGCAGCAGCACTTCCAGCGGGCCGAAATAACCGAGGTACAGCCCGAGATTGGCCAGGGCGATAAACGCGATCCAGCGTTTGCCGACTCGCTGGCTCGGCTCTGCGTCGGGTCCGAGGGCACGGCTCGCGGCGGGAACTTCGGTCATGACGCCCTCTATCGCGTGGTGGCTCTACTGCATGGTGGCTCGTGCGGAGCCGGACGCTTACCCGCGCTGGGCGGCGATGAGGTCGCGGTACCAGTCATAGGACGCCTTCGGCGTGCGGGCCTGGCTGTCGTGGTCGACGTAGACCAGGCCGAGCCGCTGGTGGAAGCCTTCGCTCCACTCGAAGTTGTCGGCCAGCGTCCAGTGGAAATAGCCGCGCACGTCGACGCCGGCGCCGATCGCGGCGTGCACCGCCCGCAGGTGGCCATCGATGTAGCCGATCCGGAACTGGTCGTCGATCGTGCCGTCGGCGGCCAGCTTGTCATCGTGCGAGCAGCCGTTCTCGGTGATGTACAGCGGCGGGAGCGCGGTCCCGTAGCGCTCGGCGAGCAGGCTGAGCAGTTCGGTCAGGCCCGCCGGGACGACCGGCCAGCCGAACGCGGTGACCGGGTAGCCGGGGATCGGCTCCATCTGGAAGGGCAGTGGCGAGCCGGGCAGCGCGGACAGCCGGGTCGGGTTGTAGTAGTTGACCCCGATGCCGTCGACCGGAGCCGAGATCGCCGCCAGGTCCCCGTCCCGTACGCAGGCCAGGCCGCTGGCCGGGTCGTCACCATCCAGGCCGAACGGAGTCAGGTCCGGATAGCGGCCGAGCAGCACCGGGTCGGTGAACATCCGGTTCTGCAGGACGTCGTAGGCGTGCGCGGCGGCCCGGTCGGCGGCGCTGTCGCTGGCCGGCCAGGCGGGCGAGTAGTTGTTGGTGATCATCACCTGGCGCGCGCCGGCCGTCCGCAGCGCGGCGGTCGCCAGGCCGTGCCCGAGCAGCTGGTGATGGGCGGTCGGCAGGGCGTCCAGCATCAGCGCCTTACCGGGTGCGTGGATGCCGAGCGCGTAGCCGAAGGCGGTGACGACGAACGGCTCGTTGAGGGTGATCCACAGCCCGATCCGGTCGGCCAGCCGGTCAGCGGTCATCGCGGCGTAGTCGGCGAACCGCTGCGCCGTCTGCCGCTCCATCCAGCCGCCCGCATCCTCCAGCGGCTGAGGCAGATCCCAGTGATACAGGGTCGGCACCGGCGTGATGCCCGAGGCCAGCAGCGCATCGGTGAGCCGGTCGTAGAAGTCGAGCCCGGCGCCGTTGGCCGGTCCCTGGCCGTCCGGCTGGACCCGCGGCCAGGCGATCGAGAACCGGTACGCGGTGACCCCCAGGCCGGCCAGCAGCGCGACGTCCTGCTCCCAGCGGTGGTAGGAATCGGTCGCCACCTCGCCGGTGTGGCCATCCCTGATCACTCCCGGCCGCCGGCCGAACGTGTCCCAGATCGACACGCCGCGGCCGCCTTCGCGGACAGCACCCTCGGTCTGGTACGCCGACGTGGCGACTCCCCAGTGGAACCCGGCCGGGAACCGGGGCATTGGCGGACTAGTCACCCGCTGATCGTAACCACGGGAGGGTGCCCGGGCGCAGTCCCCGGATCAGTTCGCCGTCCCCGCGGGCGGGCCGGCCGGCGCTCGCGGCCACCGCACCTGCCGGGCTGGTTTCGATGGGCGCCAGGCCCGGCGGCGCCCGCGCGGGTAGTCTGGCCGGCAGCCTGCCGTGTGGGCGGTAAGCCGGGTTTTGCCGTGGTCTTGGCGAGGGAGTCGCGTGCCGGATTTCGACTCGGGTGTGCCGCATATCGCGCGGATTTACGACTACTGGCTCGGCGGCAAGGACAACTTCGCGGCGGACCGGGAAGCCGCTGAGCTCGCGATGGCGGCCACTCCCACGATCGTGCCCGGGGTGCGGGCCAACCGGCGGTTCCTCGGCCGGGCCGTGCGGTACATGACCGAGGCTGGTATCCGGCAGTTCCTCGACATCGGCACCGGCATCCCGGCCACCGGCAACACCCACGAGGTCGCCCAGTCGGCCGCAGCTGAGTGCCGGGTGGTGTACGCGGACAACGACCCGATTGTGCTCAGCCACGCGCGCGCCCTGCTCACCAGCACGACCGGGCCCACCGCCTACATCGACGCCGACGCCCGCGACACGGCGACGATCCTGGCCGAGGCGGCGCGCACGCTCGACTTCAGCCAGCCGGTCGGCGTCATGCTCATCGCCATCCTGCACTGCATCCCCGATTCCGATGATCCGGGCGGGATCGTCACCTCGCTGCTCGGCGCCGCTGCGCCCGGCAGCTTTCTTGCGCTCACCCACCCGGCTCGCGACCAGGTAGCCGTCGCGGTCAAGGCCGAGACGTCGCTGACCAAGTCCATCGGCCAGAAGGTCACCTTCCGCACCCGGGACCAGGTGTCGCAGTTCGTGGCGGGGCTGGACCTGGTGGAGCCGGGCGTGGTGCCGGTCCAGGAATGGCGGCCCGACTCGATCCGCGATATCAACAGCCCGCCCACCGCCATGTGGGGCTGCCTGGCCCGCAAGCCCTGACCGCTGGGCCGGTCCTGACCGCTGGGCCGGTCCCGGTCCCGGTCCCGGCCGTCAGGCCGCCACGCGGTCAGGCGTCGGCGTGACCTGCGCCCGATGGGGTGTGGCCCAGCAGGCTGCGGGTCAGCGCATGCCGCTCGGCGGAAAGCTCCTGCGCCGCGGTCGTGAGGTCGGCATCGGTGAGGGCGCGCACGTCGTCCGATGCGCGGAACGCGGCCAGCACGGCCCGGCGCAGCAGCTCTTTGATGAATGAAGCGGTGGCGCCTTCCGTCGCCGCGATCACCGGCGCGAGGTTCGCGTCCAGGGCCAGCCGGCCGGCGTACAGCCGCAGCAGGCGTTCCCGCGCCTGCGCATCCGGCTTGGGAATCTCCACGGCCAGGTCCACCCGGCCGGGCCGGTCGACCAGGGCCCGTTCCAGCACCTCGGCCCGGTTGGTGGTCAGCACGAACGTCACATCGGCGTCCGCGCCGACCCCGTCCATCGCGTCCAGCAGCGAGAACAGCAGCGGGGTGCTGTCCGGGTCGAAGCTCCGGTCCTGGGCGATGAGGTCGACATCCTCCAGGACCAGCATGGATGGCTGGAGCCGGCGGGCCAGCGTGGCGGCCTGCTCGATGTAGCCCATCGCCCGCCCGGTCATCAAGATGACCGTGCAGCCGGTCATCCGGCTCATCAGGTAGCGGACGGTGTGCGTCTTGCCGGTGCCGGGGAAACCGTGCAGCAGCAGCCCCCGCTTGAGATGCTGCCCGGCCGCCGTGAGCCGCGCGGCCTGGCTGGTCACGCTGATGACATGGCGCTCGATCGAATCGAGCACCCCGGCCGGGAGGATGACCTGCTCGGCCGTCAGATCCGGGCGGGGCAGAAAGCTGAGGAACTCGTTGCCGCGGTGCTCGGACACGCCGAAGCTCAGCACCTGCCCGCGGAGCACATCGTGTTCGCGCATCAGCCGCTCGATCTCACCCCGGACGGCGACCGCGGTGGCCTGCTGGGCGGCCAGGATCTCTATCCGGCACTCAGGCGGCCCGAAGCGTTCGGTGGCCCGCAGCCCGATGACGATCGGGCTGCTGTCCGGCGCGGTCGACGGCACCAGCCCGAACTGCACCACCTCCATCGCCTCGTCCGGCCCGATCGCGGCCGTGCCGTGGGTGACGGCCGTGATCTCCTGGCCCGGATCAGGGCTGGTGATCATGGTGGCCAGGTCCTCGTGGTCCCGGTTCATCCCGCTGATGCCGAACCATTCGGCGTCGGGCGAGTGCTCGGCGAGGTAGGCGTCCACGCCGCGCTGCAGGTTGGCGTGTTCCCACACCGCGAAGTTCTCGCTGACGAACGCCATGTCCGTCAGCTCGCAGCCGAGGTGCGCGCTGATTTTCGCCGCCGCGGGCGTGACCCGCCCGGTCCGCGCGATCAGGTGATAACTGGTGTGCAGCAGGTCCCTGAGCGCCGTCGCCAGGCCCGTCGCGGTAGCCAGATCAAGGGGTGATGCCTCGCCCGCCGCCGCCGGCGCCGCGGCACCGGCGGCGGGCTCGCCGCGGTCTCCTGGAGTCATGCCGCTCAGGATGGCAGCGCCGCCAGAACCGGCGCAATTCTGTTTCCGGTGGCGCGCCGGGAGGCCGCTCAGCCGGGCGGGGCGTTGTGCAGGTCGGTGATGAAATCGGAACCGGTGCCGCCGCTGCTCCAGTCGCAGTAGGTTCCGGCGGGAGCCGCGCTCCGGCAGCCGGCCGAGCTTTCGATCGCGGTTCCCTCACCCCACTCGTTGTACGTGGTGATGAGCTGCCACTTCGCGCCGGACGCGTTCATGCTGGCGATGCTGGCCTGCCAGCGGGTGCGGTCGCGGGCCAGGAACGGCGCGGCGCCGTAGGCCGCGCCGGATTTCCAGTAGCCGGGGGAGATCGAGTACGAGCCATCGCCGGGGGCATGCGCGAAGTTCTGGATCGCGCTCGCCGGGCCGTACTGGTGCCAGCCGTTGATCATGGGCGTTCCCAGGCAGGTGGTGTAGCCGGGGAACACCTTCAGGTCGATGTAGATGCTCTCGCCGTACTGCTGCTGCAGGATCTGCCGGGCCTGGTTCCAGCGGTCCACGGTGTCGCAGCCTTTGGCGGTGGTCGGGTCGTCAGCGTTGTACACGAAGACCGGCATGCCCTGGCCCGGCAGGGACGCGAGAGCCGAGCCGGGGCCGCCGTAGGTGCTCTCGATGTAGTGCAGATCGTCCGCGATCTGCTGCGGAGTGGGGTCAGAGATCCCCTCTGGCTCGTAGTACGGCGCCCAGGCGAAGCCGGAGCCCTTCGCGGCCTGCATCAGCGCGGGCCAGTGCTTGTCGGTGGTCGTGCCCGGACCGAACCAGGAGGCGATCCCGAGGGTGATGCCGCCGTACTGCATGTCCGCGACCTGCGCCGTCACGGTGGCCGCATCGGTGCTGTAGAAGCCGCGGGCCGGGGTGTAGTTGGTGAACGGGTTCTGCCCCTGCTGGACCCATGCCTCAGGGAACCAGGGGTAGTAAAACGCGCCCCTGATCGCCGCGGGCGTGCTCACCGTGACCGCTACCTGGGTGGCCTGGCTCATCGAACTGGCGTAGCTACCGATGCGGGTCCATGACCCGCCAGCGGAATCCGTCACCGAGGTGATCCGGGTACTCGTTCCCGTGTAAAGGCTGGCCGAGAGCACCAGAAGATCTCCAGCGCTGGTCACTGCGGGAAACGTGGCGGTCAGCGAATTCGCCGGGCTTTTCTCCGTGCCCGCGGCTGACTGCACGATTCGCGGCCCGGCGGCCGTGCGGGCAGCGGTGATTTTCGCGGCGGCTGGGGTCGCTAACGCACCGGGTGATCCGCACCAGGCAGCAACGGCCGCGACGACTACCGCGATGATCAGACTGCGTACCCGCATACTCCACCCCCGGATCGAAGCGGGCCCATCGGAATGTAATTCCCCGAATCCCGGTCAGGACGGGCGAATGCCTTGACTGCATTGACGCAGCAGAGGTGCCCCCGCCGGGAACGGGCTCGCCGTCCAGCCCTCCGACGCCAGGACCCTAGCCGATTATCGGCATGTCCCGCCACGGTTATCGGCATTCGGGCCGCGGGCGCTTCCATGGCATCGGATGAGCACGGTGACGGCCGGGCATAAATGCCAGTGGCTTTCCCGGGACGGCTTTTCTTCGGACATATGTGGCCAGATCACCGATAGCTCGCGGCGTGATCCGCTGGGCGTCCGTCCTGCAGCCACCGGGCTTGGTCACCGGAACGGCCGCTCCGGCGGGCGGCGTTGGACCTGGCCAGCCTGCGGTTATGGCGCGGCACAGCACTTCCGGTCAGGACGGTGGAAGGCCGGGGGCGGGCTCGTCTTGATGTCAAGCGGGGAATCCCGCGTTAATTCTGGTGATTCCCACGATCACCCGGCCGCCTCCCGGCTCACATACTTGCTGCTATGGCACGCAGGACTGGTCCGCCCTGCGGTGCCGGGGAAGCCGGGCTGGAGGCGGGGTTACCGAGGGGGGAATGCAGTATCTCGGTAGCCTCTCCTCCAGCCCCACTGCATTCCGCTAGCCCACCGCACGGGCTGCGGCTGATACGGCAACGGCACCTAGGATCGCGATATGCGTCCGGTAGTGGGTCTTTGTGGTGCGGCGATGGTGACCATAGGCGGATCGGCCGGGGCGGATCTGGCCGGGGGCCTGGCCGACATCGAGGCCGGCGTCCCGTGCACTTCGGGGACGCGGTTCCAGCTCTGCTCGGTGAGCAAGCAGTTCGCCGCGGCCGCGGTCATGCTCCTGGTCGAGTCCGGGCGGCTCGACCTGGGCGAGCCGGTCGGCCGGTGGCTGCCTGGAGGGGGGCCGCAGTGGCGGCAGGTCACGCTCCATCACTTGCTGTCCCACACCGCGGGCATCCCGCACTGGCTCGAGGCTCCGGGCCTGGACCCGGCCGAGCCGATGCGGATCAGCGAGCGGCTAAAGATCATCCAGGCCACGCCGCTGCGCACCGAGCCCGGCGTGCAGTGGCACTACAGCAGCCCGGGCTTCCTGCTGGCTGGGTTCATCGTGGAGCGGGCCAGCGGACAGCCCTACCCGGAGTTCCTCGCCGAACGGATCTTGTCCCCGCTGAAGCTGACCGAGACCACCGTGGGCGCTGCCCCGGCCGCTGCGGCCCGCGGCTACAAGGATGGTCAGCCGGTGGCGCCCTGGGACCTGGACGCGATGCCCGGCACCGGTGACATCTGGTCCACTGCGGGCGACCTGACCAGGTTCACCGCCGCGCTGCACCGCGGTGAGCTGATCGCCGCGAGTTCGCTGCGCGCGATGTGCACCGTGCACGCGCCTCTCGACGACGATGAGGAAGGTGAGCCCCGGCTGACTACTACCGGTTACGGCTACGGCATGTTTGCCGGGATCTTCGCCGGGCGCGCGGCCTGGTACCACCCTGGCGACAACCCGGGCTATCAGTCCTTCGCCTGCTGGATCCCAGACCGGGCGGCCAGCATCGTCATTCTGGTCAATGACGCGGCCGCGAGCATAACGGGCCTGCTCAGGCAGCTGCTTCCGGCGGCTCTGAAACCTTAGGGACCGTCCAGCTCGCCCGCGACAACATCCACCATCACGCACTCAATGATCCCGCACGGACCAGTTAAGGCCGTTGCCGTACTAAGCGCGGCCAGGCTGGTGTCAGCGGCGGTATCGCGGCCCCGCCACCAGCACGGCTTGACGATTCGGTCTTTTTCGGTTAACCCAGTCCCAGCGGCTTGCCATTGCCGTGTACGTATCCGCTGACTACACGATGGGCCTGGATGCGCGCCGCCTCTCTGCCGTCGGCTGGGCCTGCGGTCTTGCCCAGCGGCACGTCCGGTCACCGCGGGCAGGCTTGGCGGTGGAGCGCGTGGCGGCCGTGGCGGGCCCGGCGTTCGCGCCAGGCGGCAGCAGCCGTTCTGGTCGTCTTCGCCGGCTGCTCCGCGGCCGCCCAGGGGACACTGTGGGCCGATAGCCCGGCGCTGGCCATTGTGAACGTGCTGACCTCGCTGACCTTCGTCTTCACTGGGCTCACGCTTTACCGCCATCCTGGGCAGCGCGGCGTGGCGTGGGCGCTCATGCTGGCCGGGGTGTGCCGGTCGCTCGACTTCGCCGATTCCTGGAATGCTGGCCCATGGCCTGTTTATGACGTCGTGTTCGGCGGCATGGACCGGGTGTTTGGCGCCTGGGCGCTGCTCCGCTATCCCAATCCCAGGCTGCTGAGATATCAGCGGGTATTTCTCATCCTGCTGGCCAGTTGGATGCTGGTCGGCCGCACACTGATCGCCGTCACGTCTACCGCGCGATGGAACGGGGAGTCGCCGTCAGCCTGGTGGCCTGGCCTCATGGTCAATCAGCGGCTGTTCAGCACGATAAGTGTGGTCGTCAACGCCGGTGAGGGGCTGCTCGGCCTGGCCATCCTGGTGTTCCTGGTGATGCGGCTGGTGCGGACCAGAGGCCTGGACCGGATCGTCATCGCCCCGATCATCCTGGCGGGACTGGCGGCCGTGGTGGCGGCAAGCGCGACGGCCGTGGTCCAGATGCTGGCCAGCCCGGGCGCCACCCCCAACGGCGCGTTCCTCACCGAGGGCGTGGTGGACCTGGCGGTGCCGCTGGCGTTCCTGATCGCGGTGATCCAGCGTGCCCTCCTGCTCAACAACATCACCGGGCTGGCCGCTCAGGTCTCGGCCAGCGCTGACGTCAGCGCGGTGCGCTACGCGCTGCGGGTTACTCTGCGTGACCCGACTCTGGATGTTCTCGACCTGTCCGCTCCCGGTCCTCCGCTGGGCCATGGCGATGGGGTGGCGAGCGGTGTCGATGGCCGTGCGGCAGGCGATGGCCGTGCGGCAGGAGATGGCCGTGCGGCAGGCGATGGCGGTGTCGCCGATGATGGCCGCGGCGACGGGACGGCGAGCGCCGGCGATGGCTGCGCGGTGGATGCTGGCCGCGCGGTGGATGCTGGCCGTGCCGTGAATGATGGGCGTGCCGTGGCCGCCATGATCGCCGGGGAGCCGCCACGTGACCGGCTGGTCGAGGTCATCCGTACCGAGGCTGGCACCCCGATCGCGGTCATCATCGCCGACCCGGCCCTGGCCCGGTACCGCGGCCTGTTTGACGCCGCCGTGCAGACCAGCGGGCTGGCGCTGAAGAATGCTCAGCTCCAGGCGCAGGCCGCGCAGGCGGAACTGGAGCAGGTTCGCGCGTCGCGGGCCCGCATCATCGAGGCCGGGCTGGCGGAACGGCGCCGCCTCGAACGGGACCTGCATGATGGCGTGCAGCAGCATCTGCTGGGCCTGGCCGCCCAGCTCACCGCCGCGATGACCAGCACGGCCGACCCAGCCGCGACCGCAGCTTTCGGGCAGGCCCGCAGCGAGCTCAAGGAAGTGCTGGGCGAACTGCGTGACCTGGCCCACGGGATTCATCCGGCCGTGCTGTCGCAAGGGGGACTGGCGGTCGCGCTGGAAGATGTCACCGAGCGGCTCCCGTTGCCGGTCCGGGTGACCGCGCCCGCGTCCCGGGCCGCCCCGGCCGTGGAGGCGACCCTGTACTTCGTCGCCTGTGAGGCGCTGACCAACGCGGTGAAGCACGCCCAGGCGGACAGCGCATCCGTGGTGATCCGGATGACCGAGTCGTGGCTGGACATGGAGATCTTCGACGACGGTGTCGGCGGCGCGGCGCCGGACGGCCACGGGCTGGCCAACATCGTGGATCGGGTCAGCGCCCTCGACGGTAACGTCACCATCGACAGCCCACCGGGCCGGGGAACCCGTCTCGTGGTAAGGATTCCATGCGAATAGCGATCGCGGAGGACTCCGGGCTGTTCCGGAGCAGCCTGGCGCTGCTGCTGGAGGCATCCGGCGCCCAGGTCACGGCCAGCACGTCCACTGGCGCTGAGCTGCTGGCGACCATCGCCGCGAGCCCGCCCGACGTCGCCATCCTCGACATCCGGATGCCCCCCTCCTTCACCGACGAAGGCATCAGGGCCGCGGCCGAACTGCGCGGCCGTCACCCGGGGACCGGCATTCTCGTGCTGTCCACCTACGCTGAGACCAGGTACGCGAGCCAGCTCCTGGAGACCGTCAGCACGGGCGTGGGGTACTTGCTGAAAGACAATGTCACCGACGCCACCGCCCTGATGGACAGCCTGGCCCGGGTCGCGGCCGGTGAGACGGTCATAGACCCGACCATCGTCCGGCGCCTGCTGCACCGGAACCGGAAGCCAAGCAAGATCGACATGCTCAACGAGCGGGAGCGGGCCGTCCTGCAGCGGATGGCCGAGGGCCGCTCCAACCTCGGGATAGCAAAACAGCTCAGCCTGAGCGCCCGGACCGTCGAAACCCACATAACGAACGTCTTCACCAAGCTGGGGCTCGATCAGACCGACAACGACAACAACCGGGTCCGCGCCGTCCTCACCTTCCTCCGCTCCGCCGACCTGGCCACTTGATGGGTGGTCACTTGAGGGCCTGGCCACTTGACGGCTGGTCACTTGACGGGCTGGTCACTTGAGGATGATCACGTTGTTGTCCCCGAACGCGTCCAGTAGCTCCGGGCCGAGGTGAAGGGCGGCGAAGGCCGCGATCAAACTGCCGGGAGCCTCATTGACGCCCGGGTCCCCGGCGAGCGGCGGGGTGCCTTCCAGCAGACGCACCCGGACGAGAAATCCGTCATCGCGGCGTTCCCGCACGATAGCCGCGGCCGTGGCCAACGGCGCCTTACGCTGCTCCCGGAGAATGGCCAGCACCACCTCGGCCAGGCTGAGTGTTTCCACGTGCAGCCAGTCGGCAGGCGGCTGCTCACCACCGGCCGCGACATCACGCGTCGGTGCCATGCCACCAGTGTGCCGGCCGGGGCGGCCCGGCTGATCGTGGGAACCACCCGCATTGACACGGGGTTTCCCCCCTTGACAGGGCCCGGAGGCGGTCCTGGCGGTTCGCGGTATCTGCCCAGCAGAAGGCCTCTTGCTGAGAACGCCCGATCGGAATTCCTTACCGCACGGGTGTCCGCGCTATCTCTGGCAGTCGCGTTACTGCTGGCGTGCGGCCGGATGGAGACCATGCAGCGGGGGGACCGGAAGCTGTCGCTGAGGCGGGCTGTGCGCTGGGCCCAGGGGCCGGGGCAGGCAACAGTTGCCTGATATTTACGAACCGGGTTCTTCAGGCCACTGTCACGGGAGCCGGCCGGCCCGGAGACTGACGTCATGAGCCACGACGACATGACATCGACGATGCGCGCAGTGACCCAGCAGGCGTTCGGCGGGGCCGGGGTGCTTGAGCTGCAGACCGTGCCGCGGCCGGTGCCGCTGCCGACCGAGGTGCAGGTCCGGGTGCACGCGGCCGGGGTGAACCCGGTGGACTGGAAGACCCGGGAAGGCAGCGGCATGGCCGGCGTTCTCGGCGCGCCTCCGTTCATCCTGGGGTGGGACGTCGCGGGTGTCGTCGAGCAGGTCGGCTTCGGCGTGACCGTGCTGAAGCCGGGTGATGAGGTCTACGGCATGCCATGGTTCCCGCGCGCGGCCGGCGGCTACGCCGAATACGTCACCGCGCCGTCCCGGCAGTTCGCCCGGAAACCGTCCCGCCTCAGCTTCGAGGAGGCCGCCGCCGTCCCGCTGGCCGCGCTCACGGCGTGGCAGGCGCTGGTGGACACCGCGGGCGTGCGGCACGGCCATCGGGTGCTCATCACCGCGGCCGCGGGCGGTGTCGGCCACTTCGCGGTCCAGCTCGCTAAGCACCTCGGTGCGCACGTCATCGGCACGGCGAGCGCCCGGAATCACGACTGGCTGGCCAAGCTCGGGGCCGATGAGCTGATCGACTACACGCAGGTCCGGTTCGAGGAGCAGGTTGGTGAGATCGATGTCGCGGTCGATCTGGTCGGTGCCCCCGACGCCACCGGGCTGCGATCGCTCCGGGTGCTGCGCCAGGACGGGCTGCTCGTCGCGGTGCCCGGCGGCGCCTCGCCGCAGGTACAGGCGGCGGCCGGCGAACTCGGTGTCCGGGTTACCCCGATGCTGGTCGAGCCGGACGCGGCCGCGCTCGGACGTATTGCCCAGCTCATCGATGGGGGCGAGGTTCATGTCGAGGTCGCCGAGGTGTTCCCCCTCGAACGGGTCGCCGACGCACACACCCGGGGCGAGCGCGGGCACACCCGCGGAAAGATCGTCCTGAGCGTCGTCGCGGCCTGAGGCTGGGGCGGACGGACGGCAGAATAGGGGTACCTAAAACCGCTCACGGCCGCCTGGCCACCCATACGGTCCTCGCGGCGCGGACGGTGAGGTCGTCGCGCTGCAGGACGCCGTCGGGGCCGTCGCTGTCGATGAGGGTGTCGAGCGTGGCCAGATCGTCGGCGCTCAGCTGGCCGTCGAGGCCGGACCGGATGCGCCGCAGGGATGCCTGGGCGTAGCGGCCGGCGGAGGCGGGGAGCGGCCGCGTCAGATCGATGGCGAAGCTCCGCTTGGCCTCGATGACAAAGCCGGCTTGGGACAGGCGCGAGCCCCAGTCGGAGCCGAGATGCGGTAGCTCGCCGGCCAGTCCTTCGGCCACGGTGGCATGGCAGCGCGCTTCCAGTCCGGGGCGGCCCAGGCCGACGTCGTCGGGCAGGAAGCGCGGGAAGGAGTCCATCTCGGCCACCACCAGCAGCCCGCCGGGGTGGATCGTGGCGAAGACCTCGGTGAGGACGTGTTCGGGATCTGCCATGTGGTGGAGGGAATTGGACGCCCACACCAGGTCAACCGGGCCGGTGGCCGGCCACTCCGCGTCCAGGTCGGCCTGGACGGTGCGGACCCGGTCGGCAACGCCGAGATCGCGGGCCTTGGCCTGGCAGCGGGCCAGCAATTGCGCGGACCTGTCCAGGGCGATCACGTCGGCCCCCTCGAAGCGCTGGACCAGGGCGAGGGCGCCGGTACCGGTTCCGCTACCCAGGTCGAGGATCCGGCGGCGGGGCAGCTCAGCGGCCAGCTCGCGAACCCAGGCGGTCACTTCGGACAGGTAGGAGTGCAGTACCTCGGCGTCGAGGTCCAGGAGTTCGGCCATGGCCGCCTCGTCGGTCTCGGCTGCGGGATGGTGGTGATGATGGCTTTGCATGCCCCCACGCTACCGGCAGCTTGCGCCATTAGCATAGGGTCTTGCGTATGACGCAAGACGGTGATCTCGATGGTCTGGTCCGCAAGCGGATCAGGGGGCTGCGTGCGGCCCGGGGCTGGTCGCTCGATGACCTGGCGGCCCGCTGCCACCTGAGCCCGTCCACCCTCAGCCGGATCGAGACCGGCCACCGGCGGATCGCCCTTGACCAGCTGGCCCCGATCGCCCGGGCCCTGGGGACCACCCTCGACCAGCTCGTGGAATCCGTCGATGACGACGACGTGGTGATCAGGCCGCAGCGCGATGTGGTGCGAGGTATGACGACCTGGATGCTGACCCGGGAGCCCGGACCGCACGGCGTCACCGTGGCCAAGATGCGCATCACCAGGCCGGCACCCCGCCGCGGCACCACCGAGTTGAAAGTCCATCCCGGCAAGGATTGGTTCACAGTCTTGTCGGGAACCGTTGTGCTGCTGCTGGCCGAGCGGACCATCCTGGTCGAGGCCGGCCAGGCGGCGGAGTTCTCCACCATGATTCCGCACGCCTTCGGCGCCCACGGCGGTCCGGCGGAGATCATGTGCATCTTCGATCACGACGGACAGCGCACCCACCTCCGGCCACTGTCATGACGCGGCCGCCTGTGGAATGTGCCAAGCAGCAACTGATGAGGGGCCTGAGGTGTCCTTGCCGCGAAGGACATCGAGGCGATCGTTGTGCAAGAGGGGGAACTCGCCGGCTTCGCCTTCGTGCGCCAGGACCGGGTGGCCGGGCGGGTGACATCGCTCGTGGCGCGCCGGATCGCTGCCTGCCTGGAGGCTCTGGCCGCCGGGACGGTGGCGTCGCTAGAAGGTGGCAGCCCGGCCGGCTGATTCATGTCGTTGTGGAACCCTGGCGTGTGTCGTCAGGGCGCGGCCGGCGCGGGACAGGCTGTCATGGATGCCGTCGGCATACAGCAGTGCCCTATTCACAGCGATCTCTCCCTGACAACTTGATCAATACCCTGAGCCTGCCATTTGCCGAAACTGATACCGGAGCCTTGGATCTTCCAGTCATTGCGGCCGTTCGCGGTCCGTCCAGCGCTGGCGGGCGGTGGATGGTCATCATCGATGGGCGCCGGTTGCGGGAGTTACGCCGCCAGGGCGGGCTGTCCCAGGAAATGCTGGCGGACCGGGCCGGGGTAAGCCTGGCTACGATCGGCAGGCTGGAACGTCACGGCCGCCCGTCCTGCCGGGGCCGCACCCTGGCCCGTCTCGCCGCTGCCCTCGGCGAGCACCCCGCCGCCATCACCCCCGCTGACAACGGCGCCGAGGGGGTCATCAACAACCGCTCGTGACGGACAGCCGTGCGACATCGGCCGAGCCCGGCAGGTCGGCGGAGCTGGCGGGAGGGCCGGCTCAGCTGAATGGGCATGGAAGTGGCACCAGCCGGGCCGATGAGGGGCGCGGGAATGAAGGTGAAATTTTCATCAGCGGACCAATTCCTAAATGCTCTGAGCAGGCTTAATCCGGGCTGGCAAGCGTGCTGCTCTTGGTATGACCTGCTGGTCTTTGTACGGTCCGGGTCAAGTAGATGTCTATGGCAATCAGGAAAAGGACTGGTGCCCGGCATCGGCTCCCGGTCAAGGAGGTAGGTCCGCGTGAAATTCCCGAGCTTGCGGGCTCCGCTCGATGCGCGTACCAGGCGGTCGCGGCTGCGCCGCCGTGTCGCCACCCTGGTGCCAGTGCTGGCGCTCGGCCTGGGGCTGGTGGCGGCCACCGGCCCGCAGGCCAGCGCGGCGACGACCTGTTCGGCGAGCTACGGCGCGCCAAGCCAGTGGAGCGGCGGGTTCGTCGGTGGTGTCACCGTGACCAACACCGGCAGCAGCGCGCTCACCGGCTGGACGGTGACGTTCACCTTCGGCGGTGACCAGAAGGTGACCAGCGCGTGGAATACCACTCTGACCCAGAGCATCGAGTACGTCACCGCGACCAGCATGAGTTACAACGGCTCGGTCGGGGCCGGTGCCAGCACCTCGTTCGGCTTCCAGGGCACCTGGGGCAGCAGTGACGCCGCGCCCGCCAGCGTGACCTGCACCCCGGGCGCCACCGTCCAGCCGGCCATTGTCACGAGTTCCATCTCGCTGCCGGTGATGCAGGGGTTTACCAGCACTTTCGGCGTCGCGCTCTCAGCGGCGCCCAGTTCAGCCGTCACCCTCTCGGCGGCCCGCACCTCAGGTAACAGCGGCCTGTCGGTGGGCTCCGGTTCCAGCCTCACCTTCACTCCCGCCAACTGGAACACGGTGCAGAACGTCACGATCGCCGCGGACTCCGCCAGCACCGGCGCAGCCACGTTCACCGTCAGTGCCACCGGCTACACCGCCGCCACCGTGACCCCCACCGAAATCGCCAGCACCGCCCCGCCGCAGCTGCACGTGTTCGGCAATGAGCTGGTTAACGCCAGCGGCAGCCAGGTCATCTTGCACGGGATGAACCGCTCCGGCGCCGAGTACGCCTGCGTGCAGGGCTGGGGATTCTTCGACGGACCGGTCGACGAGGCATCGCTCCTCGCCATGAAGAGCTGGACCCACGTCACGGCGGTGCGGGTGCCGCTGAACGAAGCCTGCTGGAACGGGGAATCGTATGTAAACCCGGTCTACGCAGGGGCCAGCTACATCAACGCGATCAAGGCCTACGTCAGCCTGCTGAACGCCAACGGCATCGTGGCCATCCTGGACCTGCACTGGACCGACGGCCTGTACACCGGGAACTCCTCCGGCTGCTCGTCCGCCCAGGCCACCTGCCAGAAGCCGATGCCGGACGCGG
>CAYPQM010000043.1:0-41751 GCA_964412845.1 uncultured Streptosporangiaceae bacterium
GAGTCAGTCTCATCGACTTCGATCGATCCGGCGTGCCGCTCATGGAGATCGTCACCGAGCCGGACATCCGCACTGCCGAACAGGCCCGACGGTACGCCGAGGAGCTGCGTCTGCTGATGCGGACCATCGGCATCCGGGACCTGGTTCTGGGCCTGGGCACCGTCGCCGCGGCCCGGTCGGGCGAGGCGGCGGAGGCCCGTCGCTGGACCGTAACGGCGTTGGCCAGCGATTCACTCGACGCGGCTGTCAGCCTGGCCAGTTCCCGTTCCATCGGGAAGCGTGATGCCTGGGCTGCGGCCATCCTGGCGGGCACCTTCGTCGGCGGGGATCTTCGGGCCCTCCGGCCGGTTCCCGCTGCGGCTGAGCACCGCTAGCGTGACCAGGGAGCTGGAGGGTTCTGGTGGCACTGGAGATCAAGCGGCTGCACCTGGCCAGCCTGCGCGGCGTCGATGGCGCCCGGTGGCCGGTGCACGGCTTCGTGGTCACCCACCCCGGCGGTGCGGTCCTGGTGGACACCGGTGTCGGCGGTCCGCAGGAGTGGCTCAGCGACTGGCGGGTGGTGAACCGCTCCGCCGCGGACGCGCTCGCCGAAGTGGACATGACCCCGGGCGACATCGGGCTGGTGATCAACACTCACCTGCACTTCGACCACTGCGGCCAGAATGCCGTGTTCAAGCACGCCGCCTGTTACGTCCAGCGCGCCGAGGTGGCCCGCGCGGAGCGCGAGTCACCGGACCTGTACCAGTGGTTCGACTTCATGAACGCACGGTTCGAGCTGCTCGACGGGGACACTGAAGTACTGCCCGGCCTGGCGGTAATCACGACTCCCGGGCACACCGCAGGTCACCAGTCCGTCGTGGTCCAGTCCGGCGACGGCGCACCTGACGTGCTGATCGGCGATGCGGCCTACACCCCGCGCCAGTACCTGGGCCCGGCGACCGATGACCTGCCATCCGGTCAGGCGAGCGACCCGGCGGCCTGGCGGGAGTCGCTGCAGCGGATCCGGTCGATGAGCCCCGGACAGGTGCACTTCTGCCACCACACGGACGTCATCCACAGCTGACCGCCCTGATCGGCCGTCAGTCCGCTGCTGTGGAGCCTCCGCCGCACTTCCCGCTCTCCTGACTCGAGCGGCTGAGGCTAGCCACCGGGCCCGGTGTATCTGCCTGGCTCGTCCGCGCTCTTGTCTGGGGAGACCACCCATGACAAGGAGGCCCGGCAAATGCCCGGAACCTGGCAGCCGCTTGCCAACCAGCCCGCATTCCCCGCGAGCACGATGCTCCTGCTCACCGACGGAACGGTGATGTGTCAGGAATCGGCCGGCACCCACTGGTGGCGCCTGACGCCTGACCAGTGGGGCGACTACACGAATGGCACCTGGTCGCAGCTCGCCCCGATGACCGACTCACGCCTTTACTACGCCTCCGCGGTACTCGCCGACGGCCGTGTCTTCGTCGCAGGCGGCGAGTATCACAACGGCGGCCAGGTGGACTGGAACCGGGCGGAGATCTACAACCCGGTGCACGATACGTGGCAGCCGGCCACGGCACCGGGCTGGACCCATATCGGCGACGCGCCATGCTGCGTGCTGCCGGACGGACGGGTGCTGCTGGGCTCGATCGACGACATCAGGACCGCCCTCTACGACCCGGAGACCGACACCTGGACGCCGACCGGCAACAAGGAGGACCCCAGCTCCGAGGAAGGCTTCACCCTGATGCCGGACGGCACGGTGCTGGCCATCGAGAACTCGAGCCCGCCGAAGGCCGAGAAGTACCTGATCTCATCCGGCAGCTGGGTGAGCGCGGGCCAGACACCGGTATCCCTGGTCGAGAGCAACTTCTCGATCGAGATCGGCCCCTGCCTGCTTCGGCCGGACGGCACGGCCTTCCAGGTCGGGGGGAACGGACATACCGCCATCTACCAGCCGGACCACGACCCCGCCACGCCAGGGATCTGGACGGCGGGCCCTGACTTCCCTGACAACCCGCCCGGGCAGCCGCTGAAGGCCAACGACGCACCGGGCTGCGTGCTGCCCGAAGGTCATGTCCTCTGCGTCGCCGGCACGGCACCCAACGCTGGCGGCTTCGCCCAGAACGGGCAGTTCTTCGAGTTCGACGGCAAGGTGCTCGACCCGGCGCCAGCGCCCGCCAACGCAGGCGGCAACGTCTATGAAGGGCGGATGATGCTGCTGCCCACCGGCCAGGTCCTGTTCAGCGCGGGGACCCCGGCCATGCAGATCTACACCCCGGTGGGGGAGCCCGACGACGAATGGCGCCCGCACATCACCGAGCATCCCCGTGACCTGCAGCCCGGCCACTCCTACAGCATTCACGGGGAGCGGTTCAACGGCATGACCCAGGCCGTGGCGTACGGCGATGACGGGACCATGGCTACGAACTACCCGATCGTGCGGCTGGTCAGCGGGGATGGCCATGTGCACTACTGCCGGACGTTCGATCACAGCACGATGGCTGTGGCCACCCGCCGGCGGCACGTGCACACCTCGTTCACGGTTCCCACCGGGCTCCCGCACGGCCGCTACGACCTCCGGGTCGTGAGCAATGGCATCGCATCGCGGGAGGTCGAGGTCCGGGTCGGCTGACGGAGGCAGGCAGCGGGCCTACCCCCGCATAGCAGTTACCGGGGCTGGGCCGGACGACATGTCCGGCCCAGCCCCGGCCATGCGGCCGGCCATGCTGGGCTCATCACCCGCGGCACAGGGTGCGGCAGTTCCGAGGGGGAGGGAGCGGCAGTTGAGCGCAGGACACGGAAGGCCCGGCGCCGGCCTGGCCGGGCCGCCCGCTGCGGCCGCGGCGGGTGCGGGGCTCGCTGGCGTGCTCGCGGTTTTCCAGACGCCGTTCGATGAGCATGGCCGGATTGACTACCCGACCTTGCCGACGCTGTTCGACTGGCTGTTCGCAAACGGGGCGGACGGCGTCGTGTTCGCCCTGGTGTCGGAGATCCTGCGGTTGTCATCGGAGGAACGTGACGAGGTGGCCACGACGGCATGCCGGCTGGCCCGCGGTCGCGGTGCGTGCGTGATCAGCGTGGGCGCCGAGTCGGTCAGCACTGCCCTGCGGCACGCCCGGCACGCGCAGGATGCAGGCGCGGACGCGGTAATGGCCACGCCGCCGCTGCTGCACGCCGCGGGGGATGACGAACTGCTGCGCTACTTCACGGCCATCGCCACCAGTGTCGACATCCCGCTGATCGTCCAGGATGCGAGTGGCTACGTCGGCCAGCCGCTGTCCATCGCGCTGCAGGCGCGGCTCTATGCGGAACTCGGCGGCACAGTGATGTTCAAGCCCGAGGCGCCGCCCATCGGGCCGCGGCTGACCCGGCTGCTGGCCGCTACCGATGGCCAGGCCAGGGCCTTTGAGGGCACCGGAGGGCTGTATCTGATCGATAGCTTCCGCCGCGGCGCGGTCGGCACCATGCCAGCGGGGGATGTCGTGTGGGCGCTGTCCGCCCTGTGGCGTGCCCTGGTCGGTGCTGACTTGGCCCGTGCCTACCGGATCGCCGGCCCGCTGGCCCTGCTGATATCGCTGCAAACCAGCCTGGACAGCTTCGTTGCGGTCGAGAAGCACCTGCTGGCCCGCCAGGGCGTCTTCCCGTCGAGTGCCATGCGCGGCCCCGTCGGGGATGTCCTGGACGCGCAAGGCCGCGACGAAGCTGACCGCCTGATGGACCTGCTCCGCTCGGCCGTCGATAACGCCTGATACCGTCGCGGTCGGCGTAGCACCCTCCTAATTCGGTTCCCAGCCCCTCGGCGGCGTTACCCGGCCGGGTGGAGCACGGCCGCGGAGCCGCCGCCTCTGCGTATCGGTTCCGCGGCCACGAGGACCTGGCCGCGGCCGAGGAACTCAAGACCGCTGGCGGCGCCGATATCAGGGCTGATCGTGATGGTGGGATCGAGCGGCGAGGTGTCGGAGATCGCGAACGACTGCCCGAGCTGCTGGAGGCCAGGCGTGGTCGATGCGGCGATGAACGCCGGTTCGGCCTGCGTCACCGCGCTGTTGCGCTGCGATGCCCGCGGCGCCGCGATCGCCTGCGGCAGCGTCATGCCGAAATCTATGCGGTTCAGCAGGATCTGCAGCACGGTGGTGATGATCGAGGCGCCGCCTGGCGAGCCGACTGCGAGCCAGGGCTGGCCTGACTTGAGCACGATCGTCGGTGACATGCTCGACCGGGGCCGCTTGCCCGCGGCGGGCAGGTTCGGGTCGGGCACATTCTGCTGCAGCGGCGCGAAGTCGAAGTCGGTCAGCTCATTGTTCAGCAGGAACCCGCGGCCGGGCACGACGATGCCGCTGCCGCCAAGTTCCTCGATCGTGTTGGTGTAGGAAACGACGTCGCCGAAACGGTCGGTCACCACGAAATGATTGGTATTCGTGCCCTCAGCAGGCTGGCGTGCCGTGCTCGGCGCCGCCGGGGTGCAGCCGCCGGAACCCGCGAACGGGTCCCCGGGCGCGACCGGGCTGGGCAGCGCCTTGTCTGGGTTGATCAGGCATCCGCGCTGGCGCCCGAAGCCCGTGGACAGCAGTTGCTTCAGCGGCACGCCGACGTAGGCAGGGTCGCCGATATAGCGGTTGCGGTCGGCGAAGGCGAGCCTGGTTGCCTCCAGGTAGTGGTGCAGTGCCTGCACCCGGGTCATCTTCGACAGGTCGAAGTTCGACAGGATGTTGAGCGCCTCTCCCGTGGTGGTGCCGCCACTGGAGGAAGGCGCCATTCCATAGACGTCATAGCCGCGGTAGTTCACGTGCGTCGGAGCCTGCCCGAGCGCCAGGTAATCACGCAGATCACCGATCCGCATCAGGCCCGGACGCGGGGTGACCATGGCTCCCGGAGCGAGTGGCAGGTTCTGCACGGTGTTCACGATGTCGCCACCGAGCGGGCCGCCGTAGAAGTCGCCGGCGCCCCGGCGCCCGATTTCCGCATAGGTGCTGGCGAGTTGCGGATTGCGGAAGGTTGATCCGACCACGGGAAGCTGGCCGCCGGGCAGGAACAACTGCCTGGTCGAGGTGAACTGGGCGAACCTCGCGGCGTTCTCGCGGACCTGCTCGCGGAAGGTCGCATCGACCGGGAATCCCTGGCGTGCGACGCTTTCCGCGGGGCGCAGCACCTGCGCGAGACTCTCCGTGCCCCAGTCATCAAGCGCCTTCTGCCAGGTCATCAGCGTCCCGGGCACCCCGACGGACAGGCCGCTCGTCACCGCCACCGGGAAGGCGAGCGGTTTGCCCGTCACCGGGTCGATGAACAGGTCAGCAGTCGCGAGCCGCGGCGCCGTCTCCCGGCCGTCGATGGTCGAGACGCGATGAGTGCGCGCGTCGTAGTAGACCAGATAGCCGCCCCCGCCGATGCCGGCGACCAAGGGATCGGCCACACCGAGCGTCGCGGCGACCGCCACCGCGGCATCGATCGCGTTGCCGCCGCCGCGCAGCACCTCCAGCCCGGCCGAAGTGGCCTCGACATCGTCGGAGGCCACCGCGCCGCCCGTCCCGACCGCGACGGCCTGCTTGGGCAGGTAGCGGACGGGTCGCACGGCCGCCCCGGCCGGCGCGGGAAGGCTCGCGGCAGCTAAACCGGCGAGCACAGCCGCGGCAGCCGATACCGCGGCCAGTGCCCTCGCACGTACTGACATGGCATTCCTCCGGACGGACGGCCTCTCCCATGGACACCGATCCGCGGGCGACCCTAACCGCGCCAGGACCACTTAAACCATCCACGCCCGCGAAATGGCACTGGGCCGGTTCCCACGGGCGGTTCGTGGGCCGTTCCGTCGCTGAGCCTGCGGGGCTCGGCCAGACGGGGCGCGTAGGTTGAAAATATGGACTATCGAACTTTGGGGCGTAGCGGCTGCGCGGTGTCGAGCCTGTGCCTGGGCACCATGACCTTCGGGACCGAGGCGGACGAGGCGAGCGCGCATGAGCAGCTCGACCGTTTCGCCGAGGCGGGCGGCACGCTGGTTGACACGGCTGACGTCTACAGCGAGGGGAGGTCGGAGGAGATCATCGGCCGCTGGTTCGCCAGCCGGCCCGCTGAGCTCACCGGGCCGGTGGTGCTGGCCACGAAGGGCCGCTTCCCGCTGGATGATTCTCCGAACAGTGCCGGGCTGTCCGCGCGGCATCTGACCCGCGCTCTTGACGCGTCGCTGGGCCGGCTCGGGCTCGAGGCGGTTGACCTGTATCAGGTCCACGCGTTTGATCCGTGGACTCCGCTGGAGGAAACACTGCGCACGCTGGATGGGTTCGTGCGCGCGGGCAAGATCCACTACTACGGGTTGTCGAATTTCACCGGCTGGCAGTTGACGAAAGCCGTGCACATGGCCCGCGCGCTGAACATCGCCGGGCCAGTGACGCTTCAGCCGCAGTACAGCCTGCTGGTGCGTGAGATCGAGTGGGAGATCGTGCCCGCGGCGATGGACGCGGGGCTGGGGTTGCTGCCGTGGAGCCCGCTCGGCGGTGGCTGGCTGTCCGGCAAGTACCGCCGCGACGAGCGCCCGGCCGGTGCCACCCGCCTGGGCGAGGACCCGGACCGCGGCATGGAGGCATACGGCCGGCGGGGCACCGGCCGCACCTGGGAGGTCATCGACGCCGTGCAGAAGGTCGCCGCCGAGCGCGGTGCGTCAATGGCCGAGGTCGCGCTGGCGTGGGTCACCGGCCGCCCAGGGGTGACCTCGACCATCCTCGGGGCCCGCACCGTCGGGCAGCTTGCGGCCAACCTCCGCGCGGCTGAACTGCGCCTGACCGCTGAGGAAACGGCTGCGCTCGACGCCGCCAGCGACCCGCGAGCCGCCGATTATCCCTACGGGGAGATGGGGGCCGAGCAGCGAGACCGGCGCCTGGCCGGCGGCCGATAAAGCGGTTATGTCAACGGCTTGTTAATGGATCGACTGTGCCGTTCGTGATTCGCTGACAGGGGATTTGGCGGATCTTAGGCCCGGGAGGAGATGATTGCGGTGCGTGACCGGGCCCGGCGCTGTCTTCGGGGCCAGGCAGCAGGTCTCCTTCCATGAAGTCCAGCAGGGAATTGCGGCCCTCTACCGCAGCCACCCCGGCATCACCTCATTCACCGCCGAGGACGTCCAGTACACCGCTGCATCGCGGGATGCCGTTCTCCATGCCTGCGGCTCAGCTGGCACCGGGGAGAATCCGCAGACCGCCGAATCAAGCCGGGTGATCGCCTGCGCGCCGCTGATCTTCTTCTTTTACAGTTACGGCACGAGGGCGTCGATCCCAGACTCCGTGCAGGTGGCCGGCCGGCTGTACTGGTATGCGGTCAGCCACATCACCGGGCCGATAGGCGCCCGGGCCAGCCTCGATGAGCTCCTGCACAGCTGGAAGCTGCCGGTACCCGGACTGCCCGCGGCGGCCGCGAAAAACGCGCTGGAGGCATCGCTGGTCGCCGCGGCCAGGAACTCAATCCTCGCGCAGCGCAGCGCGCACCTCGTCATCACCGGCCGCACCGCCGGCCGCACCGCCGTGGCGGAGCGGATCGACGCCGACATCGGCACCGTCACCGGGACCGAGTCCATCGAATCCGGCCCGGCCACCGCATCGATCCGGGTAACCCGCACAGGCGCCTACTTCTCCGGCAGCCCCTCCGGGCTGACCACGTTCATCGGCCTGTCCGCCGCGGCCGCCCGGAGAGCCGGGTCACGGTGGGTGTACATCAAGGCAGGAACGAGCGCGTATCACGATCTCGCCGTGGAGGACACCATCGCTTCCCTGCCCGCCAGCATCCTGCCGAGCACGGCCGCTGGGGTGCACCTCGCCGCAGCGACCAGGGCCGGCCGGAAGGTCTACATCCTGGACTGGGAGACGGCCGCCACTGGATCGGGCACGAAGATCAGCGAACGGCTCATCCTGGCCGCGACCACCGGGGCCCTGCCCATCAGCGAGACGACGGCCGCCAACGGCAACATCCAGACGGTGACGCTGGGACACTGGGGGGAGCAGTTCACCGTCCCCGCTCCAGCCGCAGCCATCCCCTACGCACGCCTGAAGAACTGACACACAGGCCAAGCGATTCAACACCCGTGTGCGTCTACCCCGGGTCCGGCTCAATGGATGGCCGGGCGGCCGGCCTGATCTCCGGCGAGGTGGCCGGCCGTCAGGGGGCCCGGCGCAGCGCTGCGTTGATGAGCTCGGCCAGGCCGAACACGCCGCCGTGGGTCAGCTCGGGCCGCGGGGTGAACCCAGGATCCGCGGACAGGAATGATGTCCGGTCGCCGATGAGCAGCGCGGCGAACACCTCGGCGACGAGATGCCCGCCCACGGGGCCGAGCCGGGTGGGAATCGTGTCCTTGTCGGGGTTCGTGGGATCGAGGGCCCACGAGGTGACTTGCGCCTCTGACAGGACGTACGTCCACAGTGGGACATTCCCGGCCAGGCCCGGGATGAGCTGGGACAACGGCTGCTGGGGGTCTTCCGTGGTGGCCTTGCCGATGATCAGCTGGCCGTCCGGAATGGGCGTCAGCCCGAGCTGGCGTGCGGCGGTCTGGCCGGACGGCAGCCGGAACGTGACGGCGCGCTCCAGGTCGCGCAGGGCCAGCGAGGAGGGGTTCGAGGCGATGACGGCAGGCAGCTGGCCGAGCGGGTTCACCAGCGACGTGTCGATCTTGTAAGCGCGCTGGGGCTGGCGGGGGACCGGGTCGTTAGCCTCGGCCGGCGGGGGCGGCGCGGCGCCGTGGTCCAGGTCGATGTAGAACTGCCAGTCGATCGCCCAGTCCTGCGGGATGGGGCGCATGCCACCCAGGTCCCCCGCCAGGTCGGCCGATGTCGAGAAGATCTGGCGCCGGCTGATGGTCTCGTTGAGACGGTAGATGGGCCGGATCATCGAGTGCCCGAAACGGTACGCGGCGACGGAGAACTCGACCGGCATCAACCCCAGGCCGTGGCGGAGTTTCGGGATGCGGAACTGGGGCGGCGAGGTGGCGATGCTTTCCCCGGTCGCCAGGTGCGGGAACACGGCCTGCACGGTCGCGGCCTGGATGATCGTGGGCAGGAAGTCGTTAATGATCACCCACTGGTAATGCCAGCGGACCGCCTGGCGGACCTCGTCGAAACCGGCACCCGGCATGGCGTCAGCCATCCGGTTGTGGAAGCGGGACATCGTGCCGTGCAACTGGGCGACGATCCGGTTCTCGTCGTTGCGCGGATCGCCGATCAACGCCCGCCCATTCGGGCCACGCGGAAGGTCGGTGGCGGCCGGGTCGTGCGGGTTGCCCGACAGCGGGCGGCCGGACTGCAGCCGGATGCCGTCACTGCGGTACAGATAGGGCTGGTCGCTTGGCCCCCGCCCGTACAGGTTGTCAAGGTCGAATCGGGGGGTCCGGAAATCGGCCAGATTGCGGAGCTGCTCGCGGGTCAGCTTCTCCCTCAGCGGCGACGTCGGGTCAAAGGTCAGGTCGTGGTCGATGAACTGGCCGAAATACGTGTAGGCGGCCACGATCCCCGGGTTCTCCTCGGCGTCCACCTCCGTCTCGGGGGTGGGCGGGATGTCGGGCGCGGCGGTCATGGCGTCCGCCAGCCTGACCAGATCCGGGTGGGCGAAGGTGGCCGCAGGCGCGTCCGGGAACAGCCTGGTAAACCGGCCCTCCATCAAGTCGTCGAGCGGGAGCCTTTTCGTCTCGTCCCACCAGGTCCCATGCCGGAGTTCGTTGCGCATGCCCGGCCCTTCGTCTTATCGGCGCCGCCATTCGAAACGCCCGAGACCGGGAGAATAACGTCATAGCGTCCGGCTGCGCAGGTGAAGCCCGGCCGTTTAGCGGAATAGCCAGATATGGCCCGGTCCCAGGACCGTCAGGTGCAGCCGATGCGCGTTGCGCTGAGGGCGACGTCGTCGAACCAGAGGGTGTCGGTACCTCCGCTGTAGCTCTCCCAGCCGAGCTTGAGGTCGGTCAGGTGAGGTCGCCAGCCCGGGTTGGCGGACAGCCACTGGTTGTCGATGTCGTGGGTGGGCACGCCATCCTCCGTCAGCCCGGGCACGCTGGTTCCGTTGAACCACGTGTTGATCTGGCCGTTCGCCCCGTTGACCTCGAACTCGACGCACTCCCAGGTGTTGACGGGCAGGACTACGCTCGCCGCGACCCCGACTGGGCTCTGATCGGGCAGGGTGGCGTCGTCGGACTGCCGGTTCCACATAAGGGCGCCGTTCTGGCCGCCCAGGCGGAGATCGGTGCTGCCGTTCGCGGAGTCATTCATGGCCAGGAAGGTCACGTGCCCGGTGGGCAGCGGGGTGGTGTGCATCATCCAGAACCGCACGTACCAGTTCGATCCGGCCGATGCCATGTCCGTGCTGTCGTCGATGAAGATGTGGTTGCAGTAGCCATCCGTGCCGGTGACTCTGACCGACTTGCTGCCGGTATGCGCCACGGTGGGATCGACCGCGGCCGTGCCCGTGCCCGAGCAGTTCGGAGTCGTGCTGCTCCATCTGCCGGAAGGCACGGTGGTGGCCTGATTCTCGAAGCTGTCGCAGAAGATCACGGTGCCGGAACACGTTCCGCCGGCCGGGGTAGTGGTGGGCGTCGGGGACGGGGTGCTGGTCGGCGTCGCGGAGGCGCTGGGGGAGGGAGTCGGCGCTGCCCCGTTGCAGGCCACGCCGTTGACGGCGAAGTTGGCTGGCGTGTCGTTGCTGCCGGAGTAGCTGCCCTGGAAACCGAAGCTGGCGGTTGCGCCGGTGCCGAGCACGGCGTTGTAGGAGAGGCTGCTGGCCCGCACCGCCCCGCCGGCCTGGGTGATCTGCGCGTTCCATGCCGAGGTGATCTGCTGGTTGCCGCCGAACGTCCAGGTCAGCGTCCACGAGCTGACCGGCGCGCTGTTGTTGGTCAGCGCTACCGCCGCGGTAAAGCCCCCGGTCCACTGGTTAACCTGATAGGAGATACTGCACGGCCCGGTCGCGGCGCTTGTCTGGGTGACCCGGACGACGGCCGGCAGGATCGCCGCCGCGGCGATGAACGCACATGCTCCCGCAGCGGCAACAGGCGCCCGCCGCCAGCGGCCTTGCCATCTGGGCACAGCCATCACATCCTCTGGTCCTGGACCGGCCTGACGAGCCCGGCAGTCCTGTTGACAGGCCCGGTTTCCTGGTTACCGGTAACGACATCCCGTGGCCGGGGAAGGACTGCAGCGGTCGCGCTCAGCGTCGGTCCTCCCCCGGCCGGCGGTGGCGGCTGACTCCGAGCCGGGCACGGGGCGAAGCCGGACGCGCACCGCGTCCTCGGGCGGGGCGACCGCGGCAGCCGGTCCGTGGCACCCGGATGAGCGATCGCCGCCGGAGCAGTGCGCGCGCCCGGAACGGCTTGGGCCGCCGCGGCTGGCGGCTGCGGGCTCCGGGTGCTGGTCCGCGGCGGCGCGGTGTTGATCAGCACGGTCGCCACGGCGAGCAGGACGCATGCCCCGGCGAGTTCAATGAGCACGGTCCGCCGCAGGCCGGCGACACCGTCGCCCAGCCGGTGCCGGGCGTACCGGCGCGAACGGCTGGCCACCGCGATGATGATGATCAGGCCGCCTGCCTTCACCAGCACGAGCCGTCCGTAGCTGGTCCCGGTGAGCGCGCCCAGGCTGGCTACCTCGCGCACCGCAAGGTAGCCGCCGGTGATGACGAGCGTGATCACCGATGCGAGGGCCAGCGCGGAAAAGCGGGTGACGGCGACCTGGAGGCTGGCGGCGTCCTCGCCCTGGATCTGGGCCGCCTGCACCGTTGGGACCACCATGGTCTCTGCCACCACCCCGCGGGTGGCTGCGGCCCGCGCCAGGGCCGAACCCGCGTCCGCGGGCCGCCCGCTGGCCGGCGGCCCGCTTATCGGCCGCCCGCTGGCCCGGGGGGTCGCGACTGGTGGGCGGAGCAGGCACACGCCGAGCGTGAACAGCCCGCCTGCCCACAGTCCCATCGCGGCGACATGGGCGGTCGTCACCAGCAGCGCCACGCTGGCCAGGCGGCCGGACGCGGCGTGGCTCGTCGCGCTCCAGGTGGCGGCGAGCCCTCCGGCCAGGAGGGCGACAGCCGTCAAGCTCCATCCGCCTGGTCTCGCTGCGGCCGCTCGCCGCATCGCCTGGTCCCCGAACACCGCGAACAGCGCCAGCAGCCCGATCCGGGCCATGAGAACGTGCCCCAGGTGGGTCGATACCGTGCTGCCGAGCAGGCTCCGGTCGAACAGGTGGGCCGGCCCCAGGCCCGCCGTGTACGGCCCGTCGAGGAGCAACTGGACCAGCGTCGCCCCGAGCAGCGCCAGCCAGCCGGCCGCGGCAGGCCACATCGCGCGGTCCCCGCTGGCCGAGCCGGGCGGAAGACAGCCCAGCCGGACTGCGGCACACCCCGTGAGCAGGGCAAAGCCAGCGAAGGCGAGCCAGGTCATGATCTCAAGCGCGACGTTCGTGGCCTGGCTCTCGCCCGGGGTGCCGCCCCCCGCGACGGACCCGGGCACCACCTTCGTGGGGGCGCCGACAGCGAAGGTCAGGCCCCCGGCGGTGACGTGCCCGTCGTCGGACGCGACCGTCCGCCAGTCCAGCACGTAGGTCCCGTGAGCCTGGTCGGGCAGCAGTTTCGCGGTCAAGGTGTTTCCCTGACCGCCGACGCGGCGCAGTGGCGGCTCGGCCACGCGCCTGCCGTCAGGAGCGACGACGGTGATGTCGCTCAGGCCGATTTCGACGTTCTCGCTGTATACCAGCACCACCTGTGGCGGCTCGGCGGCCAGTCGCGCCTCGTTCGCCGGGCTGGATGAGACCAGGTCGGCGTGGGCGAGCGCCGGGCCGGCGGTGGCGACAAGCGCGATCACCACTCCGGCGCCGATACCGGCGATCCGCCGCAGCCACCTGGCGCCGGTGCGGCGAGGCTGCGCGGGCCTCCGGCCGCGAGCGTCGTTCAGTGGCATGCCTGCTCAGCTTTCAGCCTGGCGACCAGCCTGCCGACGCCCCGCCGGTAGCCGGCCAGATCGGCGGCGCTCGGCGCGAATTTCCAGGCCCCCTGCTGGTAGCGCATGGCGTTGGAGCCCTTGGCCGGGCCCCTCGTCCAGCGGACCAGCACCGTCGTGGTGCCGGTCCGCTGCGCCTGCCAGATCACATAAGGAACGCCTAGCTGCGGCCGGCACTCAGTGTTGAGCTTCACGAAGGCGGTTTCGGTGAGCACGCGTTGCGCGGAATCGGTCCACAGCCGCCACGCGCCCGGCCAGTCACCGGCGGCGAGCAGGCCAAATTCCTGGTCAGCGACGGCCTCGGCCTGCTCTCCCTGCGGTCCGCCGGCCGTGCCGCCCGACGATGCCGGACCGCTGGCCCCGGCGCAGCCCGCCAGGCAGACGGCCATCAGCAGGCCGGTGAGCAGCACGACCATGTTCCGCATCGCTAAACCTCCCACGCGCGCCCGGCGGACCGCGGCCCACACCACCCGGTGCCAGGGGGACGCGGATCTGCGTCCCCCTGGCGAACGGTGCCGAATGGTGCCGGCCCGGTCAGCAGGGCCTAGTTGGACAGCCGGTTGGTGCCGTACTTCAGGACGAAGGCGTCATTGAAGGTCTGGTTGAGGTCGGCGGTCACGCTTATCGAGTCGCGGATCTGCTCGTTCGTGATCGCGCTGCTCGGAGCGCCGCCGAACTGGTAGGTGAAGGTCTGGCCCGGGTACACCTCGCGCTGGGCGTAGGGCACGTCGTGGAAACCGAGCCGGACGATGTAGAAAGATGTCCCGTCACCGCGGGGTACTTCGAGGTAGTCCTCCTGCGGGTGGCCGAACGCCTGCGAATTCAGGTAGTAGTGCTGGTCGGAATGTGACGGCGCACGGAAGATGATCGCCGCGCAGTCCACCGAGAACGGCTGGTTCGACGTATTCGTGAAGACGATCTGCCACAAGCCGTAGTACTGGTTGCCGTTGAAGTTCACGTACTCGGAAAGCGGCACGTTGCTGGTGAAACTGGTGGTCAGCGGCTCGCTGAGAACGGGGTTGGATCCGGTCAGCGGATGGTCAATGCCATGCGAGCAGTGCTCCAGCGGCGTGTCGTACTGGGACGGCCCGCCAGTGGGCACAAGCTGGGTGAACGTGGCAGGCCCGGCGCTGACCGACGTGGTCTGGCTCACGTCCGCGACGGCGCCGGGCTGGCTGGCGAACGACCAGATCCCAACGAGCAGCAGTGCCGCCGTTCCCCCTGCGGCAAGGCCGAGCTTCCTTTTCCGGGCTGATGGCACGACGGAACCTCCTGATGACGCCGATGACTTACGGAATCCCAGCGGCCGCCGCCGCCGCGCGAAAACCACAACAAATGGTCAGAGATGCCGCACGGAAATGCTGCTGGCGAACTCCCACATCGGTGCCATGCCCGGCATGTTCTCCAGTTGCCACAGTGTTGATCCGGCCTATGGGTTAGGCAAGAGCCGCCGTCCTGACGGGACGGGGGATGGCCGGGACGGTCCACGTCGGCGATGTATCGCGGGACGCCGGTGTCTCCCGCTTGACCTCGGCGGGTGGACGGCCCACGGTGATTTCGGGTCCTGCGTCCGGGGACGCGATCCAGTGAACTGGGCATGAAAGTTGCACGCATGAGCCGCGGTGCGGGGTGCTAGCGGCTGGTGCGCAAGACCTCGATCAGCGCGGAATCGTCCAGGCGGCCCAGGCCCAGTTCGTGTCCCTGTTCGTAGAGCTGGCGCGCGACCGCGGCGAGCGGCGCCGAGGCGCCGGCCTGCTCCGCCGCCGCGCTGACCAGGCCCATGTCCTTCACGAAGATGTCCATCGCGCTTCGCACCTGGCCGAACTGGCCCGCGACCATCCGGGCGCCGCGATCGTCGAACATGAAGGACGCCGCGGCGCCCTCGCGCAGCACCTGCCAGCAGTCCGCCGCCGCCAGGCCGAGCGCCTCGGCGAACGCGAGCGCCTCGGCGGCCGCCGCGATGTGCACGCCGCACAGCAGCTGGTTGACCAGCTTCATCCGCTGGCCGTCGCCGGGGGAGGGGCCAACCACCGGTGCGCTCCGCGCCAGTGCGCCCAGGAGCGGCTGCACCCGCGCGACTGGGCCGGCCGGGCCGGACACCATGATCAGCAGATCGCCGGCTGCCGCCCGCTGCACGCCACCTGACACGGGGGCGTCCACCACGGCGGCGCCCTGGCCGGCCAGCTGGTCAGCGAGCGAGACGACGATGTCAGGCCCGACGGTCGCCATGATCATGACCACGGTGCCGCCCGACAACATCCCGGCTGCCCCGGCTGGGCCGGCTGCCCCGTTCCCGAACAGAACCTGCTCCACCTGGTCAGGGGTGGCCACCATGATCGCGACGACCTCCGCGCCGTCCACCGCGGCGGCGATGGTCTCCGCGCCCCGCACACCGTCCGCCGCCAGGGCGGCGGCGCGCTCTGGCGCGATGTCATACGCGCGTACCGAGTGGCCCGCGCGGGCCAGGCATGTCGCCATCGGCGCGCCCATGGCGCCCAGCCCCAGCCAGCCGACTCGCATTACGGGTCCTCCTGCTCGCCGTTGAGGATTGACACGACCTGTCCCAGCGTTCCGTCGTCGCCGACGTTGCCGGCGAAGACGACGTAGGGCATGCCGATCGCCTCGGGTGCCGCATCGATCGGGCGCAGCACCGAGATCACACCCGGAAACAGCTGGCCGGCCACCTCCGCGCGCCGGATGCCCAGACCACGGCGCGCAACGTCATGTGAGGTGATCCCGCCTTTGCCGATGACCCAGGCGGGCCTCGCGGGCAGCGCCGCACGGACCGTGTGTGACAGGGCGGCGGAGACTCTGCGGGCGATGGCCAGACTGTCCGCGCCGTCGCGGCCTGATACCACGGTGCGGCTCGTGTACAGCAGGACGTCCGATCGGCCCAGCGCGCCGGCGACCTGCCGTGCCGTGTCCGCCAGCACGTTACCGGCGCCGCTGATGATGGCGGCCACGTCGAGTTCGATGTCGGTGGTGCCACCGCGCGCGCGAAGCGCGGCGACCTGCCGGCTCGTCTGGCTGACATGGGATCCGACCACGATCAGGCCGTGCCCGCCGCGCTCTCCGGCGGGCCAGATCTCCGCACCGCGAAGCGGCGCTTTGGGACTGAGGCCGCTCAGTGCCCGCACGAACGACGGCCCGGTGCGGAAGAGAAACGACTGGCCGGCCCGCTCGGCCAGCAAGACGGCGTACGCCACCGTCTCCAGGTCGGAGTATTCGGTGGCATTGACGACGACCCAGGTCCCGTCCGCCGCGCCGGCCAGCAGTTCGCCGACCCGGGATGGCCCGCCGAGCCTGATGTCCGCGAGGCTGATGCTGGCCACGTCGGCACGCCCGATCACTCCGCCGCTCTGCTGGCTGACGAAGTCCCGCAGGTCCGATGCGGTGTAGCCGAACGTGGCATCCCGCGCGAATTCGGTCTCGCCGACCGCGACCAGGTCGGGGCCGATCCGGGCCCAGTGGATGTCGTCAGCGGTCAGCCGCCCGGCCTCGAGAAAAGCGGGGATCAGCAGCACGCCGTCGAAACCGCTGCCCAGTACCTCCCGGCGGACCGCCTGCAGCGCCGCCACCTCGGCCATCACATGGCCGCGCAGGGTCGAGTCGCTGCGGCTGATGAGCTGGATCCGCGCGCCGCGCCGCTGGGCCACAGCGATCAGGCCGCGAGCGGCCCGGGTGTTCAGCTCGACCGCGGCCGGCTCGTCAAGGCTGCGGGTGTTGGTCAGGACGAAGCACGTCGCGGCCGTACCGCTGAGCGCGGCCTGGTAGGCGTTCTCGTCCAGGACGGTCACGACCTGGACGTCGTGTACCGCTTGCGACCCCGTCGGGTCGTCGTCGAGCACGCCAAGCAGCAGGCCGTCGGCGGCTCGCACCGCGCGAATCGACTCCCGGAGGGCATCGTCGTCCGGGAGGGCGTCGGGCAGCCCGGCGAACACGTCGGCCGCGGCTGGCAGGCTGTCCCTCAGCAATCCGCCCTTTCCCTTAGTCTGCTATTCGCTGTCGAACACCTTCGATCACCGTATTCGGCGTCTCAAGGCGGCCGAAAGACGGGAGTCGCCGTGACGAACGTAGTGGTCACTGGCGGTGCCGGCTTCCTGGGCTCACGTCTGGCCCGGGAACTGCTTGCCGTCGGCTCGCTCGACGTGGCAGGCGGCGGGGCCCGCCCGCTGTCGAGGGTGATCCTCCTCGACCGTGCGCCGGTCCCGCCGGATCTCTGTGCCGATGAACGGGTGACCGCGATCTGCGGCGACCTCGGTGAACTGCTGGACCCCGGCCGGACCGGGCGCGCCGGGCGCGCCGGATGGGATGCGCTGGCCGAGGCGGACGTGATCTTCCATCTCGCGGCGGCGGTCAGCGCGGAATGTGAGGCGGACTTCGATCTCGGTATCCGGGCCAACCTGCGGGCCACCGAGTTGCTGCTCGCGTCGTGTCGGGCACTCGGGACGAACCCGGTCGTGGTGTTCGCGAGTTCCGTCGCCGTCTTCGGCGCGTCGGGTGAGCACCCGCTCCCGGCGGTCGTGGATGATCACACCGCGCCGAATCCGCAGTCGAGCTACGGCGTGCAGAAGGTCATCGGTGAGCAGCTGATGGCCGACTACACCCGGTGGGGATTCTTGCGCGGGCGGGCCGTCCGCCTGATGACCGTCAGCGTGCGCCCGGGCCGGCCCAACGGGGCGGCGTCGGGCTTCCTGTCGGGCATCATCCGGGAACCGCTGGCCGGTGAACGCGCGATCTGCCCGGTGGACGCGCGGACCGAGGTGGCGCTCGCCTCACCGGCGCGGGCCATCGAGGGATTGCGCTGCGCCGCCATGTCGTCCGATGAGGCCTGGGGCGGCCGCAGCGCGGTCAACCTGCCGGCGCTCACCGTGACCGTCGCTGACATGGCCGCCGCGCTGGCGCGGGTGGCGGGGCCCGAGGTGAGCGCGCTGATCGACTGGGTTCCCGATCCGGCGGTAGCCAGGATCGTGACAAGCTGGCCCGCCCGGATCCGCGCCGATCGCGCGGCCCGGCTGGGCCTCGCCCCGGATCCGGATTTCGACTCCATGATCACCATGCACCTGGCCGAAGCCCGGCCCTGACGCCGCAGGCTGGCCGGACCTGTTGTCAGCTGTCGTAGTGCGCCGCGTGCTGGTCCCGGAGCACGTTCTTCTGGATCTTGCCGGTGGATGTCTTCGGCAGCGTGTCCACCACGATCACTGCCTTCGGCACCTTGAAGCCGTCCAGGTGCTCGCGGAGCGCGCCGATGAGCTCCGCCTCGTTGATGCTTTCGCCGGGCTTGGGCACGACCACGGCCGTGATCGCCTCGCTCCACCGCTCGTGCGGCAGCCCGACGACCACCGCCTCGGCCACCCGTGGATCGGCGGCATACACCGCTTTCTCCACCTCGATGGAGGCCACATTCTCCCCGCCGGTCTTGATCACATCCTTGTGCCGGTCAGCGAACCAGAGCACCCCATCGTCGCCGAAGCTGCCCACATCGCCGGAATGGAACCAGCCGTGCGCAAAGGCCGCCGTCGTGGCCTGGTCGTTGTGCAGGTACCCGCTCATGGTGCTGGGCCCGCGGTAGACGATCTCGCCCTGCTCGCCGGCCGGAAGCAGCTCACCGTCCGGGCCCATGATCGCGACCTGCACGCCGGTGATCGGCGTGCCGACCGCGCCGATGTGCGACAGCTGATGCTCGGGCCGGAACAGCGTGGTGACCGGGCTCATCTCGGTCTGCCCGAACAGCAGCGCGAAACCGCAGCCGAAGCCGTCCAGGCAGCGGCGGATCAGCTGATCGGGCATCGGTGCCATCGCGTACACCGCGCGGCGCAGGCTGGAGGTGTCACGGCTGGCGAATGACGGGTGGTCGAGCATCGCCCGGAACATCATCGGCAGGCCGAACACCTGGGTGATCCGCTCGCGCTCGATCAGGTCCAGCAAGGCAGCCGGGTCAAAGCCGCGCAGCACGTGGATCGTCGCGCCAACCATGATGGCGGGCGTGCAGAACGCGTTGAGCTGCGCGGTGTGGAACATCGGCATCAGCGCCGCGAAGCGGTCGGTGGCAGTCCAGCCGGAATCCAGCGCGCTCGACATCGACTCGAGGTAGATCGCGACGTGCGTGCCCACCACGCCCTTGGGGAACGACGTGGTACCGGAGGTGTAGAGATAGCTGATCGCGTCGCGGTCCTCGACGTAGCATTCCGGCTCGGCGGTCTCCGGGCCGCCAGCGGAGCCGGCGGCCCGGGCCAGATCCGCGAGCGTCGTCCAGGACCGGTCAGCGGGCTCCGCCTCGTAGGCGGCACCCGTGCCCGGCGCGACGATGACATCCGCGACCGCCGCGACCTTGGCGACGGCATCGCGCACCTGGGGGATGAGCTGTGTCTCGGCCACCAGGCCGCGGGCCCCCGAATGGTCAAGGACGTAGGCCACCTCGTCCGGCCGCCAGCCGAGATTGACGGGGACGCAGACGACGCCGAGCTTCGCGCACGCGTAGTAGACCGCGAGGAACTCCGCACTGTTGCCGGAGGCCAGGCCGAGCGCGTCCGCGCGGACGTAACCGCGGGCCGCGAGCCCGCGCGCGATCTGATTGACCCACCCGTTGAATTCCGCGTAGGTCCACTGTCTCGGGCCGTCGACGACCGCGAGCTGGCCAGGACGGGCGGCAGCGGAGCGGGTCAGCGAGTCGCCCACGTTGATCCGCTGAATGAGGTTGCTCGCGAGGTCCACCGTGCCTCCACAATCCACGCCTGCCCCATTGAAGTGATCGCAGATTCACTAGGACTCTAGCTGGGTGGATGCCAGGAAAGCCACACCAGCGGCCAGGCCCGCGCTGTTCACCCAGGCGTTCCGGGAAGGCATCCCGGACCGCGCGATCCCGTACTTCGTCGACAACGAGTTCCTGGGCGGCGACGTCAATCAGTGGACGGAAGTGGCCCAGGATCCAGGCGGCGTGCGCACCCTGGCCCGCGCGACCGGTGGTGACCTTGCGGCCAGCGCCGGTACCGGGACCTGTTCCAGCCGCTCGGCCTCGGCGACGAACGGCGTGCCGTGCTGCGGACCGGCGACGCCTGCTGGGGGCTGATGTGCCTGCACCGGGAGGCCGGCCGGACCTTCTCCGGCGCGGACGAGCACCTCGTCCAGCGGCTTGCGCCACATCTCGCCGAGGGCCTGCGCGCGCGGCCGAACTGTGGATCTCCGCGAACACCGTGCAAGACCACTTGAAGGCGGTGTTCGACAAGACCGGTGTGCGCAGCCGGCGTGAGGTGATGGCGGCCATCCTCCGCGACCACTACCGGCCCGGTCTCAAGCAGTCACGCCCCGTCGGCCCGGGCGGGTTTTTCGCCCGCTGAGGCGGAGAGCTGCGGCCAGCCCGGCTGGGTTTCCGGGGTGCGGGCCGGGATCAGGGAACGTTGTCCCCCTCGCGGCGCAGTTCCCGTAGCTGCCGGGCGACAAAGTCGGGGTCCAGGAGACGGCCCGCCGCCGCGTCCCCGCGCCGCCGCCGCCGCGCCCACCGGTACCTGCGGGTCAGGCCGATGGCCAGCAGCGCTACGCCACCCGCGACCGGCGCGCCGACCAGCAGGATCGCGAAAGCCCGGTCACCCGCGTCGTTGATCATCGCGTCGGCGGGATTACCCGGGTCGAGATAGACGCTCACCGCCTTCGCCGAGCCGAACCCGTGCGCATCGAGCGAATAGTTCTGGCCCTGCCACTGGTAGAAGACGATCCCGCCCTGCTCGGTCCCAACGACCCGGTGGCCGGTCCAGAGCACGATCTCCGGTGATTGCACTTCCAGCAACACGACCAGCAGGGCGAACACGAACAGGGCGGCAGCCAGGCCAACCGACCAGCCGGCGCCATCGAACAAGCTCCGCAGGCGGCCACGCATGGCACCAGCATGGACCATGAACTGCTCTCCGCCAACGACCGGGCGGGCTGTCCGGCTGATTCCGGGCTGTGGCATATGCGCCTGGAGTCACTCGGCAGGCTGGGGGTCAGGTGAGCTCACTGCGCCGGCGGGAGGCTGGTTGCCAGGTGGCGGAACCGGCGGCCGGCCGTTCCGCCACGGCTGGGCACGAGCCAGCCAGTAGCCGGCGCCGGCCAGCGCCACCGCGCACAGGGTCCAGCCCAGTGCGGTGGTGCCGACCCCGACGTACTTCAGGCCGGAAGCGAAGATCACGAAGGTGATGACGGGCCTGATGTACCTGTCCGGCGCCCTGGATGACAGGAACGAGCCGATCAGCACGGCCGGCACGCTGCCCAGCACGAGGGAGGCGGTGATGCCGAATTCGATGTGCCCGAAGATCAGGGCGCCGAGGGCCGCCGCCGCGGTGAGCGGGACCGCCTGCGTCAGGTCAGTCCCGACGAGCTGGCCGGCGCTGAGCAGCGGGTACAGGAAGAGCAGCAGGACGATCATCAGGGAGCCGGAGCCCACCGAGGTCATGCCGACGATCAGCCCGCCGGTCATGCCGATCAGGACGGTCGCGAGCGGGCGGACGGTGACCTGCCGGATCGCGCCGGTCCGCTCGGTGCCAGATCTGCGGTCCAGGATGTAGCGGAACACCATGGCGGCGGCGCCGGTCAGCAAAGCCGCACCGAGGGCGATCTCGACGTTCTGCTGGGCGGCGACACCGTTGCCGAGCCGGTGCAGCAGGTAAGCGCCGAAGAACGCCATGGGAACCGAGCCAAGCACCATCCATCCGGCCAGGCGCAGGTTGACCGTGCCCTTGCGCAGGTGCACCACGGCGCCAACCGGCCGCATCACGACGGCGGCGACCAGGTCACTGGAGATGGCCGACGACGGCTTCACACCGAACAGCAAGATCAGCATCGGGGTCATCAAGGCGCCCCCGCCAGCTCCGGTGAGCCCGACGAGCAGCCCCACCACGGCGCTGCCGAGGACGATGTAGGGGTTGAGGTTCATCGCGGGCTCTTCTTTCCCCCGGCGCAGGCGAGCGGCATTCCCGAGAAAGCTATGTGCAAATATAGACATCGCCGCACCGGGGCGCGTCGCCCCCCGTGCTGCCTGGTGCCGATGATCTTGCGCCACCAGATCGGCCGGCTGGCAGGCGCACGCCGGGGAATGAGCGGGGCCCGCGTGGGGGCGGCCAGCCGCCGTGCCGCAGGATCAGCCGGGCGGCGGGTGAATGTTGAGCCGGACGGTGTGACCATGGGTGGCGAACGGGCTGGACCCTTCGGGTACGCCAGTGACAATCTCGAAGACGAGCGTGTCGCCGTCCCGGCGTTCCCGGACGCACGTCGCCTGCTCGGCTATGGCACCGATCAGCGCCCAGGCCTGGCGCCGGATGACCCGGGGGCTGTCGGCCGGGCGATGCTCGGCGTCCACGTCCAGGACGCCGTCCGCCCCGGCCCGGCAATCGAGGACTGATATCCCGGCCACGTCCGCACCGCTCAGCTGAGGTACCAGGTGGATGCCGGGCTCTTCGGCCACCCATCCGGGGCGGCGGATCAGTGCCGCGAGCTCGTCCACGGCGGCGGCGAAGATGGTGGCATCGGCCACTCCGGCGCGCCGTTCGTCGGTGTCCCAACGCGGGCTGGACTCGCTTGCCGCTGCCATCGTCACCTGCCAGGCGTCGAGGTTCCTGCCATCAGGCCCCTAACGCGAACACTATCGTCGCTGAGCCCGGCGGCGAGGACATCAGCAGCCGGGTCGCGTGCGGCTATTGGATGGTGGCGGTTTCGACCGGTCTGAGCCCGGCGCGTTGCGCCCGCACGCGGCCGGGGCGCTGGCCACGTACGGGCGCTCCTAGGTACTTACGCACTGGCAGCGGAGGGAACCCGGCGGGCCGCCCGCGCCCGGTCCAGGGATACCGCGACGGTGGCGGCGAGCAGCGCGGCGCCCAGCGCGATCAGGGTGATCTGCCAGCCCGGCATGCCCCCGGTGACGACGTCGGAAACGCTGACGGCCGGCGCCGGCCCGATGCCGGCCGGGCCACCGGGCGGCGGCACCTCCGAGGCGAATGCGGCTGACGCCTGGCCGGCGAACGCCATCAGGGCGCAGCCGAGCCCGGCCAGGCTGGCCAGGAGGTGGTGGATACCGCGGATGCGGTGGATGCGGTGGAAGCGGTACATGGTGATCTCCTTCGGGTGGGGCACCGGTACGCGCAGTTCGCCGTGCCTGGTGGTGCCGCTGTGCCTCGTTGATTGACCCAGTAAGGCGACCGTATGGCGGGTGGTGCTGCCCTCGGATGGGGAGCGATTCCCCAATTTCCGCGCGCGTGTTCCCTAGGTTCGCGCGGTGTTCCCTAGGTTTCTGCCGCGTCGACCAGCCCGAGCCAGCACCACCTCCGTCACCTAAAACGGGCGGCGCTCCGCGGGCTGCGGTGCAGTGCTGCGGGGAAAGATGCGGGCTGCGGTGTTTGAGCGTCCCGCACGCGAGCAGTTGAGGAAATGCGTGGCGTCAGGGAACGTCACGATCTGCACACGGAGGAGTGGCGCACAGCATGCAGACGTTCATCGTTGGTTACGGGTACCTGGCGATCTTCGTCTTGATGCTGGCCGAGTCCGCATGCATCCCGGTCCCCTCTGAGCTCACGATGCTGTTCGGTGGCGCGCTGGCTGGCGGCGCCGTGGCTGGGGCTCACCTGAGCCTGGTTCTCGTCGTCGCGGCGGGCGTGGCAGGCAACGTCGTCGGCAGCTACCTCGCCTGGGGGGTTGGCCGCTACGGAGGCCAGGCGGCCTGGCGCCGCTGGGGGCGCTACATCCTGCTCCGTGAGGACGACATCGACCGAGCCGAGCGCTGGTTCGGGCGCCACGGCAGCAAGGCCGTGTTCTTCGGCCGGCTGCTTCCCGTCATCCGCACCTTCATTTCGCTGCCTGCCGGCTTCGCGAGGATGCCGCCCCTGCGTTTTGGCATCTACACAGTGGCCGGATGCATCCCCTGGACCCTGGCCCTGGGCTGGGCCGGATACGCCGTGGGTGCCAATTGGCAGTCCATCGCCAATGCCTTCCACGGCCCCACCTACGCGCTGGCCGCGATCATCGGTGTCCTCATCGTGATCGCACTGATTGTCCTCGCCCGCCGGCGTCGCCACGAAAGGACCACGAGCGAGGACCAGGAGGCGGGCAACGCCCGCTCAAGCGCAATCTCCTGACGGGCGAAAGGCTCCTGGCCGTCGCTCCCCCGTGCGTGCTTCAGCGGTGGCCGCTGAACGGCCAGATGGTAGGGCGGGGAAGTGGCGCGGGAGTGGGGAAGCGCGGTGGCTTGGCGAGGTCGATGAAGTCGGTCAGCGGGTTGGCGACCGCATCGCGCCTGGTCAGAGCCGGAAGGTTCCACTTCTGCTCGATGGTGGCCAGAACCGATGTGTGGTCGTAGACCATTGACGAGACGTGCCCGGGCTTGGAAAAGGGGGAGGCGATCAGGCACGGGACCCGGAACCCGTAGCGATCGTATCCGCCGGGCTCGTCGGGCGGCACATGAATATCGGGCGGAATATCGTCCGGGGCGACGGCCGCTGGTGGTGGCACGTGATCGTAAAACCCGCCCCCTTCGTCCCAGACGATGATGAACATCATGCGCGGCCATAGCGGGCTCGCCGCGGCTGCCTCGAAGATGCTGGCGGTGAATGCCTCCCCGACTTGGTCGTCCTGGAATTCCCCTTCCGAGGCGACAAGAACTTCGGGCGTGACCAGACTGACCGGAGGCAGCCGCCCATGCTGGCAATCGGCGTAGAAGTCGGCGATGTCGTGCAGGTTGTCGCGCCAGCGCAGCAGGTTGCGCGGCCACAAGCCGACCTCGGGGGCATCGACAAAGTAGTTGGCCCAGCCGATCTTATGGGCGTCAAGCAGGTCCCAGATCAGCCCCGTTGCCGGGGGGTGCACGAACGGGCTGGGGATGGTGGTGCTGACCAGGCCGGCGGCGGTGGCGGCCTGAAGGAACCGGCGGTTCGGGAACGTTTGAGCCAAGCATGAGGCGAAGTAGCGGTCCCCGATGCCGTAGGTGCGGGCGAAGCCGTAGTACCAGGGAAGATCGGTTCCGTCGAGGTATCCCATAGGGTCGTCGCTGGCCGTGGTGGTGACGAACCCGTCCATCGCCCCGCCATTCCACTGGCGGTGTGAGTCATTCCATGTCTGGTTCAGGTGGAACGACGGATTCAGCGGCAGGCTCAGATGATGTGACCGCACCGGCCGCCCGTGGCGATCGGGGTTGCTGTTCAGTGGAGAGCCATCAGGACCAACGGTGAAACCATCCCCCCGTTCAAGCATGCCGAAGTAGCTGTCGTAGGAATGGTTCTCCTTCATCAGCACCACGATGTGCTCGATGCCAGGCAGGCCGTCACTGCCGGCGGGTCGATCAGGAAATGGCAGGGAGCCGGGGCCGCGCAGGTGTGCCATTCCTGAACCGTAGCCCGCATCCCCCCGGTCATGTCCATCCCTGCTGGCCGCATCTCAGCCAAGCGGGCATCATCAAGTCATGGCTCTGGTTGATGTGCGGCGGCTGGCGGCGATTGACATGTATGGCAGCGCCGGGACCCGGCGGCGCCGCCGGCTTGGGGCGTGGTTCAGCGGGTGAGCGCGCTGTCGGCCGCGCCCCCGTAGAGCTCAGCGGCCCGCCAGCAGTACCAGGCCACGACCGAACGGTACGGCCGGTACGGGTCGCCGAGCGGCTCAAGCTCCTTCGCGGTCGGTGTCGGGATGCCCCAGGCCAGCCCGAACCCCTTCCTGACCCCGAGATCGCCGGTCGGCCACACATCCAGCCGCCGGAGCTGGAACATGAGGAACATCTCCGCCGTCCATTTCCCGATACCCCGGACGGTCGAGAGCCGGGCGACCAGCTCGGCATCGCTCTCGGCCCGCATTCCCGGCGGGTCAAGCACGACCGTCCCGTCCAGCACCTTGGCCGCCAGGTCCTGCAGGGACGCTGCCTTGTTGCCGGACAGGCCGACGGAACGCAGGGTGCCGGCCGGCAGCGCCAGCAGCCGTTCCGGGACGACCTCACCGCCGAGCGCGGTAACCAGCCGCCCATGGATGGCGGCTGCCGCTGGGCCGGCTAGCTGCTGGTAGAGCACCGAGCGGACCAGCGCCGCGAAAGGTGTCTCCGTCGGCGGGGCGACCCGCGGCGGCCCCGCCTCGGCGACGAGGCGGCGCAGGACGGGATCCCGTTCGGACAGGATGGCGGCGGCCGCCGGGTAGCTGCGGGCCGGGCGGCTGGCTACTGGCCGGTCGGGCATGCGCTCAGTCTGCCACTGCCTGCGGAAGCGGCCCTGGGTGTGCCCTCAGGCCGCTACTGCGTGAGGTCGAGGGCGGCCCGGACGATGCTGTCGGTGTCGATACCGTGGTAGCGGTAGACGTCCTCGATGTCGCCGGACTGGCCGAACGACGTGACGCCGAGCGGGGCATGTGCGACATGGTTGATGGTGGCCAGGAACGCCAGCGTGTGCGGGTGGCCGTCGAGGATGGTGACCATGGGGGTGGCGCGGGAGGCGGGGAATGCCTGCCCGAGTATCCAGCTGGGGCCCTCTTCATGGCCATCCCGGGCCCGGAGGGCCCGGAACAGGAGGCCGGGGCTGGTGACGCAGATGACGTCGGCGGGGGTACCGGACTGTTCCAGCCGCCCGGCGGCGGCCAGCGCCTCGGGCAGCAGCGCACCCATGGCGGCGATGGTCACCGCTGGTTTCCCGCTGCTGCGCCGCAGCGGGTAGGCGCCCGCGACGACCTGCCGGAGCCGCCGGTTACGGGCAGTCGCGTCGGCGGGCACCGCGGCGAGTTTCTGGTCCACCGGGCGGGTGGAAAGGCGCAGGTAGGCCGAGCTTCCGTCGGGCCGGCCGAGCCGGGCGAGGCTGGCCAGCAGGCACCATTCGGCATCGATGGCAAAGGCCGGCTCGTAAGCGGTGCAGCCGGGCTGCTCGATGCCGACCGACGGTGTGGTGATCGACTGGTGGGCGCCGCCCTCGGGCGCCAGGGTCACCCCTGAAGGGGTGCCGACCAGGATGGACTGCCCGCCGGAGTAGATGCCGAACGACCACGGTTCCAGCGCACGCTCGACGAACGGGTCATACAGCACTCCGATCGGCAGCAGCGGCTGTCCCCAGCGGCTCCAGGTGGCACCCAGTTCACCGAGCAGGCCGACGAGATTTGTCTCGGCGATGCCGAGTTCGATGTGCTGACCGGCCGGTTTCTCCCGCCAGTGCAGGATGGTCTCGCCGTCATCGGCAAACCAGTCCACCCGCTCGTTCGCCGACCACACCCCGGCCTTGTTCACCCAGCCACCCAGGTTGGTGGTGGAGCTGACATCCGGGCTCACCGTCACTATCCGCCGGGCCGCCTCCGGCGCCTCCCTGGTGAGATCGAGCAGCACCCGGCCCAGGGCCGCCTGGGTGGTGGTGGTGCCGGTCGGCGTGCGGCCGATATCCGCGGGCAGCTCGGGTGGCGCTTGGTACCTGAAGTCCGGTCGGCGCAGCCGCCGGGCCGCCGCCGCGCACACCTGGCCCGCCTCGCTGCCGGGCGCGAAGCGCGCCCAGGGGTGGCCGGGATCTGCGCCCAGCCGCCCGCCGAGCTCGGCCATCTGATCTGTCGTCAGCAGGGCGGAATGGTTCTGCGGATGTCCCTGGCTGGGCAGGCCGTAACCTTTGATCGTGTAGGCGAAGATCACCGTTGGCCTGGTGTCCTCGATCGACTCGTACGCCTGGTCAAGGGCGTCGAGATCGTGTCCGCCGAGATTGCGGATCGCCGCCATCAAGGTCGCGTCGTCCAGCCCGGCTATCAGCCGGGCGATCGGCACGCTGCCGGCCGGCAGGCGGCTCCGCAGCTCGTCCGGCCCGCAGCGCAGCAGCCGCTGGTACTCCGGGTTGGGCATGTCATCGATCCGGGCCCGCAGCGCGTCCCCGCCCGGCTGGGCGAACAGCTCTTCCAGCAGCCGGCCGTACTTCAGGGTGAGCACCTGCCACCCTGCTGCGGTGAACATGCCCCGCAGTTTCACGGCGGCGATCCCCGGCACCACCCGGTCCAGCGACTGCCGGTTCATGTCCACGATCCAGGTGACCTCCCCCAGGTCCGCCACCGCCGGATCGAGGACCGCCTCCCACACCGCGCCCTCATCCAGTTCGGCGTCCCCCAGCAGCGAGTACTGGCGACCCCGGCCCGCCTGTCCGGTCGTGCTGTGCACATACCGGCGGGCCAGCGCCCCCCAGATCGGCGCGGTCGCCCCGATCCCCACCGACCCGGTCGAGTAATCAACCCGGTCCGGGTCCTTGACCCGGCTGGGATAGCTCTGCAGGCCGCCGAAGTCGCGCAACCTGGTCAGGTACGACTCATCCAGTTCGCCCAGCAGGTAGTTCACCGCATGCAGAACCGGCGAGGCGTGCGGCTTCACCGACACCCGGTCCTCTGGGCGCAGGTGCCGGAACCACAGTGACGTCATGATCGAGACCATCGATGCGCACGAGGCCTGATGACCCCCCACCTTCAGTCCCGACCGATTCGGCCGGACCCGGTTCGCGTGATGGATGATCGCCGTCGCCAGCCACAGCATGCGGCGCTCAATCTCACCCAGCACATCAAGGTCCGGGGCACCGGGCTGGGCCCTGACCGGGTCTGCGCTCGTCATACTTTTCACCGCCCCAATACGCAGACTGATTATCAGAACAGCACAGGATGAGTGGACTGCACAACCCCATGCCGACAAACTGAGCAGTGTGCATAATCTGATGACATGTCAGTCTGGCCCGAGCGGGCATTATGCCAACGGATGACCGGATCGACGCGACCGACGCCCGTCTCCTGCTGGCCCTGACCGAGCAGCCGAGGGCCACCGCTCTGGCGCTGGCTGCCCAGCTCGGGATCTCCCGCAACACTGCCGCGTCCCGGCTCGCCAGGCTCGAGCACAGCGGGGTGCTGGACTCTTTCGAGCGCCGGATCAGCCCGGCCACCCTGGGTTACCCACTGACCGCGTTCGTGACCACTCAGGTCACCCAGCGGGATCTGGATGACGTCGCGGCGGCACTGGCTGGCATCCCGGAAGTACTCCAGGTGCACGGCATCAGCGGGCAAACGGACCTGCTGGTCCACGTTGTCGCCACGGGCGCCGACGATCTCTACCGCATTGCCGGGCAGATCCTGGCCATCCCCGGCGTCGAGCGCACCAACACTGCCCTCGTCATGCGGGAACTCGTCGGCTACCGGATCACGCCCCTGCTGCACCGGCAGGCCGGGCGGGCGCGCGGAGGCGGTGCCCGCGACACCTAGCGGATCCGGTCCGGGCGGCAGGCCCGCGCCGACGCGGCCGGGCTGATCACCTGGGACGTCAGCGTGGACTCCGCGATCGCCCGGGCGCACCAGCACGCGGCGGGCGCGCGGAAAAGAGGAGGATCTGCAGAAGGAGCCGCCCGGCGGGGTGGCAGCCGGGCCGGCCGATCACGCGGCTGGGCCGCTCGCGCCTAGCGCCGGCCTGGCGCTAGGCGCCGTCACCGGGTGGCCGGTCCTCGCGCAGCCAGCGGCCGATCCGCTCGACGGCCTCGTCCGCCTCCGGCAGCAGCCCGGCGAACGCGTGCCAGACATGCGGCATCTCCGCCCAGATTTCGAGCGTCACGTCGACCCCTGCGGCGCGGGCCGCCGCGGCGAACCGGAGGGAGTCGTCGCGCAGGATCTCGGCGTCCCCGGCCTGGATCAGGACCGGCGGCAGGCCGCGCAGGTCGGCATAGAGCGGCGAGGCGTAAGGGTGCCGGGCATCCTGCCCGGCGAGGTACCAGTCCGCCGCTTCCCGCGCGCCATCCGGCGTGAGCATCACATCGACCGCCGCCCGGCTGCACAGCGACTCGCCGCTCAGGTCCAGGTCGGTCCACGGCGAGATGACGACGGCCGCGCCGGGCAGCGGGTCGCCGGCGTCGCGCAGCGCCACGAGCGCCGCGAGGGCCAGGCCGCCACCCGAGGAGTCGCCGCTGATGACGACCTGCCGGGCGTGCGTGCCGCCGGCGATCAGCCAGCGGTAGGCGGTCAGCGCGTCCTCGACGGCCGCCGGGAACGGATGCTCGGGGGCCAGGCGGTAGCCGGCGCTGAGCACCCGGGCCTGTGCCGCCGCCGACAGCAGCGCGAGCAGGCCCCGGAGCCGGGCGGGCGAGCCGAGGTGGTAGGCGCCGCCGTGGAAGTGCAGCACCACCCGCTCGCCCGTCACCCCGGCCGCGATCACCCACTCGGCCGGAACGCCATTCGCGTCGACCGGATCAACCTGCGTGCCCTCAGGCGGCGGCGCGCCGGCCGATCCCATCAGCGCACGGCGCTCCTGGAGCGTCAGGGTGCCCAGGTCAGCGCGGCCCACGAACTCAAGCACGGTCTTGAGCTGCTCACTAGCCATCTGCGTCCTCCGTCGGCGGTCCCGTCGGAATCCTCACAGCCCGGGACCCGGCCGGCAACCGAATAAACGCCCCCCGGGCTGGCCGCGCGCCGCTAGCGCCCGGAACCTAGCGGCTCCCAGTTCGCCTCGCCGGTGAGCTCGATCAGCTGGCCCAGGGCGTCAAGCCGGGTACGCAGCGAGCCGCCGGGCGTCGGCGAAGGGTGCTGACGCCGGCGCCTCCAGGCCGCCACCCGACCGACTTCTGAAACACGCCCTGGCGGCCACGGCCGGGCTGCGCCTTGCTAAGGGTGCGGACTCTCGCGGTCAATCACGGGAGTTCTCGCGGCCGGCCAGCAGATCCCGGGCGCGCCCGATGCGGGCGTCGAGGTCAGCCAGGAAGCTTTCCAGGGCCGCCCGCTTGGCTTCGACGGTCGCCCGCAGGTTCTCCTGCAAGGCCACGCACTCCAGGGTCAGCCGCCGGCGCTCCTCGTCGCTGGTGCGCTCGTCGTGATAGGTGAGGCGGATCTGCGCCATCCGGTCCTCGCTGCGCAGCACGACCGCGATCTCATCGAGGTTGAGGCCAAGCAGGGCCTGCAGCTCGCGGATGCGTGCCACCCGGGCCAGGTCTTCCGCCGAATAGCGGCGCAGCCCGCCGGGCGTGCAGGCCGGGACGATGAGGCCCAGTTGCTGGTAGTAGCGGAGCGCCCGCTCAGACACGCCGACGAGGGTTGCCGCGGCGCCGATGCCGAGCAGGTGCTCGCGGCCGGCCCGGGCCTGGTCGCCGCCGGCCGGCACCTGGTCGCCGCCGGATGGCGCCCGGACGCGGCCGGCCAGCTCGGCGGCGTCCGCCCCCCGTGCCGAGGCCACCGGCTCAGCCGCTTCCGCGCGACGGGTCGAGGTCCTCGTCCGCCTCGGCGCTGGCCGACCTGGCCAGTGCGCCGTTCGCCGCGGACCCCCCGGGAGTGACAGCGTCCAGGCCCGCCAGGCCGCCCGCCTCGGCCGCGCCCTCGGCCAGCTCGTCAAGGAGCGGCTCCGCCGTGTGCAGGTAGCGCCGGCCACGGACGGCCGAGGCGATGATGGCGATGGCCGTAGCGATGGCGGCGAAGGTGAACGCCAGGTGCAGCCCGCTGGCGAACGGCTGCTCGATCAGCTTCGGGAAGAACGACCGGCCGGTGATGTACGCGGCCTGGCGGGCGGGCAGCTGCTGCAGGGCCCCGGTGGGGCCGAGCAGCTCCTTGATCGGGTTGTAGCCGAGGAATGCCGAGAACAAGCTGCCGATCGGTGGTTCGTTGGCGACCGTGTGGGCGGCAGCCGGGGCGACGCCGGCGGCGACCAGCCCGCGGTACAGGTGGCCCGGCAGGCGGGAGGCCAGCCCGACAGTGACGATGGTGAAGAACAGGCCCATGGACAGCACGGTGGCCGAGTTCTGGAAGGTGTTGAGCATTCCGGCGCCTGCGCCGCGCTGCTCGGGCGGCAGGCTGTTCATGACCGCGGCCTGATTGGGCGAGAAGAACAGGCCCATGCCGATCGCGAACAAGAAGATGAGCGCGGCGAACCAGTAATAGCTGAAGTTGATCGGCAGCAGCTCCAGCAGCAGGAAGCTGGCCCCGGAGATCACCAGGCCGCCGGTGGCGAACGCCCTGGCCCCGTAGCGGTCAGACAGCACCCCGGCCAGCGGGGCGGTGAGGAGGAATCCGATGGTGAGGGGGATCATCGCGATGCCTGCCCACAACGGAGTCTGGGCGAAACTACGGCCATGCTGGGGCAGCCAGATCCCCTGCAGCCAGATGATCAGCATGAACTGCAGGCCGCCGCGGCCGAGAGCGCCAAGCAGTCCGGCGATGTTGCCGGCGGTGAACGCCCGGATCTTGAACAGGCCCAGCCGGAACATCGGCTGGGCCACTTTGGTCTCCACCCAGGCGAACACGGCGAGGACGGCGATCCCGCCGAAGATGGCGGCCAGCACGCGGGGGTTGGTCCACCCGGTCGGGTGCCCGCCGTACGGGAGCAGGGAGTAGACGATCCCGGTCAGCAGCGAGATCAGCCCGATCGCGAACAGCGCGTTGCCCAGCCAGTCGATTCTGGCCGGGATGCGGATCCCGTTGTCGCGGAGCTTGAGGTAGGCCCAGATCGTGCCGAACAGGCCGAACGGAACCGACACCAGGAAGACCAGCCGCCACTCGATCGGGGCCAGCACGCCGCCCAGCAGCAGCCCGAGGAACGAGCCGGCCACCGCGGCAACGCCGTTGATCCCCATCGCCTTCCCCCGCTCGTCCTGGGGGAAAGCGTCGGTCAGGATGGCGGTTGAGTTGGCGAACAGGAACGCGCCGCCGACCCCCTGGAAGATGCGCATGATGATGATCCACAGCGCCCCGGCCGGCCCGGTGAGCCAGGTCACCGACAGCAGGATCGAGAAGACCGTGAAGACGGCGAAGCCGAGGTTGTACATCTTGACCCGGCCGTAGATATCGCCGACCCGTCCCAAGCTGACCACCAGCACGGCGGTGACCAGCAAGAATCCCAGGAAGACCCAGAGGAAGTACGACGTGTTCGACGGCACGAGCGGGTTGAGCTTGATACCCCGGAAAAGCGCCGGAAGCGAGATCAGCAAGATCGACTGGTTGATCGTGACCATCAAGATCCCGAGCGTGGTGTTCGACAGGGCGATCCACTTGTAGTGGACGCTCCTGCCCCCCGCGGCTGACGGCTCCGCCTGCGCCTGACCCACCACCGGCATGGACTCTCCCTGCTGTCGTCGATGTAGTGCCCGGCAATCCTATCGACCTTAACGTCAACGTCAGGTAGCGGCCCGCTATAGCGGATCAGGTCACCGGGGCACCGCCACCAGGCCGCTGGTCAGCCAGGATTCCGGTAGGTCACGAAGGCGACGGCGGACGGCAGGCGGCCTCGGCCAGCCGGGCGGACCGGGCGCGCTGCGAGAGCCGTACGTGGTACTGGTCACTGCTGCCCTTCATCCCGCTGACCAGCGGCGAATGGGCAAGTGAGAACGCGCCGGCGAACATGATCAGGAGCGATAGTGCCTCCAGCGGTCCCCACGGGCCACTGGTCCGCAGGTTGTCACCGAAGAGCCCGACGCCGATCAGGATGCTGGCCAGGGGGTCAACCAGGACGAGGCTCGACTGCGAGGCGACGATCGGGCCCGCGTGAAAGGCGTTCTGGGCCAGGAACACCGCGAGCGCGCCGGAAAAGGCCAGCGCGTAGGTCTGCCAGTGGCGGTAGAGCGACAGCCAGTCCGCGGCGGCGAAGTCAGAGACTTCCTTGGTGCACGCCGAGGTGAAGGCGAAGCTGATGGCCGCCGCGGTTCCGAACATGGTGGCCCGCCACCAACCCGGCCCGCGCAGGGCCAGGACGATGGCGATCGCGATAGCGCCACCACACGCCCCGCCGGTGATGAGCCACTCCCATAGCGGGGGGGACAGCGTGCCGTAGTCGGGATGGGCAAAATACAGGAAGCCGGCCAGGCCGCCGGTCACCGCCAGCGCGCCGGTCCACTCGCGCCGCCCGATCGTGAATCCGAACCAGACCGCCAGGACTCCGACGAGGAACACCAGCTCGGTAGTCAGGATCGGCTGCACCGTGGAGAGGCGGCCGAAGTGCAGGGCGACAGCCTGCAGCCCGAAGGAGACGATCATCAGGGCGAACCCCAGCAGCCAGATCCCGCGCCGCAGCGCGTAGCTGAGCAGGCTGAACCTCAGCGTGGCGGCCGCGGGGGCGTTCTCGACCCCCATCCGCTGGAACACGCTTGTCAGGGCGTTGGCCAGTGAAGCGCCCAGGGCCAACACAAAAACCATCCAGACCCGCCCTCAGGATGTATGTATCATACAGATACTTAACCAGATTATACATGGGCAATGAGAGCTGGGCATGGGTAATGCAGCACGCCGGATCGACGCCGCCGGGATCATCGAGCTGGAGCTGATGAAGCTGGTCCGCCATCTTGATACCTTCGCCCGGCGCAGTTCGCTGTACGTGCGCGTGGACCGGGCGGGTTACCTGGCCATGCGGTCGCTCGAAGGGCTGGGCCCGGTGAGCACGAATGCCCTGGCCGAGGCCTTGCACCTCGATGCCTCGACGGTCACCCGCCAGATCACGGCCCTCGAACGCCAGGGATTCGTCGAACGACGCGCCAACCCGGCCGACGGCCGTTCATCGAGCATCGTGCTGACTCCCGAAGGCCGTCAGACCATGCGCGACGTGCAGCGAGAGCGGCGCCGGCATATTGAGGCGCTGGTCAGCGACTGGGACGATGCCGCGCAGATCGACCTGGGACTGGTCCTGACCAGGCTCAACGTGTCCCTGGTCCAGGGCATGGCGCAGTTTCTGTGAGCGGCCGGCGTCAGTGCGGCCGGCGTCAGTGCGGCCGGCGTCAGTGCGGCCGGCTTCATGAGCCGCCGACGGCGTGCCGCCGCGACTCATAGAGCAGCACGCCTGCGGCCACAGCCAGGTTGAGCGATTCGGCCGTGCCGGTCATCGGGATCCGGACCCGCAGGTCTGCGCGGGCCAGCAGGTCAGCGGGCAGCCCGTCGCCTTCGCTGCCGAGCAGGACAGCCAGGGGAGGCTGATAGCTGGCGCTCCAGTGATCGGTGCTGGCGCGGCCGGACGTCGCAACCACCTGGACGGTGGTCGCGCTGGCCCAGTCGAAGAACTGGCCGGCCTCAGGCACGTGCGCCACGCCGACCGCGAAGAGGGATCCCATGCTGGCCTTCACCGCGGCCGGCGCAAAGGGGTCAGCGGTGTCCCCGATCAGGATGACGCCGGCCCCGCCAACCGCGTCGACGGTCCTGATGATGGTGCCGAGGTTGCCGGGATTGCCGGTCTGGTGCAGCGCGGCGAAGACCGAGCCGGGCCGCACGGCGAGGTCCGGCAGGCCGGCCTGCCGGACCCGGACGATCGCGGCGAGCCCGGACGGGCCGTCCCGGTCGGACAGCCGTGCGAACAGTTCCCCGGTGAGCCGGGCGACCCGCACGCCGTTGGACTCCTGCCCAGCGACCATCTCCGCGGCCGGCCCGGACTCGGCGAGCAGTTCGGCGGTGACGAGCAGCGCCTCGATCTCCCAGCCGGCCTCGACCGCCCGCCAGACCGGCTGGATACCCTCAACCACGAAGGCACCCTCCCGGCGCCGCTGCCTGCGGTCGGCCAGCAGCCTGATCCGCTTCACCAGGGGGTTGGCGGCGCTGCTGATCGTCTCGGTCATCTCGTAATCGTGTCGTATCCCGGCTGCTCCCGGCGGCCTTGGGTACGCTGACGGCCTAGGCAGGGAGCACTGGAAGCCGGACATGAACCTCCAGCAGATTGGCGTGGCCCACCCTCGGATCCGCCAGGTCATCTCCGTGCAGAAGAACTCGGCGCCGAATCCGCACAAGCTGTTCATCGCCGAGGGGCTGTGGGCGCACAACCTGCTGCTCAAGAACGGCACCTCGGTCAGCGCGTTCTTCTGGTGCCCTGAGGCGGCTTACGGGGACGAGGCGCGGATGCGGGCCGAGCAGATGGCCGCCGTGGCCGGCTCCGCGTACCAGGTCTCGGCGAAGACACTGGAGCGGATTTCCGAACGGGACAAGCCGGACGGACTGCTGTCCCTGGCGCAGCTTCCGCAGTGGGCACCCGACGACCTGGAATTCGGGCCATCCGCGCTCGTCATGGTGGCGGACGGGATGGAGATTCCCGGCAACCTCGGCACCTTGATCCGCACGGCCGATGCCTGCCGTGCCGACTGCATCGTGCTGACCAACCGGCGCACCCGGCTGACCCACCCCAAGGTCTTCCGGGCGAGCCAGGGCATGGTGCTCACCGTGCCGGTCATCGAGTTCGAGCAGCCGGAAGACGCGGCGGCCTGGCTTCGCGACCGGGACTTCGATGTCTACCTTGCGGACACCGACGGGGCCAGGAACTACCGGGCGTACCGGTACGGTGGCCGCCGTACCGCGTTCGTGCTCGGCGCCGAGCGTTACGGCATACCCAAGACGTGGTACCAGCCGGAGTTCAAGCGCGTCTTCGTGCCCATGCTCGGCTCCGCGGACTCCCTCAACGTGTCCATCTCGGCTGCGGTCCTGCTCTACGAGGCCCGGGCGCAGCAGGAGAACTGGTAGCCGCAGGATCGGGTCAGCAGCCGGTGAGCGTGGAGCCCGGGATCCGGGCCATGATGCGGGCGAGCGGCCCGGCTGCTCGATCTCGCCCTCGACGGGTTCCGGCCGGCCGCGGAGCGGCTGATGCCAGCCTGAATCCAACGCGCTCCGTGCATCGACCGGGCCGCCGGAAGCAGCGGCAGCGGGTCGTCCACGGTGCTCCACACGGGCAGGCTTCAGGCCATCCGCTTAGCCGGGCAGGTTGCTGGCCGCCCAGTTGCTGAGCTCGTTCAGCGCGGGGAGCAGTGCCTGCCCGGCCGGGGTCAGCGCGTAGTTGACGGCCACCGGCGGCCCCTCGTCCACCGTGCGCTGGACAAGGCCGGCCCGGGAGAGCTCGCCCAGCCGTTCGGAGAGCACCGAGTCGCTGATCCCGGCGACGGCTCGTTTCAGCTCGGAGAAGCCGGCCGGGCCGGTGAGCAGGGTCGCCAGGATGACGCCATTCCAGCGCTTGCCCAGGAACCCGAACGCCCGGGCCAGGGCGGCGTCGCAGGCCCTGGGCTCGTGATCCTCGTCACGCTCCCGTCTCATGGCTCCACTATAGCCGTGTGCTACTGTCTTTGATGTAGCTAGTTTTTTAGAAGTAACAAGGAGATCGGAAGAGCCATGACAGACACTGCGCTGGTGGATGCGGCGCCGCGGACCCTGGCCCGGCTGGACGAGGCCGGGCAGGCGCTGCTGTTCACCGAGGCCAGGACCGCGAACAGCTTCGCGGCGACCCCGGTCACCGATGCCGAGCTGGCCGAGATCTGGGACCTGGCCAAGTGGCCGCCGACAGCGGCCAACGTGCAGCCGCTGCGGGTGCTGTACGTCCGTACCGCCGAGGGGCGCGCGCGGCTGGCCGGGCACATGAGCGATGGGAACAAGGCCAAGACCGCATCCGCGCCTGCTGTCGCGGTGCTCGCGGTGGACACCCAATTCCACGAGCACATCCCCGCCGTGCTCCCGTACAAGCCGGAGCTGAAAGAGGCCTTCGCGGCGAACGATGCCCTGCGGACCGAGACCGGGCGGTTCAGCGGCGCGCTGCAGGCCGGCTATTTCCTGCTCGCGGTGCGGGCCCGCGGCCTCGCGGCCGGCCCGATGGGCGGTTTCGACGCGGCCGCCCTCGACGCTGACTTCTTCCCCGGCGGCCGCTGGAAGTCGGTCCTGGTCGTCAACATCGGCCACCCCGGCGTAGACCCCTGGTTCGGCCGGCTCCCGCGGCTGGATCACTCCGAGGTCATCGAGTGGGCGTAACAGGCGCCGTGACACTCCGCGTGCTGTCCGGCTGAGACCCGCTGGCCGCCCGGCCAGGTGGCAGATCGCCCGGCCGGGCCGGGTGCTGTCGGCGCAAGCGACCGGGAAGCAGTCGTGCCGCAAAAGCGTTGGGCAGCTAGGGCGATTCCGACGATCATTGTTGTGTCCAGCCACGCCCGCCATGGAGATTGCCGCCGTGCCACCCTCGCTCGCTGAGCTGCGAACTCGCCTGCCCGGGTTGATGCTGCGCGATCAGCGCCGGCTGGGCCGGCGCGGCGAGCAGGCGGCCGCACTGCGTGACACCGGGGCCCGCGAGCAGGCACTCGGCCAGGTCCTCGCGGAACTGGACGCGGCCGAGATCCGGGTCGAGGCCCGCCGGCGCGCCGTGCCAGCCATCTCCTACCCCCCTGAGCTGCCGGTCAGCCAGCTGAAGGACGAGATTGCCGAGGTCATCCGGGATCACCAGGTGGTGATCATCGCGGGGGAGACCGGCTCCGGCAAGACAACGCAACTGCCGAAGATCTGCCTGGAACTCGGCCGTGGCGTGGCCGGCCAGATCGGCCACACCCAGCCCCGGCGGATCGCGGCCCGCACCGTGGCGGACCGGATCGCCGCCGAGCTCGGGACCGAGCCCGGCACGACAGTCGGCTACAAGGTGCGGTTCACCGACACATCCAGCGACGACACCATGATCAAGCTGATGACCGACGGCATCCTGCTGGCCGAGATGCGGCGCGACCGGCAACTGCTGCGCTACGACACCCTCATCATCGACGAGGCGCACGAGCGCAGCCTGAACATCGACTTCATCCTCGGCTACCTGAAGCAGTTGCTGCCCAGCCGGCCGGACCTCAAGGTCATCATCACCTCGGCCACCATCGACTCCGAGCGCTTCAGTAGGCATTTTGGCGGAGCCGAATCAGGCCAGCAGGGTGCTGGAGCACCAGTGATCGAGGTGTCGGGGCGCACCTACCCGGTCGAGGTGCGTTACCGGCCCATCGCCGACCCGGACGACCCCAGTGCTGAGCCCCGAGACCAGGAGCAGGCCATCCTCGACGCGGTCGAGGAACTGCGCGCCGAAGGGCCCGGCGACATCCTCGTCTTCCTCAGCGGTGAGCGGGAGATCAGGGATACCGCCGACGCCCTGGCCGAGGTCAGCAGCCCGCGCGACCCGCTGGAGGTGGTGCCGCTCTACGCCCGGCTGTCCGCGGCTGAGCAGCACAGTGCTTTTGCCGGAGGCGAAGCAGGAAGGCAGGGTCAGCCGCATCGGGGGCGGCGGGTGGTGCTGGCCACCAACATCGCGGAGACCTCGCTGACCGTGCCGGGCATCAAGTACGTGATCGACCCGGGCACCGCGCGAATCTCCCGGTACAGCCTGCGGACCAAGGTCCAGCGACTGCCGATCGAGCGGATCTCCCAGGCGTCGGCCAACCAGCGCAAGGGCCGGTGCGGCCGCACGTCCGACGGCGTGTGCATCCGGCTGTACAGCGAGGAGGACTTTGCCTCCCGGCCGGAGTTCACCGAGCCGGAGATCCTGCGCACCAACCTGGCGTCGGTCATCTTGCAGATGGCCGCGCTCGATCTCGGCGAGGTGGCGGACTTCCCGTTTGTCGATCCGCCGGACTCGCGGAACATCGCGGACGGCGTCCGCCTGCTGGAGGAACTCGGCGCCCTGGCACCTGCCGCACCGGCACTCACCGCACCGGCACTCACCGCACCGGCACTCACCGCACCGGCACTCACCGCACCGGGACCCACCGCACCGGCGCCCACGGCACGGACGCCCGGCCGCGGCGGGTCCCGGCTGACTGACCTGGGACGGAAACTGGCCCAGCTCCCCGTGGACCCGCGGCTGGGCCGGATGATCCTGGAGGCAGGCCGGAACGGCTGCGCCCGCGAGGTGCTGATCATCACCGCGGCGCTGTCCATCCAGGACCCCAGGGAACGCCCCGCGGACTCTCGCGAAGCCGCCGACGCCAGCCACGCCCGCTTCGCCGAGCCGGGTTCCGACTTCCTCGCCTTCCTCGCCCTGTGGGATTACCTGCGGGACCGGCAGCGTGAGCTGTCCTCCTCCGCGTTCCGCCGCCTGTGCCGTCGCGAGTACCTGCATTACCTGCGGGTCCGCGAGTGGCAGGACGTGCACGGGCAGCTCCGGCAGGCGGCCAGGGAGCTGGGCGTGGCCGCGGAAAAGGATCCATATTCCGATGCCCCACGGCACCCCGCCGTTCCTCCCGGGCCGGCCACGGCAGCGCCGGAGACGGCCCCGCGCGCCGCGGCACCCCGCGCGGGCCAGCGAGACCGGGCGGCGGGGACCCGCGCTGCGGAGCCGGAGAGCCGCTTCGCGCCGGATGTCGCCGACCGGGTGCACATGTCGCTGCTGGCCGGCCTGCTCTCGCAGATCGGGATGAAGGTCCTCGACAAGAAGCAAGGTGACCGGAAGCAAGCCGGCCAGAAACAGGGCGGCCAGCAGCCGGGCGGGAAACGACGGGCGCTGACCGAGTTCGCCGGGGCGCGCGGCGCCCGGTTCGTCATCTTCCCCGACTCGGTGCTGGCCAGGAAGCCACCGCAGTGGGTCGTCGCGGCCGAACTGGTCGAGACGTCCCGGCTGTGGGCCAGGACCACGGCGCGGATCGAGCCGGAATGGGCCGAGCCGCTGGCCGCGCACCTGGTCCGGCGCAGCCACAGCAACCCGCACTGGGACGCGCGGCGCGGCGCCGCGATGGCATCGGAGAAGGTGACGCTCTACGGACTGCCGATCGTGGCGGACCGGCAGGTCACCCTAGGCCGCATCGACCCGGTGACGGCCCGTGCGCTGTTCATCCAGCACGCCCTGGTGGAAGGCGACTGGCGGACCCACCACCGGTTCTTCGCCCGCAATCAGCGCCTGCTCGAAGAGGCCGAGGATCTGGAGCGCAGGGCGCGGCGGCGCGGCCTCGTCGCCGACGACGCTGCCGTCTTCGACTTCTATGACCGGCGGATACCCGCGGACGTGACCTCCGCCCGGCACTTCGACACCTGGTGGAAGAAGGCACGGCCGGCTGACCCGGATCAGCTGACCTTCTCACCCGCTGACCTGGTCGGGCCGGCCGCCGACGAGGTCAGCCCGGCTGACTACCCCAGCAGCTGGGCCGGCCTGCCGCTGACCTATGAGTTCAGCCCGAGTGAGCCGGAAGACGGGGTGAGCGTGGATATCCCGCTCGCCACCCTCAACCAGGTCGGCGGCGACGAGTTCGGCTGGCAGGTGCCCGGCCTGCGCGAGGAACTGGTGACCGAGCTGATCCGGTCCCTGCCCAAGCAACTGCGCACCGCCTTCGTGCCCGCCCCGGACACGGCCCGCGCGGTGCTGGCCCGGCTGGGCCCGCCGCACGGCGACTTGCTGGCCGCCCTGTCGGCCGAACTCGGCCGCCTCGGTGGCGTGACGATCCCGCGGGAGGCCTGGAATCTGTCCCGGCTGCCCGCGCACCTGACGATCACCTTCCGCGTGGTCGACGGCGGCCAGGTGCTCGCGACCGGCAAGGACCTGGCCGCCCTGCGGCGGCAATTGCGGCCGCGTCTGCAGGTCACGCTGGCCGAAGCGGCCGTCGGCCTCACCCGCACTGGGCTGCGGAGCTGGGACCTGGGCACGTTGCCCCGGGTGTTTACCCATGGGCAGGTTCGCGCGTACCCGGCCCTGGCCGACGCCGGGGACGCGGTGGACGTCCGGCTGTTCGAGACCGAGGCCGAGGCCGCCGAGGCCATGCGGCTGGGCACCCGCCGGCTGCTGCTCATCCTGGTCCCGTCCGGTGTGCGCTCGGTCGCCAGCCGGCTGCCGGTCAACGCCAAGCTGGCGATGAGCCGGCATCCGTATCCGGGCGCCGCCGCGTTGCTGGATGACTGTGCGGCCTGCGCGGCTGACCAGGTGATCGAGGAAGCAGGCGGGCCGGCCTGGGACGCCGAGGGCTTCGGGGGCCTCCTGGAGGCGGCCCGGTCACGACTGGCCGTCACCGCGGTCGCCGTCGTCGGTGTGGTGGCCCGGGTTCTCGCCGAGGCGCACGACGCCGAGGCCGGGATGGGGCGCCAGGCCAGCCCGGCCGCAGCCGCGGCGCTGGCCGACATGCGAGCCCAGCTCTCCGCGCTGGTCTATCCGGGGTTCGTGGCCGAGACCGGGGCGCGGCGCCTGCCCGACCTGGTCCGCTACCTGCGAGCCATCA
>CAYPQM010000044.1:0-4784 GCA_964412845.1 uncultured Streptosporangiaceae bacterium
GAAGTGAGTAATCCGTGGGACGGGTTGCGACGCGGACTGGTGCTGGGCGGGGAGCTGTATCGCGGTGGGTTCGGCATCGCGGGGGAGCCGGGGCACTACCGGGTGGTGCCAGACGGCCGCCTGTGCGGCTGCGGTAATCGCGGCTGCTGGGAGCAGTACTGCAGCGGAAGTGCCCTGGAGTACGAGGCCCGGGATTTCGCGCGGCGCACGCCAGGGGGGGCCGTGCGCCTCCTCCAGCTCGGCGGCGGGGGCCCGGCGAGCATCGGCGGGCAGCAGATCACCCAGGCCGCGCGGGAGGGTGACCCCGGCGCGCTGCGCTGCTTTGACATCGTGGGCGGCTGGCTGGGCCAGGGTCTCGCCGACCTGGCGGCGATCCTGGATCCGGGCTGCTTCGTCATCGCCGGCGGCGTGTCAGAAGCCGGTGAGCTGCTGCTCGCCCCGGCGCGGGCTGCCTTCGCGAGAGGCCTGACCGGCGGTCATCACCGGCCGCAGGCGGATATCAGGCGGGCCGCGCTCGGGGCTGACGCCGGGCTGGTCGGCGCCGCCGACCTGGCCCGCCGCCGCTGACCCGAGCGGACGTCACAGCACGGCGACTTACAGCACGGCCCCGTTGTCCGGGCCAGAGTCGGTGGGTGGCCGGTCGCCCATCCGCAGCACCAGGGTGGCGAAGCCAGCGATGAACGCGCCCACCGCGCAGAACGCCGCCCAGCCGGGCACGTACCAGCCGAGCGTGATGGCAATGAGCAGGTAGCCGGGTCCGCCGAAGAGCGCGGCCCAGGCGCCCTTGGTCATCGGGTCAAGCTTGGGCAGTGGCGGGGGAGGCGGCGGGATGAAATGGTCCTCATCTTCCCCCGGCGCCGGGGAAGCCGGCCGAGCCGGCCGGACGACCCGCGCGGCCAGGTCAGGGCCGAGGTCGATGCCGAATCCTGGATCGGTATCCTCGGCCAGGCTGGTGCCCAGGCTCGGATCGGTCTCGGGCCCTGGATCCGGCGCGGAACCGGCAGGGGCGGGAGCAGTCAGGTTTTCGCGTTCTGGCCATGGGGTTTGCCCTGCGTCGCCGGGTGCCGGCGCGGTGTAATGCTCGATCAGCTCGCGCCAGGCGGCTTCTTCGCCGCTCGCGCCACCGGCCACGTTCTTCCCCCCAACCCTTACCCTCGCTCCGCGCGGCTGTGCGAGCGCACAAACGCGAGGCTCCCGGCGAAGATCGTCTGGGCGTCATTGTCGAGGGTTGCCACATGGTAGCTGTCCGGGCAGTCCACCACGGTGAGCTGGCTGGCGGGCAACGCGGCCCGCAGCACCTGCAGGCTGGCCGGGCCGACCACGTGATCGGCCGCGCTCCGGTAGACGAGAACCGGCTGCGTCACCTCGCTGAGCCGTGACTGGGTGACCCGCCACAGCGCGGGCAAGGTCGCGGCCGCACGGACCGGTACCCGGTCGTATGCCAGTTCGCGGACGCCTTCCTTCCGGATGTCGCTGCCCACCCCCTTGAGCGAGGGCACGACCAGTTTCAGCACCGGGGCCAGCATGAAGAGCTTGGAGTCAGCCGCCAGCGACGGGTTGACGAGCACCAGCCCGCTGATCCCGGTGCCGCGCAGCTCAGCCATCCGCAGCGCGAGGCAGCCGCCCAGCGACAGGCCCATCACGAAGATCTCGGCCGTGCGCCCTCTGAGTTCCTCGTAGCCGCGGTCCACCTCGGCATACCAGTCCTCCCACCGGGTGCGTGACATCTCCTGCCACGTGGTGCCGTGTCCGGGCAGCCTGGGCAGCGAAACGCTGAGCCCGGCGTCGGCCAGGTAGTCCGCCCACGGCCGCAGTGAGTAAGGGCTCCCGGTGAACCCGTGGCACAGCAGGACCCCAATGTTGCCGCCCTCGTGGGAATAAGGCTCCGCGCCTGCGATCACTGGCATCGGCTCGCTGTCCTTTCGGCCCGACCCGGCGTGTCGCCCTTCAGTCTGACGCTACCTGGCCCGCTCCTGGCTACGTTCTCGCATCGTCGCACGCCGGCAGGTGATCCCGCACGCGTGTCTCACCTCAGGGACTGACCTCGCCGGCAAGCCCTGATTCTGGTCATCTCGTGGGACGATGGCGGCGTGTTCTACTGGGTGGTCAAAGCGATCCTGGGTCCCTTCCTTACGCTGGTGTTCCGGCCGTGGGCGGAGGGAACCGAGAACGTGCCGCGGGAAGGCCCGGCCATCATCGCCAGCAACCACCTGTCCTTCTCGGATCACTTCTTCGGCCCGCTGCCGTTGCCGCGCCGGGTCGCGTACCTGGCCAAGGCGGAGTACTTCACCGGACGAGGGCTGAAAGGCCTGCTCAGCAAGGCTTTCTTCCGGGGGGTGGGGCAGATCCCGGTGGACCGGGCCGGCGGCCACGCGAGCGACCGCGCCCTGCGCACCGGATTGCGCGTGCTGTCCGAAGGAAGGCTGCTCGGCATCTACCCGGAAGGCACCCGGACTCCCGACGGCAGGCTGTACCGGGGCAAGACGGGGGTGGCGAGGCTGGCCCTGGAATCTCGGGCGCCGGTGATCCCGTGCGCGATGGTCGGCACCTTCGAGTTCCAGCCGCCCGGCAAGATCAGGCCGCGGCTGACGATCCGGCCGGGAGTGCGGTTCGGCAAGCCGCTGGATTTCTCGCGCTACGCGGGCCTTGAGGCAGACCGCTTCGTGCTGCGGGCGGTGACCGACGAGATCATGTACGCCCTGATGGAACTGTCCGGCCAGGAGTACGTCGACCAGGACGCCCAGCGCGCCAAGGCCACGCTGAAGGCGGAGCGGAAGGCTCACGCGTCCACGGGTGGCCGGTCCGGCACGTAGGACGGTCCCGGCGCCGCGACGCGCACCCGCCGCCCGGCGGTCAGCTGGCCCAGCACTGCTCGCGCGGCCCGCTGCAGCAGCAGGATCGTCGCAAGAATCAGAGCCGCCACGATTCCATCCAGCCAGAAGTGGTTGGCCGTGACGGTGACAGCCAGCACGGTCGCCACCGGGTAGGCCAGCGCGAGCCAGCGCCAGCGGCTCCGTGACACCTGCACCACGACCAGGGCCACCAGCAGCGCCCAGCCGACGTGCACCGATGGCATGGCCGATAGCTGGTCGGCGTTGAACCCGGCGACCGAGCCGTAGACCGACTGCCCGTAGCGCACGGCCGTGTCGACCATGCCGCTGCCGGCCAGCATGCGCGGCGGCGCGACCGGGATCAACTGCACCAGCAGGCAACTCACGGTGAACAGGACCAGGGTGGTGCGGACATGCCGGTACTGCCGCCGGTACCGGACGAAGAGCCAGGTCAGGCACGTGATGAGGACCGGGAAATGAAGGGATGCGTAGTAGAGATCCAGGAACTGGACGATGATCGGATGGGGCAGGAACGCTCGTTGCACGACGGTTTCGCTCGGCAAGTGAACTGCCCGTTCCAGGTGCCAGATCCAGCGGGCCCGGGCTTCGGCGTCATCGGGTCCGGCGACAGCGACTCTCCCGGCCAGTTGCCATAGCGCGAACAGCGCTAGGACCAGGGCGGTCTCCCTGGCGAACGTGGCGGCGGCGACGAGCCGGGGCCGCCGGGTGAGCTGCGCGCCGACCGCCGCGCCGGCCAGGCAGGCGGCCACGACGGTGGCGCCCTGCCAGGAGAGCTCCAGGTTCACCATGCGGCGTTCACCCCGTCCCCGGTCCCTGATGCTGTTCAACCTGCTTCTCGGTAACAGCGCCAGACCCGTTGTACATCCAGGATTGGGATTCTTGTTACTCCGGGGTCCACCGATCCGGCCGCGGCCGGGCCTCGATGACCCGCTGCGATCACCGGCGCGCCCGGCAGTCTCGGATCTGACACTTTCAGGGAATGATTCCGTCTTGTCGCTCAGCAAACGCTAAGGTTGCGCCTCGACCAAGGAGTGGTAAAGGTGACAGACCTGTCTATGGAACCCCCGATGGCACCCCCGGGAATACCAGGTGGGGACGAGATTCTCGTCGCGTTCGCGGGGCCCGCCCAGCAAAGTCGGCTCACGGTGCTGGTGCGCCTCGTGCTGGCAATCCCGCACTACGTCGTGTTGTGGGTGCTCGGGATCGCCACGGAGGTCGTGGTGGTGATCTCCTGGTTCGCCGCGCTGTTCACCGGCCGTGTGCCTGAGGGCCTCGCAGGCTTCATCACTGGGTACCTGAGGTGGGCCACCAGGGTCTACGCCTACCTGCTCCTGCTGACTGACGAGTACCCGCCGTTCGAGATGGGCGATGCCGACTATCCGGTGCACATCGCGGTGCGGCCCGGGCGGCTGAACCGCCTCGCGGTCTTCTTCCGGTTCATCTTGGTTATCCCGGCCTACCTGCTGAGCGCCCTGCTCAGCTTGGGCGTGGGCACTATCGCGCTCTTCATCACCTGGCTGATCGTGCTGTTCTCCGGGACAATGCCCGACGCGCTCTACGGGGCGGTCTCCGCTGTCCTCCGGTATCACACGCGGTACATCGGCTACGTGCTGCTGCTCACGGGCACGTATCCCAAGGGGCTGTACGGCGACCAGCCTGGCCCGGCCGGGAGCCCGGGGCTCAGCCAGCCCGGGTATGACCAGCCGGGCCCCCCGGAACGCGGATACGGCCAGCAGGCTTACCGGCAGCCGGGATATGGGCAGCCGGCTCATCCGCAGCCAGGGTTCGGCCAGCCGGCCCAGCCTGGGTACGGCCAGCCGGCCCAGCCTGGGTACGGCCAGGCGGCCCAGCCTGGATTCGGCCAGGCAGTGCAGCCCCAGCCTGGATTCGGCCAGGCAGTGCAGCCGCAGCCTGGATTCGGCCAGGCAGTGC
>CAYPQM010000044.1:4884-37493 GCA_964412845.1 uncultured Streptosporangiaceae bacterium
GCCAGGCAGTGCAGCCGCAGCCTGGATTCGGCCAGGCAGTGCAGCCGCAGCCTGGATTCGGCCAGGCAGTGCAGCCGCAGCCTGGGTACGGCCAGGCAGTGCAGCCGCAGCCTGGGTACGGCCAGGCGGGGTACGGCCAGCCGGCTTATCCGCAGCCGGCCTACGGTGCGCCAGCGAGGTGGCCGGTGACCGGCGAACAGTCCTGGCGGCTCGTCCTCACGGGCGGGGCCAAGGGGCTGATCACCGTGTTCCTCATCCTGGGAGTGCTGATAGCCGCCGGATACGCCGTCGTGGTCATAACGGTCGTCAGTTCGAACGGCGGGGTGCAGACGCGGCTGCGCGCCGCTACCGCCGCGATCACGGTCGAGGGGTCGTACTCCGTGCTCAGCGCGTCGCTGACGTCCTTCAGGACGAAGACAACGGCCTGCCAGGGCAAGCTCTCCTGCGTGACCGCGCAGGACACCACGGCGGCCCAGGCTTTCGGGACCTTCGGCCAGGCGCTGCGCGCCGTCCCGATGCCAAGCGGATCCGCCACGGCAGCGGCCGCGAAGGTGCAAGCCGACGCTACCCAGGCGCAGCAGGATTTCACGAAACTCGCCGCGACCACCTCCGCCAGCCAGTACCAGCAGACGGTCGCCAGCACCGGCCTTGAGCAGCAACTGGCCCAGTTCGACACGGATTACCACCAGCTCGGGACGGCACTCGGCTTTGGCTGAGCGCTGACCGGCCGGCGGCGCCCGGCCGTCGGCGGCCGTCACGATCAGGTCAGTTACTCCGGTTGTTCCCTGCGCCGATCGCGAGGACGCCGATGGGTACTACTGTTGCTTCCATGCGAGTTGGAGTACTGACGGGCGGCGGCGACTGCCCAGGATTGAACGCGGTTATCCGTGCGCTGGTCCGCCGGGGTGCCCAGGAATTCGGATACGAATTCGTGGGGTTCCGTGACGGCTGGCGCGGCCCACTCGAAGGGGACACCATCCCTCTCGACGTGCAGGCGGTCCGGGGCATCCTGCCCCGGGGCGGGACGATCCTGGGCTCGTCGCGGACGAACCCGCTCGCCGACAGCGCGGGTGGCGGCGGGCGCAGCGGTGTGGACCGGATCAAGGACAACCTGGCTGGCCTGGGCGTGGACGCACTGGTCGTGATCGGCGGCGAGGACACCCTCGGGGTGGCGACCCGCTTGCACGAGCAGGGCGTCCGCGTGGTCGGGGTGCCCAAGACCATCGACAACGACCTGGGCGCCACGGACTACACCTTCGGGTTCGACACCGCCGTGAACATCGCCATGGAGGCGATCGACCGGCTGCACACCACCGCGGAAAGTCATCACCGGGCGCTGATCGTCGAGGTGATGGGCCGGCATGCCGGCTGGATCGCGCTGCATGCTGGGCTGGCCGGCGGCGCCAACGTGATCCTCATCCCAGAGAAGCCATTCAGCATCGAAGAGGTCTGCGCCCACGTGGAGCACCGCTTCCAGACCAGGTACGCGCCGATTGTCGTGGTCTCAGAGGGCGCGCGCCCGGCTGAGGAGGACGTCGCGCTGGCCGACCAGCGGCTGGACGCGTTCGGGCATGTGCGCCTCGGCGGGATCGGGCAGATGCTCGCCGACGAGATTGAGAAGCGCACCGGCAAGGAGGCACGCTGCGCGGTGCTCGGCCACATCCAGCGAGGCGGCACCCCCACCGCGTTCGACCGGGTGCTCGCGACGCGGTTCGGCGTGCACGCTATCGGCGCGGTGCATGACGGCGCGTTCGGCACGATGGTGGCCTTGCGCAGCACGGACATCGTCTGCGTGCCGCTGGCTGAGGCGACCCGCGAGCTGAAGACGGTGCCGCCGGAGCGCTACGCCGAGGCCGAGGTCTTCTTCGGCTGACCGCCGCCCGCCGCTCTGCCTCAGCGCGGTGCATCGTGTCCCCTATGCGGGCACGGTGCACCGCGCTGTTGCGGTACGAGATCGGCGCGGTGCACTGGGCCCCCTATGCGCGTCCAGTGCACCGCGTTGTTGTGGGCGCTGATGCCGCGCGACGCGGTGGATGGTAGGCCTACGCCTACCCCGGAAGTGGGCGCTGGGTCATGGCGGGGGCCATCAGGGCGCGTCACGATGGATGCCAGCGGCCGTCGCGGTGGCGGTCCCGGAGGGGCCAGGCATGAACTACATCGTGACCGTCTTCGTCATCACCTGTGTCGCGATCGCCTGGCACAGGTCAGCGGCCCGCGCCGGGTCGACCGCCTGGCGGCGCCGCGTTGCGGCGATGGGGTGGGGCATTCTCGCGCTCCCGCTCGCGATAGCGGGCTTCGGGCTGTTCGGCACGGACCCCTGGACGATAGCCATCATGGCGCTCAGCGGGATCGCCGTGATCCTGGCGCCGGCCATCGCCGCCGATCTCGTGCCGGTCATGCTCGTGCTCCTCGGCGGGTACGGGATGGTCATCGCGGCGGCGGTCTTCAACAACCGGGTGCCGCCGGGAACAGGACCCAACGTCCTGTATGGCGCTGTCCTGGGCGCAAGTTATGGTTCCTGGCGGAACATGCTGATCGTGCCGGAGGCAGTCGTGTTCCTCGTTTTCGGCCTGTGGCTGATCCCGCGCACGATCGGCGCGGACATCAGGACAGTCACCGGGCTGACCCGCCGGGTGCAGCGGCTGGCCCAGACCCGCAGCGACGCGGTGGATAGCGCGGCGGCCGAGTTGCGCCGGGTCGAGCGGGATCTGCACGACGGGGCGCAGGCCCGGCTGGTCGCGCTCGGCATGAGCCTGCGGGCAGCCGAGCGGATGATCCCGACCAAGCCCGACGCGGCGCTGGCCCTGGTCGCCGAGGCCCGGGAGATGTCGTCCCGGGCCCTCGATGACCTGCGCGATCTGGTCCGGGGCATCTACCCGCCGGTACTGGCCGACCGCGGGCTCGGCGACGCGGTGCGCGCCTTGGTGCTGGATACACCGCTCCCGGCCGAGCTGGACATCGACCTGGCCGGGCGCCCGGATCCGCCGGTGGAATCCGCGGTCTACTTCGCGGTCGCCGAGGTCGTGGCCAACGCGGTCAAGCATGCGCAGGCAGCTGCCATTGAGGTGCGGATGCAGCACAGCGGGGGCGTGCTGCGGATCGGGGTGACCGATGATGGTAGCGGCGGCGCGGATCCGGCCAAGGGCACCGGGCTGCGAAGCGTGCAGCGGCGGCTGGGCGCGTTTGATGGAAGCCTGGTGGTCAGCAGTCCGCCAGGAGGGCCGACCACCGTCACTATCGAGGTGCCGTGCGCGCTGTCGTTGCTGAAGACCTCTTCCTGCTGAGGGACGGGCTGGTCCGGCTGCTTGAGGCGCATGGCTTTGAGATCACTGAGGCGGTGAGCACCGGGCCCGCCTTGCTGCGGGCGCTGCTTGACCAGAAACCTGACGTGGCGATCGTCGACGTACGGCTTCCGCCATCGTTCAGCGACGAAGGGCTTCAGGCGGCGCTGGCCGCGAGGCGGCAGGTGCCCGGGCTGCCGGTGCTGGTGCTATCCCAGTACGTTGAGCAGCTCTACGCCCGCGAGCTGCTGGCCGACCAGGCTGGCGGTGTCGGCTACCTGCTCAAGGACCGCGTGTTCAACGATGATCAGTTCATCGATGCGATCCGCACGGTCGCCGGAGGCGGCACCGTCATGGACCCGCAGGTGGTTTCCAAGCTCCTGGCCCGGCGGTCACGGGACGAGCCGGTGACCCGGCTGTCGGCCCGTGAACGGGAGGTGCTGGCCCTGATGGCCGAGGGGCGTTCCAACAGCGCCATCGCGCAGCGCCTCTGCGTCACGGAGAAGGCGGTCGGCAAGCACAGCACGAGCATCTTCGCCAAGCTCGACCTCGCGGCGACCGGTGATGACAACCGGCGGGTGCTAGCCGTTCTCGTCTACCTCAATTCCTGACTGGCGCCATGGCGTGGCCGGCGTCAGCGTCTGCCGACCCCGGCGGCCCGCGTCCTGCCGGATCTTCCCCGTGATCGCGGTGGATCACAGCCCGGCGGCGGCCAGTGATCCACCGCGATCATGAAGGCCTGGCTGGCGGTCAGGCGTTGCGGGCGCGGAAGGCGGCGGTCTTGACCCGGTTCTGGCAGGACGTGGAGCAGAACCGGCGGGTGCCGTTGCGAGAAGTGTCCACGTAGACCCGGTCGCAGTGCGGCGCCGTGCAGACACCGAGCCTGCCGCGCGTGACGTCGCTGCCCACCACGATGGCGAGGCCGGTCGCGCAGCCCGCCGCCCAGCCGGTGACCGTGGAGTCCTGCGCCCCGTGGAAGTGCAGGTGCCACGGCTCACCATCGTGGCTGTCCAGCCACGGGTGGGCTCCGGTCGCCGCGATCAACTCGTTGACCTGGTGAGCCGCCGCGTCGACGTCGCCGGAGGCGACACCGGCGAACACGGCTCGCAGTGCCTGCGCATAGTCGGTGAGCTGCGACGCTTCGCGTTCGGACAGTTCGGGGGTGTGCGGGACGGCAACCCGGAGCGCCGAAGTGACCGCGGGCACCAGATCCGGCCCGGTCGGCGGGGTGTAGCCGTGGCCCCGGGCCTCACCCGCGGTGAGCGTGTTGACGAGGCGGACAGCCATCGCCACCACGGCATCCATGTGACTGTTGAAATTCACTTGACCAGTTACGTCCTCAGGTTTAGCGTGTGACTGCCGAAAGCATAGTCGTCAGTGACGAGGAGGCGGATGTGGCCGACCTGGACACCGCGAGCGCGACTGAGTGGATCGATCGCTGGGACGCCCAGCAGACGCACTACCTGCCGGACCGGGAAGACCGGTTCACCGCGCTCATCGATGCCGTGGAGGCGGGAGTCGGCCGGCCTGATCCGCTCGTGCTCGACCTCGGCTGCGGGCCCGGCTCGCTCGCCGCGCGGCTGCTGGACCGGATCCCAGGCGCCACCGTGATCGCCATCGACACCGATCCGGTGCTGCTGGCCCTCGGCCGGGCCCGCTACGGCGGGCGCACCGGGCTGCGGTTCGCGGATCTCGACCTGCGCAGCCCGGGCTGGGCCGGCTCGCTCGGGCTCGGCCGGCCGGCCGACGCGGCGGTGAGCACGACCGCGCTGCACTGGCTGAACCTGGCGGCCTTGCGTGCCATGTACGCGGAGCTGGCCACGAGCCTGCGGCCGGGCGGCCTGCTGCTGGACGGTGATCACCTCCAGGAGGACGAGGCCACCGCCCCCACACTGGCCCGGATCGGCCGGGCGCTGATCGAGCGTGAGGAGCAGCGGCGCTTCCCGGACGGGCACGGTGAGAACTGGAGAGACTGGTGGGAGGCGGTCACCACCGACCCCGTGCTGGCCGGCCCGACTGCGGAGCGGGCCCGGCGTCGGCTGAGCGAGGACCACCACGGTGCGGAGTCAGTGTTGCTTGGCGCGCATGTCGACGCCCTGCGCGCCGCAGGTTTCGCCGAGATCGGGACCATCTGGCAACACGGCGACAACCGGATTCTCTGCGGGGTCCGCGGCTGACCGTGGCGGCCCGCCGCGGGGACGGCGCAGGGCGGGACGTCGCCGGTCGCGGCTGATTGGCGACCTCAGGCCGTCGCGGGAATGCCGCGCGGGTACTAGCGTTCGGTCCTAACGGCCAGTTGGCGCAGGTCGCCCAGCGCGGGTACGAGGTGGAGGCACGTCATGGAAACACCCATCACGCCGATGGAGTTCGCCCGCCGGACCCGCCGCCTGCACGGCTCCCGTGAGGCGGTGGTCGACGGTGATCTGCGCCTGACCTACGAGCAGTTCTTCGATCGCTGCGACCGGTGGTCCGCAGCGCTGCACCGCCTGGGCGTCGGGCCCGAGGACCGGGTGGCGACGATCGCACCGAACACCCACGCGCAGCTTGAATCCTTCTACGCCGTGCCGGCGATCGGCGCGGTGCTGGTGCCGATCAACTACCGGCTGACCCCGGAGGACTTCGTCTACATCGTGAACCACTCCGGCGTCACGGTCCTCTGCGTGGCCGCCGATTACCTGGACGCGGTGGACAGCGTCCGGGACCAGATGCCGTCTGTGGCGCACTTCGTGGCGTTCGGGGGCGCGCGGGACGGCTGGCTGGACTACGAGGCCGCTGTCGCTGAGGCCGACCCCGATTTCGAGCGGCCGGTGATCGACGAGCGGGACCTGCTGACGATCAACTACACCAGCGGGACCACCGCGCAGCCGAAAGGCGTGATGATCACGCACCGGAACGCGGCGATGAACTCGATCGGCACCCTGCTGCACCTGCGGATCGGCGTGGGCGACCGTTACCTGTGGACGCTGCCGATGTTCCATGCCAACGGCTGGACGTTCACCTGGACGGTCACCGCGGCCGCGGCCACCCACGTTTGCCTGCCCAAGGTCGACCCGGCGGCGGTGTTCCAGCTGATCCGCGACGAGAAGATCCGGTGGCTGTGCGCGGCGCCCACGGTGCTGATCTCGCTCGCGAATGCCTCCGCCGAGGCTCGCGGCGAGGTCCCGCCGGGTGTGCACGTGATCACGGCGGGAGCGCCACCTGCGGCGGCCACGATCGAGCGGCTTGAAGGGGAGTTCGGCTGGGAGGTCACCCACGTGTACGGGCTGACCGAGACGGCCCCGTTCATCACGGTCTGCGCGCCGCTGCCGGAGCATGAGGATCTCGATCCGGCCGCCCGGGCGGTGGTGAAGGCACGGCAGGGGGTCGAGCTGATCACCTCGGGCGAGCTGCGGGTGGCGGACAAGGCCGGTCACGAGGTGCCGTCGGATGGAGAGACACTCGGCGAGATCGTGGTCCGGGGGAACGTCGTGATGGACGGCTACTACCGTGATCCTGAGGCGACGCAGCGCGCGATGGGTGACGGCTGGTTCCACACCGGCGACGTGGCCGTCGTGCATCCAGACGGCTACGTGGAGATCCGCGACCGGCTGAAAGACGTGATCATCAGTGGCGGCGAGAACATCTCCACGGTGGAGGTCGAGGGCACCCTCCTGCGCCATCCCAGCGTCCAGGAGGTCGCGATCGTCGGGCTGCCGCACGAGAAGTGGGGTGAGGCGCCGCACGCCTTCGTGGTGCTGCGCTCGGGTGCCACGGCGAGCGAGGCAGAGATCATCGCCTTCGCCCGCGACAACCTCGCGCATTTCAAGGCCCCGCACGCCGTGACGTTCGTCGAGGAACTGCCGAAGACGGCAACCGGCAAGATCCAGAAGTTCGTCCTGCGCTCCGGCGCGCCCAACCTGGCCCGCCAGTAGGCTCCTGCCCTCGATGCCGGCCCGTGCCCCCCAAGCCGGCCTGCGCGGGCGGATCAGGCCCGGTTGGCCTCCATGTTCTGGGTTCGCTCCCGCAGCCTGGCGATCAGCTCAAGATGGCCAGCCTCCCGTGCTTGGAGGCGCACGTACTTCGTGACATCCTGCGTCTGGATGAGGATGTAGATCAGCTGGCCATCGGGTGCGGTCACCGGTGTGCTCACCGCGCTCCAGTAACGGACCTCGAACTCGCCGCCCTCGGCCTGGGGCCGCCGGACGTCGTACTTCTGCACCGCCATCCCGTCCGGAACATGGTCGCGGCAGACCCGGTCCAGGGACGCACGCAGGTTCCCGGTGCCGGTCGCGTGCACATCGTCCGGGTTGTCAGGAAACACATCGAAAATGACATGGCCGAGTATCTGCTGCCGGGTAGACATCGTGTCGCGCAGAAAGTGGTCGCTGACCGCGACGATCACCAGGTCCGGATCAAGCACCACGTAGGAAGCGGGCATGGCCTCGAACAGGGCCCGGAAATCCAGTTCGGTACCGCCCAGATATATCACGGTATGTATTTTATCAGTTACTCAAAGCATCGGCCGGGGCGGCCTGGCCCGCTAGGGGCGGTGCGTGACCCAGAGTGCCTCGCACGGCCAGCGGCAGGCCCAGTCGGGAGGGTCGCAGTCGGCGTAGGCGCTGGGCACTCCCGGTCGGGGGCGGGGCTCGATGAGATCGTCGATGACCAGCCCGGCCGACCGCAGCGTCCGGATCATGTCGCCGTAGCCGAGGGTGTAGCTGGTGGCGCCGTCCTCCTCGGCGATGGGGCCCAGCCCGAAGTAGTCGCGGTGCAGGCTGGTGGTCACGCGGTCACTGGCCTCGTGGTAGCAGGCTTCGAGCCAGGGGCTGGCCACATTGAAAATCAGCCGGCCGCCTGCGCGGAGCACACGCGCAGCTTCCGGGACGACCAGATCCGGCGGCGCCCAGCTCAGCCCGCCGTGGTCGCAGAAGACGAGGTCGAAGCTGGCCGCCGCGAACGGGAGCTGCTGCGCCGCACCCTGGACGAGCGGGTAGCACACGGCGCCCATCGCCTGCCTCGCGGCAGCCAGCTGGGCGTCGGACAGGTCGAATCCCACCAGCCGCCGGGCCTCGGCGGCCAGCGACCGGGACCACTGGCCGCCCCCGCAGCCCAGTTCCAGCACCCGCAGGCCGGTTACCTCCCCCAGGGCAGCAAGCTCGGCGTCCGGGATGGAGTACATGCCCCACAGCCGGGGCGCCGCACCGATCTGCGGGTCACTGCGTTCCTGGTACGCCGCGCTGGTCCTGTTCCAGTGATCGCGGTTCGCGTTGATGCTGGCCACTGGCTCACCCAAACCCACCTGCCGCCCGGGGTCAAGCGGATTAGGGCAGCCGCGGCCAGCTCGCTTCGATGGTCACCGTGATCCGGGCCTGGTCGCCGCTGTTGTTGCAGTAGACGTCGATGACATCCTCGTTGTCGTTGGTGTAGGTCCAGTTCTTGGCGCTGTCGGTGAAGGCGACGTGGCCGATGATGGCCTGGGTCGCGGAGTCCTCGACCTTCAGCGTGAAGGTGGAGTCGGTGAGGAAGCATCCGCCGCTCGCCTTGGCCTCGATGTACTGGGTGCCGCCTGGTGGCAGTGACGACTCCTCGGCGACCTTGGCGTTGTTGAACAGGGAGAGGTCGGAGCCCTCATCCCCGTTGTCGAACATGCAGTCAACATCGGTGACGAAGAGCAGGACGGCCGCGGGTGCGGTAGTGACAGCCGGACGGTGGCGATGCCCCGGACAGGCGGCGCGCCGGCCGCCCCTGACGATGGCGGGTCGAGCGTCACGCCGACGTTCAGGGTGGAGATGCCATCGGTGGCGGTCGCCTGCTGGCCAGCGCCGCCTGGGCCAGGGGAGATCGCGAAGGCGGCCTCTCCGTTTTTCTTCAGGTAGCTGGAGAAGTCCGCGAGCCGCAGCAGGTGCTGAAGGTAGCTCCCTGTTCCCGAACCGCCGGCGACGGCCTCGTCCAGCAGCATCCGGAACGCCTCGGTGTTCTCGGTGGGCAGGCCGGACCCGGTTATCGGGCTAACGCTGAAGGACAGGCGCGGAGCTGGGAGGGCCATTCGAAGTCCCCCTTTCACGGCTGCGTCAAATATGGCGGAACCCGGAGCGCGGATCAATGGCCATGGCACAGCTACGCCTGGTAGATACCCGGGCATGAGGAAATGCCCGTCATAGCACCTCGAATTTGCTGCACGCGGGTGTTTCCCGCTAACCCCCGATGCCAGGCGTGAGGCTCTCGGTGGCAGTTGGTCAACTAGTCGCGGTATGGCCTCTGACCTGCAAGGCAACCCGCGCTTGACAGGTTAAGCCGACCCCCGGGCGAGAGTCAAGATGCGTTCTGGATTCTGATCCCGATGCTGCATTGGTTTCGGATCGATTCATGAAAGAGAATATTAAATGTGCGCCTAATAGATTTCTGTGGGATGACCGTAAGTGCCCCGCGGATAACGCCATCGCGGGCGACGGGACAGCGCGGCGCGGGTCAAGCAGGCCAGGGTCGGTGGCCATGAACAGATCGATGTAGTCGTTCCGCCACCCCGCCGCGAGCAGCGGCCGGACCGCTGGATGAGGCGCGGGCAGGCAGACCCGGGCCTGGCCACTGGGCGGGTCGAGGGAGGCGAGCACGGCGAAGACCGCGTCGCGCGTGTCGTCATCGTCGGCGGCCGGTGCGACGGCCAGGTGGACCACCCCGTAGTCCGGGCCGGCTCCGGCCACCGTGCCCGCCGCCAGCACCTCGCCGTGCTGCAGTGCCTCGACCGATCGTCCGGATGGCCGGGCGGCCCAGGCCCGGTGATCGGCGGCCCGGTCCACTCCGGTCCACCGCAGTTCCAGCGCGGAGACCTGCTCGGGGGTGGACATCCCGGCCGCCCAGCCGGCCGGCCCGGCGAGCGCGCGCACGTCCCCGGACAGGTAGAGCAGTGGCCACCACGCGTCGAGACCGGCCCGCGTATAGAGCGGCAGCGCATGAGGGTGCTCGCTGCTGAAGGTCATCCGCCTCGGCTGGCCCTGCCACAGGGCCGCGAGCATGGCCTGGCCGCAGCCGAGGCCATGGGCTCGCGGATCGACGAACAGGTCGCACAGCATGCTGACGGCGGCCGGGCCCGGGCCGATCAGCCGGGTCGCCCCGTACCCGGTGATCACGCCGTCCCGGCAGGCGACCACCAGGTGGCCATGGGTGAGCAGATGCGCCGCGTAGGCCGGATCCGCGCCGGCCCACTCCTCGTCCTGCCCGGTGGCCAGCGCCACCTTGGCGATGGCATCCAGGTCGTCTTCCGTTGCGTCCCTGATGTGTGTCACTGGCACTGTCCTAGCCTGGCATGGTCACCGGGCGAGTTCGCGGAGGCGGCGGGCGATGAATGCCTGCTCGGGCGCGGTCGGCTCGAACTGGAGCGCTGTCCGGTAGGCAGCGGCCGCGTCGTCGGCGCGGCCGAGGCGGCGGAGGAGTTCCGCCCGGGCGACGTGCAGCTGAGGCCACTGCGCCAGCTGGGGATCCTTGCCGACCGCGTCGAGGATGACCAGGCCGGCCGCCGGGCCTTCGGCCATGGCGACCGCGACCGCCCGGTTCGCCTCGACCACCGGAGTTGGCTCATAGCGGATGAGCTCACCGTAGAGGGCGGCTATCTCGCGCCAGTCCGTCGCCGAGGCCCGCGGCGTTCCCGAATGGCAGGCGGCGATGGCGGCGTGTAGCTGGTAAGCACCGGGCCGTCCCTGCCGGAGGGCCTGTTCGACCAGGGCCTCGCCCTCGGCGATCATTCCCTGGTTCCACCGGGTCCGGTCCTGATCCTCCAGGAGCACGAGGTCACCGTCCGGGCTGACCCGGGCCGGCCGCCGGGCGTCGGTGAGCAGCAGCAGCGCGAGCAGGCCGGTCACCTCCGGCTCGGCAGGCAGCAGGGTGGCGAGCGCACGGGCCAGCCGGATCGCCTGGTCACACAGTTCACCGCGGACAAGCGTGCGGCCAGTGGTGGCCTTGTGGCCTTCGGTGAAGACGAGGTAGACCACCCGAAGCACCGCGGCAAGCCGCTGGGGCAGGTCCTCGGGGGACGGGACGCCGAAGGAGATGCCGGCCTGGCGGATCTTCCGCTTGGCCCGCACCAGGCGTTGCGCCATCGTCGGCTCCGGGACCAGGAATGCGGCGGCGATCTCCGCGGTGGCCAGCCCGCACACCGACCGCAGCGTCAGGGATACCCGCACCGCCGGGTCGAGAGCGGGGTGGCAGCAGGTGAAGATCAGGCCGAGTTCGTCGTCGGTGCCCGGCGGCCACCCATCGGGTGGCTGCCCATCAGCTGCCTCGCGCATGGCCTCGGCTTCCTTGTCTGCCCGGCGGGCCTCACGGCGCAGCCGGTCGAGGGCCTTGTGCCTGGCCGCGCCGATCAGCCACGCCCGGGGGTTGGCCGGGACACCGTCGGCGGGCCATTGCGCCAGGGCCGCGGCGCAGGCGTCCTGCACGGCGTCCTCGGCCACCTCCAGGTCGCCCACCAGGCGGGTGACGGTGGCGACCGCCGCCCACCAGTGGGCGCGGAACAGTTCCTCGTAGTGGCCCTCGCCGGTCAGGAGCGATCCCTGACCTGCACGACCGGGCGCACCTCGACCGTCCCGTTGACCGCTGTCGGCACGGTGGCCGCCCATTTCAGCGCCTCGTCCAGGTCGGCGCACTCGATGAGGGTGTAACCGCCGAACTGCTCCTTGATCTCTGCGGCCGGGCCGTCGGTCAGCAGGGTCTCGCCGTCGCGGACCCGCAGGGTGGTCGCGGCGGACGGCGGCTCCAGGGGAGCGCAGTCGATCAGCACGCCCGCCTGGCCCATCGCGTCGAGGGCCGTGTCCCAGCTGGCCAGCATCTCCGTGAACTCTGGCGTGCCCGGCTCCGGAAGGGGCCTGTCCGGTCCGTACAGCAGAAACATGTACTTCATCGCGTCCCACCTCTCGCGGCCGGCAACCGCTGCCGGCTTCCAGTAATAGTCGAACGGCGATGCCCTGAATCGACACGGGGGCGGCGGCGAGCGGGGAAGCTCACACCATCCGGCCGGATGCTCATCTTCGCAGCTCAGGGGATCAGCAAGGAGAGCGACGGGTCGATGGTGCGGAGGTTGTCGGGATCGGTGGTGATCACGGCGTGGTCGTGATCACGCGCGCACAGGGCCACGGACATGCCGACCACATCGGAGGTCCCGGTGGCGCCGCAGCGTTCCGCGACCCGCATCGCGGTCCGCTGGTCGAGGTCGACGACTGACGCGACCGGCGATCGCAGCAACCGCGCCAGCCGTGCCTGACCGCCGCCACCACGCGCCGCCTGGGCCAGCGCGGCCGCCGGGATCGCTAAGGTCACGTGCCCGGCGATGGCCTCCTCGATCAATGCGGCCATCCGGCGGTTGCCCGCCTCCAGCGCGATCAGGGCGCTCGTGTCCAGGGTGGCCCCGCTCACGAAACCAGCCCCAGTGCCCAGCGGGCCCAGGTGCGGTCGGCCTCGGTGGGCTCGCCCGACTCCGCGTAAATCTCCGCCAGCATCTCCCTGAGTTCACTGTCGTCGTCGCGGCGGGCCAGCGCGCGTGAGATGTACTCCGAGAGGGAGGGCGACCGTCCTTCGTCCACCGCCCGCTGTGCGGCGGCCACCTGCTCCACGGGCAGGCTGATGGCGATCTTCATCTGGGTCATCCGATTTGCCATTCCGCGATGCTGTCAGTCGTCCGGGATCTCGGGGGAGTGCTGGTCGAAGGCGCCTGGGTCGTCGGGGTGGGCGTACAGCACCACGAGCTTGACCGTCATGACAGGGACGCTACCGCGCGGACGTGGGATTGTCCCGGCCTGTCCGTCGCCCGCACGCGGGTTCGCGCCTGCCGCGGCGGATGGCGCAGTCGGGCAGGCCGAGGGCGGGCCGCCGCGGCCGGGCAACTAATCTCATATTTACTAATGTTCTCAAAAATGAGAATAAAATGTTACCGTGGGCAGCGTGGCAACCGCGGACGCTGTGCTGAGGAATTCATGAGGCGGATCCCGCCAGTGCCGGCCGGCCTGGCTGTTCTCGATATGGCCCAGGCGGGCCAGTTCGCGGAGATCCGCGAACTGTTCGCGCCGCAGTTGCGGGCGATGGTGACGGCCGGGGCGCTCCAGGCCGCCTGGTCAGCGGAGATCGCCCGGCAGGGCCCGGTCCGCTCGGTCGGAACTCCGGTGAGCGAGCCGGCTGGCATGGGGATAGTCCTGGTGCGGATTCCGGTGACGTTCGAGCGCGCGGATCTGACGGTGATCGTGTCGGTCGACGAGGCGGGCTGGCTCACCGGTATCCAGCTGGCCCCGGCCAGCGCGGCTGAGCCCGCCGGGCAGTGGGAGCCACCAGCGTACGCAGACGCTGAGAAGTTCGATGAGCAGGACGTGACCGTGGGCTCCGGCCCGCTCGCGGTGCCGGGCACGCTGAGCCTGCCGCACGAGCCAGGCCCGCGGCCCGCCGTCGTGCTCCTCAGCGGCTCGGGACCAGGTGACCGCGATGAGACCATGGGGCGGAACAAGCCATTCAAGGACCTCGCCTGGGGGCTGGCCAGCAGCGGCGTGGCGGTCCTGCGCTTTGACAAGGTCACGTACGCGCACCGGAGCCAGGTCCAGCAGATGCCCGACGTCACCGTGGCCGACGAGTACCTGCCTGACGCGGTCGCGGCCATCCAGCTGCTCCGGCAGCATCCGGCCGCTGACGCCGGGCGCGTCTTCGTGCTCGGCCACAGCCTCGGCGGCACCGTTGCCCCGCGAGTCGCGGCGGCCGAGCCCTCTGTCGCCGGGCTGGTCATCCTGGCCGGCGGCACGCAACCGCTGCACTGGGCCGCCGTCCGGCAGGTGCGCTATATCGCCTCGCTGAACCCGGAGACGGCCGCCGCATCCGAGCCTGCCATCGAGGTGATGAGCAGGCAGGCGGCGATGGTCGACAGCCCCGGCCTGTCCGCCTCGACGCCAGCCAGCGAGCTGCCGTTCGGGGTGCCTGCCTCCTACTGGCTGGACCTGCGCGACTACGACCCGGTCGCGACCGCCGTGGCGTTGGGCAAGCCGATGCTCATCCTCCAGGGCGGCCGTGACTACCAGGTGACCATCGCTGACGACCTGGTGAGATGGCAGGCCGGCCTGGCCGACGCCCCGGAGGTGACCATCCGCGTCTACCACCCTGACAACCACCTGTTCTTCCCCGGCACCGGCCCGTCGACGCCAGCGGAGTACGAGCCCGCGCAGCACGTGGACCCAGCGGTCGTCGCCGATATCGCCCGCTGGCTGACCTCAGCCCTGCCCCGGCCCAGCTGATCGAGTGCCCGGAAGAGGTTTCCCGGGTGACGCTGCTCTGCGACATACTCAGAGGCGAGGCGCTGCCCCGCGGGGCGCCGATGGAGACGATCACGGAAGTGATGGGACATGGACCTGACGGGTGCCACGTGGCACAAGGCCAGTAACTCCGGCAACGGCGGCAACTCCTGTGTTGAGGTCGCGGTCGTTCCCGGCTCCAAAGAAGGCAGCGACCACGTCATCGCGATGCGTGACAGCAAGCACCCGGACGAGCCAGCGCTGATCTTCACCCCCGCCGAGTGGGAGGCGTTCACCGCTGGCGTCCGCGACGGCGAGTTCGACATCGCCTGACGCGCGCTGAGGCCGGCCGCCCCGATGCGGTAGACCGGCCATCCCGACCGGGTCATCGGATGAACGCCAGGGCAATTCGCGGACCTGCAAACGTTAACACTGTGAAACGCAGTGGTAACGGAGCGCTTCCATGCTTATCTGGTGAGCGAGAGCGCGCACCAGGAAGAGGACATGACCGACACGCAGATCGGCGCGGCGGTAACCGTGCAAGCCATCGAGACGGCGTTCGACGGCCGGTGGGGGATCTGGCTCAGCGGCACCGGCCGCTGGTGGGCCGCCCGCCAGGCTGAGCCGGGCGCAACCGGCCCCGACCACCCCGCGGGGTCAGCCGCGGTGAGCACGGGTGCTGTGAGCATGGGTGCTGTGAGCACGGGCGCTGTGAGCACGGGCGGGGCGAGTCCGGGCGCTCCGGGCCCGGGCGGCACAGGTGTCATGCTGGTCCGCGCCGATGACCCGGATCAGCTCCGGGCCCGTATCCGGGAGCATGAGGCGCGCCCGCGCGAGGCGTCGATCAGGGCGCTGGCCGGTAGCCCTGCTGGGCGAGCCAGCCGCGGGCGCGGCCGAGGGCGCGTTCCTGGCTGAAGATGGTCCACCGGGTCAGCGCGTCATCGTGCCCGCTGTGCAGGACATCCCGGAACCTGCGGAACGCGCCGGGGCCCTGCAGGGCGTCCAGCAGCCGCTGCCGCAACTGCTCGTGGTTGACGTGGTCGGTGAAGTCGACCATGTCCCGGTAACCTGGGCCGGACTCCGGGGAGAAATACAGCCAGCGCGCTTCGTCGTAGTCGGCCGAGTCCTGATCCAGTTCAGCGGGCGGGTCGTAGTCGGTGATCCCAGCTGGCCAGACCATCCCGGCCTGCAGGTCCACCGCCCCATGGCCTTGGCTCGGGTCGCCGTCCAGGTGCTCGGCGAGTTCGGCCAGGTCCACTGCCGACTTGTCCAGCGGCCAGGCCGGAACGCCGTACTCACCCGCGGTCACCTGCTCACCGAGGGCATGCCGGAGTTCCAGGGCGAGCTGATGGTCACCCTCCCAGGACCGCTCTTCCAGTTCGCGCGCGCAGCGGCGGGCGCACGATTCGGCGCCCGCGCTCCCTGAGGCGAGTTCGGCGAGCAGGGCCTGCCCCGCGTGCTGCAGTACCGGCTCCAGCGGCCGGGAGGCCAGCAGGAACACCGTTCCCTTGCCGGCGTTGAGGGTGCGGTAGGACTCGGTGTCCCAGCCGGTGTCGGCCACCGCCGGGACCTCCAGCAGACCCGTCAGGCCCGGGTGGGCGCGGTCCGGGGTGATCGTGATGATGTCGTAGGTGCCGACTCCGGCGGTCACGAACGGATCGGTGGCGGTGATCTGCTCGATGTCGGCCCGGTCCAGGCCGGTCGCCAGGATCACCCCGCCGGTCTCCGGCGGCTGGGTCTGGCCGGACAGCACGAACGTCCCGTAGGCGTGCTGTCGCTGGAGATACTCCACATGACCGGCGACATGCGGCTCGGCCTGTGCCATCGGTACCGTGTAGCGCAGGATGAGCAGATGCATCATGAGATCGGTCCTACCTTCGGAGGCGAGGGCGAGGGTAGTCGGCTAGCGACGGGCAGCTTGACACACCAGGGTAAGTCGAGCGCGCTGCGCCCGGGCCAGCGGCGGGCCGAGAGAACTCGTGGCGGCTGGCGAAGGGCGGTAAACGGCGGCTGGCGCGATCGCTTATTGCTGGCAGACTGGAACAATGTCCGCGACCCCGCTAACCGAGCACGCCGAGGATGCCGGCCAGGCCGCATCGGCCACCTGGCCCCTCCGTGAGCCGTGCGTCCTGCTCAAGCTCGGCGAGATCGTGCTCAAGGGTGGCAACCGGCATCAGTTCGAGCGGATGCTGCAAGCCAACATCCGCCGCGCCCTGCAGGAGACCGGCATCGGCGTCCGGCTCTGGCAGCGCAATGGGGTCGTGGTGCTGCGGGTGGCCGATGGCACCGCCGGGAACGGCGCCGCGCGCGGCCCGGCGGCGGAGGCCGCGGCCGACGCGATAGCCGAACGCGTCCGGGACGTGATGGGCATCGCACGCGTGTGCCGTGCCATGCGGGTGACCAAAGACCCGGAGGCGGCCACGGCTGCGGCGCTTGAGCTGATCGCCGGGAAGCAGGGCTCGTTCTCCGTCCGCGCGCACCGCCGCGACAAGCGCTTCCGGATGACCTCCGCCCAGCTTTCCGTGCTGATCGGCAGGAGGGTGCAGGAAGCCTACGGTTACCCGGTCCGGCTGAAGAACCCGGACACGACGATCTTCGTCGAGGTCGACCAGGAAGAGATCTTCGTCTACACCGACGGCACGGCGGGCCAGGGCGGCCTGCCGGTGGGCATGAGCGGCCGGGCCCTGGTCCTGATGTCCGGCGGGATCGACTCCCCGGTGGCCGCGTACCGGATGATGCGCCGCGGCCTGCGCTGTGACTTCCTGCATTTCTCTGGCATGCCGCTGACCGGGCCCGAGTCGGTGTACAAGGCGTACGGCCTGATGCACCAGCTGGACAGGTTCCAGTGCGGGTCACGGTTGTTCGTGGTGGCGTTCGGCAAGACGCAGCAGCGCCTGGCGTCATCGGGCGCGAGCCGGCTGCAGATCGTGGCGCAGCGCCGGCTCATGCTCAAGACGGGTGAGGTGCTGGCCCGCCGTCTCGGCGGTGCGGCGCTGATCACCGGGGATTCCCTCGGGCAGGTGAGCAGCCAAACGCTGACCAACATCACCGCGCTCGATGACGCCGTGGGACTGCCTATCCTGCGCCCGCTGATCGGCTGCGACAAGGTGGAGATCATGGCGGAGGCCCGCCGCATCCGCACGCTGGCCCTGTCTGAACTGCCCGATCAGGACTGCTGCACGCTGCTGACCCCGCGCCAGGTGGAGACCCGGGCGCGCATCGACGACCTGCACCGGATCGAGGCCCGGCTGGACGCGGATGACCTGGCCGAAGGACTGGCTGCCGTGGCGCAGGAGTACCGGCCCGATCACCCTTAGGCCTTTCCCGCCGCACGGACGGTCGCGGGTGACTCACCCCACCACCGGCGCTCCCCTCCGGGGTCGGGCAGCAGGGCAAGTCACCCGCGACTGCCGATTTCCAGATGGCTTCAGCCTACGACCGCCGCCCCCGCCGGATGGGCAGATACGGCCGGCCGGGCCAGCGGCGGCGTGAGCGTCCGGCCCATCAGTGGTGACAGGTTCGCGGCCACGCTGGCCAGCTCGCGCAGATCGGAATCGAGCAGCGCCTGATCGCCGTCGCACAACGCCATCTTCGGCTCGGGATGCACATCGACGATGATCCCGTCGGCGCCGACCGCGATCGCCGCGCGGGTGAGCGGCAGCACCAGGTCGCGCCGGCCCCCCGAATGGGACGGGTCCACGATGACGGGCAGGTGCGAGAGCCGCTGTGCCACCGGGACCGCGCTGATGTCGAGGGTGTTGCGGGTGGCGGTCTCGAAGGTGCGGATGCCACGCTCGCAGAGCACGATGTCGAGGTTGCCGCGCTGGGCGATGTACTCGGCGGCCATCAGCCACTCCTCGATGGTGGCGCTCATGCCGCGCTTGAGCAGCACCGGCTTGGACGAGGCGCCGACCGCCTGCAGCAGCGCGAAGTTCTGCATGTTCCTGGTGCCGACCTGCAGCATGTCCGCGTAGGAGGCGACGAGGTCCACGCTGCCCGGGTCGATCACCTCGGTCACCACCGGCAGCCCGGTCTCGGCCCGCACGTCAGCGAGGATCTTCAGCCCGGCCTCGCCGAGCCCCTGGTACGCGTACGGCGAGGTGCGCGGCTTGAAGGCGCCACCGCGCAGCAGGGAGGCGCCCGCCGCCTTGGCCATCAGGGCCGCGGTCAGCGTCTGCTCCGGCGTCTCGACGGCGCACGGTCCCGCGATCACCGTGAGGGTGTCCGGCCCGATAGGCACTCCGCCGACCATGACGACCGATCGCTGGGGGTGGTTCTGCCTGCTAATCAGCTTGTAAGGGACGGAGATCCGGACCACGTCGGCGACCCCGCTCCGGGTGCGCAAGTTGAGCGAGCCGAACTGGTCCACATCGCCGACGAGCCCGACGATGGTGCGTGAGATGCCGCGGCTCACGAAGGCGTCCCCGCCGGCGGTACGCACCACGTCAACAATCGCGTCCACGTCAGCCTGGGTGGCCTCCGGGGCCATCACCACGACCATGGTTCCTCCTAATGTCGTCCCTGAAAATGAAGGAAGCCCCGGGCCTGCAGGCCCGGGGCTTCCTTGAGGTCGGTTGCGTCAGCACACGTTCTTGCTGGCGACCGTCCGGGTGCCGGGCCGGTAGCCATACCAAAACTCGAATGCGCGCTGCATGACTAAGAGACTAGCGCATGGCCGGGGCGGGGCCGCAGAGTAGCCGGCTGATCGCTCATGGCACAGTGGTGCTGGCGGCCGGCCCAGTGTGGGCCGGATGGACACAGGCCAGGCAGCACGAGCCAGCCAGGAACAGGTCGGAAGGGCATGGGTCGGACAGGCACAGGTCAGGCGGCAACGGATCACCGGCGGGTCGGCCGGCCAGGCATTCAGCGGGTCGAATCTGATCAGGCGGCCGGGGAACTGCCGCCCGGTCAGTACATCCCGCGGGTATGGCCGGCCCTGCACTATGGCCCGGTGCCCCGGTTCCGCCCGGAGACCTGGGACTTGCGGGTGGGCGGAGTCACCGAGTCGGGCACCGAGCACCGGTGGGACTGGGCCGGGCTGGCGGGGCTGCCGCGCTGCCGGATTGTGGCGGACCTGCATTGTGTGACGAAATTCACCATCCCGGATATCGCCTGGGAGGGCATTGCCGCACCCGACCTGCTCGACGCGGCGCCGCCCGGACCGGAGGTGACGCACGTCATGGTGTGGGCGGAGTTCGGCTACAGCGCGAACCTGCGGATCGCCGATTTCGCCGCGGCGACCACGCTGTTCGCCACCGGGAGTGATGGCGGCGACCTGACCCCCGAGCACGGGCACCCGCTCCGCCTGGTGGTGCCGCACCTGTACGGCTGGAAAAGCGTGAAGTGGGTACGGGCGGTGGAGTACCTGACCGTGGACCGGCGCGGTTTCTGGGAGGAACGGGGCTACCACAACACCGCCGACCCGTGGCGTGAGCAGCGGTTCTCCTATCAGGAGCAGCCGGGTGAGGGCCCGGCGCCCTGACTCTGTGCTCCGCGCAGCCGGGTCAGGGTGGCCACGTCGGCGGCATGCGCGGCCTTCGGCCCGGGGGTCTCCAGGATGAACGGCACGCCCCGGGTATCCGGGTGCTGGAGCAGTGCGCCGAACGCGGCTGCGCCGATCTGGCCGGCGCCGATGTTGTCGTGCCGGTCCCGGCGGGAGCCGCAGGCGTCCTTGGCATCGTTGGCGTGGACCAGCGCCAGCCGGCCGGTGCCCGCCGCCAGGTCGGCCAGCATCCGGGCCACCCCGCCGGGAGCGGCCAGGTTGTGCCCGGCGGCAAAGGCATGGCACGTGTCCAGGCACACTCCCGCCCGCGGGTGCCAGTCGAGGTTGTCCAGGTAGGGGGCAATGTCCTGGACGGTTGCGCAGAGCATGTGGCCCTGCCCGGCCATCGGCTCGACCAGCAGGTCCGGATCGTCGTCGGCGAGGGTCTCCAGCAGTGGCAGCAGGCAGTCCCGCACATGGTGCAGGGCCTGGTCCCGGTCTTCGCCCACAGCCGACCCGGTATGCACGACCACGCCCCGGGCGCCGATCTCGGCGCCGCGGCGCAGCGAATGGGCGAGTGACGCGACCGATCGCTCCCGGACCAGCGGGTCAGGGGATCCGACGTTGATCAGGTAGGGGGAGTGCACGTACACGGGAAGGCTGGTCGCGGCCACGTGTTCCCGCAGCCTCTCGTCTTCGCTGGCGTCCCCGGCGGACAGCGCCCAGGCCCGCGGGTTGGACACGAATACCTGGATCGCCTCCGCGCCGATCGCGGCCGCGTACCGCAGGCCCTCGGCCGCGAGGCCGCCGGCCGTGGGCACGTGCGCGCCGACCGGTCGCCGGGCGGGGCGCAGGTCCGCTGGCCCGGGGTCTGCTGGCCCGGGGTCTGCTGGCCCGGGTTTCGCTGGCCCGGGGTTCGCTGGCACGGACCGAAGCGTAGTCCTGGCCGCGGGCGGACAGGACTCGGTATTTGCCGAGGTCCTGGCTCTGCCTCGACCAGTCAAATGGACGGCAATGAGAAGAATGAGCGCCTGATGATCAGTGCGCTGCCAGCCGGGGTGACCCCGCATTTCGAATAGAAAGGTAAAGAGAAGGTCATAAAGAGTAAAAGTCACGCATATCGGGGGAACGTCAGCGGCACTTCCGACGTCTATAGGGCGATACGCCTAAGATGTGAGTAGCCGCAGGAGTTCGCCTCCTGTGGATTTTTGTGATCAACACGCCCCCGGTCCGGGGCAGAACACGAGGGAGCGGCCCGTGGCGTCAATGGCGTCTGCACAAGAGCAGTCACGTTGCGTAGTCATAGGAGCCGGTCCTGCCGGCCTGACCGCAGCGTACGAGCTCACCCGGCGCGGCTTGGGCTGCGTCGTGCTTGAGGCAGACGACGTGGTAGGCGGCATAAGCCGGACCGTGGAGCGCGACGGCTGGCGGTTCGACATCGGCGGGCACCGTTTCTTCACGAAGGTGTCCCGGGTCGAGCAGTTCTGGTGGGAGATCCTCGGTGAGGAGGACTTTCTGTTGCGGCCGCGGATGTCGCGGATCTTCTATAACGGAAAGTTTTTCGATTACCCGCTCCGGGCCGTCAACGCGCTCCGCAACCTGGGCATCTTTGAGTCGTTGCTGTGCGTCCTTTCCTACCTGCGGGCCCGCCTGCGGCCCCCGGCTGACCAGTCCACCTTTGAAGGATGGGTGTCGGCCCGATTCGGATGGCGGCTTTACCGGATCTTCTTCAAGAGCTACACCGAGAAGCTGTGGGGCATCCCGGCCAACCAGATCCAGGCGGACTGGGCGGCACAGCGGATCAAGAACCTGTCGCTCGGCAAGGCAATCGTCAACGCGCTCACTCCCAAGCGCGGGCAGACCGACGTCACCAGCCTGATCGAGGAGTTCCGCTACCCCAAGTACGGGCCGGGCATGATGTGGGAAGTCGCCACGACGAAGGTGACCGAGGGCGGCGCTGAGGTCCGCATGTCCACCTCGGTCGAGCAGATCCGGGCGGCCGGGGATGACCGGCTCGCGGTCACGGCGGTCGGTCCTGATGGCCTGCGCCGCGAGATCATCTGCCGTGACGTCATCTCCTCGATGCCGCTCGCCCACCTGATCAGCGCGCTGGGGCCAGGTGTCCCTGACGAGGTGACAGCGGCCGCGGCCGGGCTGCGCTACCGGGACTTCCTCACCGTCGCGCTCGTGGTGGACCAGGAGTTCTCATTCCCCGACAACTGGATCTACATCCACTCTCCGCAGGTCAAGGTGGGTCGGGTGCAGAACTTCGGCTCCTGGTCGCCCTACCTGGTCCAGGATGGCAAGACCTGCCTGGGCCTGGAGTACTTCGTGCATCTGGGTGACGAGATGTGGAACTCCTCAGACGAAGATCTGGTCGCGCTGGGAACCTCCGAGATCGAGTCGCTGGGACTGGTCGCGCACGGTGCGGTGCAGCAGGGGTACGTCGTCCGGATGCCGAAGGCCTACCCGGTCTACGACACCGAGTACGCGGCCAACGTCGAGACCATCCGCAAGTATCTCGAAACCGGCTGGCCGCATGTCCACCCGGTTGGCCGCAACGGCATGCACCGGTACAACAACCAGGATCACTCCATGCTCACCGCGATGCTGACCGTCGAGAACATCGCCGATGGCGCCGCGCACGACATATGGGCCGTGAATGTGGAGGCCGAGTATCACGAGCAGAAGGCGTCAGATGCCCCATCGGCCGGGCCAGGCGCGGCCGGCGCCGCGGGCACGGGGCGGGCTGCCCCGATCCTGCCCGTGGCCGCGGGGAAGCTGACCGGGGAGGCGCAGCCGACCAGCGCGGGGGCCGGGGTTGACCGCGGCTGAGCCGGATCCGGCCGGGTCCACGCAGGCCGCCGGGCTCGGGTCGGCCGCCGCGTCCTTCGGCTGGCGGCTACCGCTACGGCTCCGGATTCAGGACCGGTTAATACGGCTACGGCCCCGCGCACGGGGCGCGGTGATCCGGGGACAGGTCTGGCTGGGCACCCTGCCGGGTGCGCTGCGCCGCCACTGGATCTTCTCCGCCGCCCTCGGGGTGGGGCTGATCCTCCGCCTGGTCGTCATGGCCGCCTACCGGCCGGCAATACTGGTTAGGCAGGACAGCTTCGACTACCTGTGGGACGCAGTCCAGCTCAAGCCCGATCCGGTGCGCCCAGACGGGTACGCTTTCTTCCTGGCGCTGCTGCGGCCGCTGCACTCGCTCACCTTCCTCGCGGGCCTGCAGCACCTGATGGGCCTGGCTATCGCGGTCCTGGTGTACGCGGTGCTGTGCAACCGCGGCGTTCCCGGCTGGGGCGCGGCGCTCGCGGCCGCGCCGGTGCTGTTCGATCCCCGCCAGCTCGATCTTGAGCACTCGGTGATGTCTGACACCCTGGCGACGCTGCTCATGCTGACGGCGCTTGCGGTGCTGCTGATCCGGCGGCCGTCGTGGTCGCTGCGGCCGCCGTCGGTGGGCCGGTCGGCGGTGGCCGGCCTGCTGATGGGCGTCGCTGGCTTGGTGCGGCCCATCACCCTGCCGCTCTTCGTGCTGGTGGCGGCGTGCCTGCTGCTCCAGCGGGCCGGCTGGCGGCGGTCGATCGCCGCCCTGGCCGCTGGCGCGCTACCGCTGGCCGGGTACGCGTTGTGGTTCGGCACGTTCTACGGCACGGTCGCCCTGACCAATAGCGATGGGCTGTTCCTCTGGTCGCGCACCATGACCTTCGCGAACTGCGCCGTCATCAAGCCCCCCGCCGACCTGCAGGCGCTGTGCCCCGGCCGGCAGCCGGCCGGCCGGCAGATCCGGGCGCACAAGGCCGACCCCCTGTCGATGTTGCTGGCCCGGCCATCGCCGCGCCTCTACCTGTGGAGCCGGGAGGACTGGCTCTGGCAGCCACCCTCGGAGCAGTTCGTACCGGACATAGCCGCGTTCACCCGGGCCAAGAACGACCGGGCGATGCGGTTCGCGATCCGGGCGATCACCGCGCAGCCGCTGGGGTACGCGCGGGCGGTGTCGGAAGATGTCGCATTCACCTTCCTCAATACCGACCGTGCCTTGCGGTTCCCCGACCCCCTGGCCATCCCGCGTGGCCTCGACTACAGCTACCAGGTCGCCGCCGTGCGAGGGTACGCCGGCTCCGCCACGGCGGCCGGGCTCCAGCAGCAGGGCATACAGGCAGACAAGCCATACGGATACCTGCTCCAGGGCTACCAGAGCCGGGTGTACTTCCCCGGCGTCCTGTTCGCACTGGTGCTCGTCGCCGGGCTGGCCGGCATCCTGGTGCCGGGCAGGCGCAGCGGCGCGGCTGTGCTCCTGTGGGCCTGCGCCGCCGTCACCATCGTGCTGCCGAGCGCCGAGCACATGGACAACTACCGGTACGCGCTCCCGGCTATCCCGCTGGCCTGCATGGCGCTCGCGCTCGTGCTGAACGGCCGCAAGGTCGTCGGCGGCCCGCTGCGGGCACCAGAACCGGACACACTCGGCCGCAACCCTGCCCACCAGCGGGTTCCCGTCGCCTGACCAAACCGCCGCGCTGACTCCTGTACCGGGACCAATGCCGGTCCCAGTTGTGCGCGGCCCGCTCATGGTGACCAGTGCCGTAACCACGCCCCGTGGGGCTGGTGGGCAGGGTTAGAGGTGGGGGAGGCCGGTCCAGAGGGTGATGGTGCTGCCCTGCGGGGCCGAGTTGTTCGGGCTGTAGTTGAAGACCACGTTGAGCGGGCCGGCCTTGATGACGTTGACCTGGAAGCCGAGTTGCTGCAGGGTCTGCGTGGCCTGATCCACGTTCTGCCCGTCGACGTTCGGGATGGCGACCATCTGCGGCCCGTTCGAAATGACGATGGTGACGACCTCATGGGGGGTGAAGGCGCTGCCGGCCGCCGGGGACTGCTTGGTGATGGTTCCCTGCGGCTGGGTGCTCTTAGCGTCGGGCACTTCGTTCAGATTGACACCGTTCTGCTGCGCCCACTGCTCGACCGCCGCCTGCTGCTGGCCGACGAAATTGGGCAGCGGCGGCCCCGCGCTCACCACCAGCGAGACCGGCTTGGGCTGCGGCCACGAGGTGCCGGCCGCAGGAGTGGTGCTGATCACGATGCCGGCCTGGATCGTGGCCGACGGCTGGTTGCTGACCGTGCCCGGCACCAGGCCAGCGTGCTTGAGCGCGGCCTGGGCGTCGGCCAGGCTCGCCCCGGTCACCTGCGGGACCGCGATCAGGTGCGGGCCCCTGGACACGATCATCGTCACCGCGGTGCCCTTGGCCACCCGGGATCCCATCGCGGGGGTGGTGCTGATTACGTCGCCCTTGGCGACATGGTTGTCGAACACCGTCGTGCCGCTCTTGACGATGAGGCCCTCGTTGCGCAACTCGGTGCTCGCGGTGGCGGAGACCAGCCCGCCCACCTCAGGAACCTTGGTGTACTTGCCCGCGGCCTGCCACCACACCAGCACCGCGATGAGGATGACGGCCACGATTCCGGCGACCAGGTAGCCGAGCCTGCGGCTGAACAGCCAGCGCTGCAGCCCAGGTTCCCGGGGGGCCAGATAACGGGGTTGCCCAGTGCCGTAGGACGCGGCCGGGCCCGCGCTGGACACGACCAGCGTGTGGTTAGCTGACCCGCGCGAGTCCGGTATCTGCCGGGTGACCGGGCCGGCCGTGAAACTGTCGCCGGGTGCTCCGTACGACTGGCGGGCCGGCTGAGGCGTACGGGGAAACAGGTCACCGCCAGGCGGCGTGACCTCGGCCCACGCGGCCGGAATCACGGCGGTACCCGCCGGGGGTGGCATGGCGGTAGCGGACATCCGGGCCCCGGCGCCGCTCTCCAGCGCATCAGGAAGGTCCGCGATGGGCAGGCCATGCCGGACCTCGGTGACCGCCCGCAGGAACTGCCCCGCATCGGCGGGCCGCAGGTCAGGATCCCTGCTGGTGGCCAGGGCCACCAGGGTGTCGAGCGCGGCCGGGAGGCCAGGGACCAGCGTGGACGGGGCCGGAACCACCGCGTTGACATGCTGGTAGGCCACCGCGAGCGGCGACTCGCCGGTATGCGGCTGGACGCCGGTGAGCATTTCGAACAGCATGATCCCGGCGGCGTAGACATCCGTGCGCGCGTCCGCCGTGCCCCCGCCGACCTGCTCGGGCGCCAGGTAGGCGGCGGTCCCGATGATCATCCCGGTCTTGGTGTGGCTGGCCCCGGCGAGCAGCCTGGCCAGGCCGAAATCCGCGACCTTGACCGCGTTCGACTCGGTGAGCAGCACGTTCTCCGGCTTGACGTCGCGGTGCGCGAGCCCGGCGTCGTGCGCCGCGCCGAGCCCGGCCAGCACGCCATCCATGATGTCGAGGGCCTCGCGGGGGCCGAGACGGCCCCGGGCGCTCATCAGGGCGCGCAGCGTCTGCCCGGGCACATACTCCATAGCCAGGTACAGCGTCCGGCCGTCGGCGCCCTGGTCGTAGACGGCGACGACGTTCGGGTGGGACAGCCGGGCGACCGACCTCGCCTCGCCGACGAACCGGCGGACGAAGTCCTCATCGTTGGCCAGCTCGACATGCATGATCTTGAGCGCGACCGTGCGGTCCAGCCTGGTGTCGGTCCCCAGGTACACCGTGGCCATCCCGCCGCGGGCAACATGCGACTCAACGCGGTAGCGGCCATCCAGCAACTGGCCGACCGGCGGGCGGGCGAGGGTCGTGTCCATCAAAGTCGATTGTATGGGGGACGGGCGGTTGGCAACCTAGGAAACCTATTACGCTGTCAGTCGGCCACCGGGGGTGATGAGGCTCGTGCGAACCGCCGTCGCGGCACCCGGCCAGCCAGCCGGGCGAGGCGGCCGGCCGTGACCGCGGCGCGCATCGCAGCGGCCATGAGTTCCGGGTCATGTGCCCTGGTCACCGAAGTGGCCAGGAGCACGGCGGCACAGCCAAGCTCCATCGCTATCGTCGCGTCGCTGGCCGTGCCGATACCCGCGTCCAGCACCACCGGCACGCCAGCATCCGCGACGATCAGCTCGATGTTGTGCGGGTTCCTGATGCCCAGGCCCGACCCGATCGGGGCGCCGAGTGGCATGACGGCGGCGCATCCGGCCTGTTCCAGCCGCCGCGCCAGCACCGGATCGTCGTTGGTGTAGGGGAGCACGGTGAAACCATCCGCGACCAGCGTGTCCGCCGCGTCCAGGAGTTCTATGGGATCCGGCAGCAGGGTGTGATCATCGGCGATGACCTCCAGCTTCACCCAGGCCGTGCCGAGCGCCTCGCGGGCCAGCCGCGCGGTGCGCACCGCCTCGGCCGCGGTGTGGCAGCCGGCCGTGTTGGGCAGCACCCGGATGCCGCGTTCGGCGAGCAGGTCGAGCACGGAGCCGCCGGAGGCGGGGTCCACCCGGCGCATCGCCACCGTGGTCAGCTCCGTTCCTGACGCGTCCAGCGCCCGGCCCAGCACATCCAGGCTGGGCGCGCCACCGGTGCCCATGATCAGCCGGGAGGTGAATGCCTCGCCGGCGATGACAAGGGGGTCGTCCATGCTCAGCCTCCCTGGACCGCGGTGAGGACCTCGACCTGGTCACCTTCGGCGAGCAGGGTCGAATCCCACGCTGCCCGGCGCACCACCTCGTCGTTGACGGCCGCCGCCACACCGGCGGCGGCCGCGGTGATCAGGCCGACCGCGTCGCGGACGCTGATGCCGTCGGCCACCTGGCGCGGCGTGCCATTGATGATCACGTTCACGGCTGCCTGCCTTCCCGGCCAGGCTGGCAGCCGCCGTCCGACGCGGCGTCGCCGGCGGCGAACCGCGCCATGGTGAAGGCGGCAGCCAGTGCGGCAAAGCGTTCGGTAGCAAGGTATTCGGCCACTACCTCGGCCGTGACCGGGGCGAGCAGGACTCCGCCGCGGAAATGGCCGGTCGCGAGCACCAGACCGGGCAGTCCCGCCGGGCCGAGGACCGGCGCGTTGTCGGGGGTGCCCGGCCGCAGGCCGGCGACCGCCTCGGTGAACTCGAGCTCGGTGATGCCGGGCACGAGGGTGCGAGCGTCGCGGAGCAGCTCCCAGATGCCGCCCGCGGTCACCCGGGTGTCCGCGCCGAGTTCCTCCTGGGTGGCGCCGACCACCAGTTCGCCGCTCTCCCTGGGCAGCAGGTAGACCGGGCAGCCGCGGACGATGCCGCGCACGCAGCGGCCGGGCAGCGCCGCGCCGCGGCTGGCCCGCAGCCGCAGGATCTGCCCCTTGACCGGGCGGATGGGTGGCAGGGCCCCCGGCGGCAGCCCGCCGATCTGACCTGACCGCCAGCCGGCCGCGAGCACTACGTGGTCGGCACTGACCGTGCTGCCGTCGGCCAGCACGGCCCCGTGCACGCGCCCAGAGCTGCTGACCATGATGCCGGCGGCCGGCTGGGGGATCATCGTCACCCCGGACTGGGTGGCCGCGGCCAGCAGCGCCTGGGTCAGCAGCCGCGGGTCGACTGATCCGTCGCTCCTGGTGAGCAGCCCGCCGCGGACTGAAGGATCCAGCATCGGCTCCGCCGCCCGGCACTCGCGGGATGTCAGCCGCTCGGTGGCCACCCCCAGCGACTCCTGCAGGGCCTGCGCTTCGCGCAGCACCGCCAGGTCGTCCGCGTCGTAGCCGACCTGCAGGGTCCCGGATTGGCGAAACCCGGTCGGCAAGCCGGTCCGGCCGGTCAGCTCGGCCACGAAGTCCGGGTATCGCTGCAGCGATTCCAGGCCCAGTGTGAACAGGTCCTTCTCGGCGTAAGCGGCCTCAGCGGCGGGGGTCAACATGCCCGCAGCCGCGTAGGACGCGCCGTGGCGGGGCGCTGGATCGGCGAGCGTGACGGTGATCCCGCGCTGCGCCGCCCGCCAGGCCACGCTCAGCCCGATAACGCCGCCACCGATGATCAATGCTGATGTCACCGAGCGCTCCCTTCGCCGGCATGACCCGGATCAGGTTCCTGCGGTCGGTGGCTCTCCAGCCGCCCTCTCAGTCCGGTCGACACCGGACTCCCGCGCGTAGCCCCTAGCCTATGTGCTCGTGCAGATAGAGCGGATAGTGATCGCAGGCGGAGGGCTGGCCGGGCTCCGCAGCGTCGAGGAACTCCGGGCCGGCGGGTACCAGGGTTCGGTCACCATGGTCGGCGCGGAGCCCCGGCCGCCGTATGACCGGCCACCGCTGTCCAAGAAGCTCATGATGGGCGCGCTTGACGACACGTCGCTGGACGCGGACGCGGCGGCGCTTGGCCTGGAACTGCGGCTGGGCGAGTCGGCGGTCGCCCTGGCCGGCCTGGGGGAGTCGGCCGGCGGGGTGCTGCGCACCAGCCAGGGCGAGTACCGCTTCGACCGCCTGATCGTGGCGACCGGAGCCACGCCGGTCCGGCTGCCCGGCCCCGGGCCGCAGCGCGTGCTGCGCAGTCTCGACGACGCCTTGCAGCTGCGCTCGGTGCTGCGTCCCGGATTGCGGCTCGCCATCGTCGGTGCGGGCTGGATCGGTGCGGAGCTCGCCACGGCCGCTGCGGCACAGGACTGCCAGGTCACCGTCGTCGAGGCGGGGCCAACTCCGGTGGCCGGGGCGCTCGGCGCCGAGGCGGGCGCGATAACCGTGCCCTGGTACGCCGAGGCCGGGGTGGACCTGCGGCTCGGCCAGCCGGTCGAGTCGGTGCAGCCGGGCGGGCTCGCGCTGCCCGGCGGCGGGTGGCTGGACGCCGACGAGGTCGTCACGGCGGTCGGCGTGCGGCCGGTGACCGGCTGGCTGGACGGCTCCGGGGTGGCGGTGCGGAACGGGATCGAGGTGGACGACGGGCTGCGTGCCTCGGTGGCCGGGGTGTTCGCGGCGGGGGACTGCGCGGCGTTCTGGTCACGACGCTACGAGCGGCGGCTGCGGGTCGAGCACTGGGACACCGCCCTGCACGCGCCGGAGGTGGTGGCGGTGAACGTGCTCGGCGGGGAGGAGATCTACGACCCGGTGCCCTACTTCTGGTCGGAGCAGTTCGGCCGGATGGTCCAGTACGCGGGCCAGCACACCGCCGCTGACCGGCTGATCTGGCGGGGTGATCCCAAGGGGGAGAAATGGACGGCCTGCTGGCTGGCCGGGCCCGGCACCGGCAGCGACCGGCTGGTCGCCGTGCTCACCGTGAACCAGCCCCGCGACCTGCTGCAGGGACGGCGGGCCATCGCCGCCGGCGGCCCGCTGGATGCGGCCCGGCTCGCCGACCCGGGCGTGCCGGTCCGCGACGCGGTGGTCGCCTGATGACTGCGGAACCTTACGAGACAGGCGTGTCCTGGTTTGATCCGGGCTCTGGTGTGGGAAATTCGGTACGTGGCGCAGATTGACCCCCTGGCCGACGCACTCGTCGGCGACTGGCTGACCCTTCCTCAAGTGGCTGACCGTCTCGGCATCCCCATCGGCCGGGTCAGGCAGCTACTCCGCGACCGCAAGCTGCTGGCTGTGCGGCGCCCCGATGGCACGCTGTCTGTCCCCGGTGCGTTCCTGGCTGACGGCCAGGTACTGAAGGGGCTGCACGGCACGCTGACACTGCTGTTCGACTGCGGCTTCGACGACCCCGATGCGTTGCGCTGGCTGTTCACAGACGACGACTCGCTCCCGGGCACGCCAGTCGAGGCCATGGCGAAAAACCGCCGGACTGAAGTGAACCGGCGGGCGCAGGCGCTTGCGTTCTGACGCTCGTGCCCGGCGGCCCACCGGCCGCTTGCCTCCCCGGTGACCTGCGGGCGGGCGGCGTGCGGGCGGGCGACCTGCCTCGTGCGGCCACGCCCGCGGGAGGCGTAGGTTCTGGAGGCATGGGTTCTGGAGGCATGGGTTCTGGAGGCATGAGTGCCCGCTGACCCGCGGGACCGGCTCGCGGCTGCGCGGCTTTACCTGTGCACTGGCGCCCGGGAACGCCACGGCGACCTGCCGGAGTTCCTCGACGCCGTGCTTGGTGCTGGGGTGGACATCGTCCAGCTCAGGCAGAAGGGCCTGGAAGCCGCCCAGGAGATGGCCATCCTGGAGGTGTTCCGGGCCCACTGCGACAAGCACGGGACGCTGCTGGCGGTCAACGACCGGGCGGACGTGGCGTACGCGGTGGGCGCCGACGTGCTCCACCTCGGGCAGGACGACCTGCCCGTCGGGGTGGCACGGAAGATCCTCGGTCCTGGTCCGCTGATCGGGCTGTCCAGTCACGCGGAGGGCGAGACAGCCGGGGCGGCCGTCGCGGACGGGGTGGACTACTTCTGCGTCGGCCCGGTCTGGCCGACCCCGACGAAGCCGGGGCGTCCGGCGCCGGGCCTGCCGCTGCTGAGGTACGCCGCAGCCATGGGAACGCCGCGGCCATGGTTCGCGATCGGCGGGATCGACGCGGCCAACCTCGGCGAGGTACTGGAGGCGGGAGCGCGGCGGATCGTGGTGGTTCGGGCCATCACCGATGCTGCCGATCCGGCCCGGGCCACCGCCGAGCTGGCGGCCCGCCTTCCGGCCGCCCGCTGACGGCCCGCCGCTGACGGGTTACCAGACGTCGCCGTCGCGCCAGTCGCAGATGAGTTCGCCGGTCAGGTCCAGCGGGACCGCCAGCTCAAGCACGAAAATGCCACCGTCCTCGCCGGCGGTGCGCTCGATGCCGGCGGGGGTGAGCGCCGAGGCCGGCCCCTGCCACAGCTGCCAGCCGCGCGACGCGTAGAAGTCCGTTCCCTCGTCGGTGGCGCCCAGCGCGCCGACGTCGTACGCGCCGCGCAGCACCCGCTCCAGGGCCGTCATCATGGCGGCACCGTGGCCGCGCCTGCGCCGGTCCGCCCGCACCGCGACGGCCTCGACATAGCCCGTGCGCAGCGCCCGCCCGCCGCACAGCAGCCGCCGCTGGATCAGCGACGCGTGCCCGATCAGCTCGGCGCCTTCCCACACCAGGGCGTGCATGCCACCCAGGGCGTGCTCCCAGTCCTCGTCGGTCATGTCGTCGAAGACGTCATACAGCAGGGCCCGCGCGGCCTGGCGGGTGGCGGCGTCAAGGTCGGCGGTATGGGCGGTGCGTAGCTCGCTCATGCTCGCCATCCTCGCAGTCGTGCTCAGGCATCACCCGGCGGCGTGACGGTCCCGGCGGGACTGGCCAGCCTGGGGTGGCCAGCCTGGGGTGGCCAGCCTGGGGTGGCCGGAACCGGATCAGCCGCGGCGGGTAGTCGCGGCGACGGCGAGTTCGGCGAGGGCGGCCTTGGCCTCGTCGGTGACGGGCGCCGCATCGAGGGCGGACAGGGCCTGGGCGACGTGCCGCTCGATCGTCAGCTCACATTCGGCCAGCGCTCCGGTGCCGGTGATCACGGCACGGATCTCGGCGACCCCGGCCTCGTCCAGCTTCGGATCGCCCAGCAGCTGGTCGATGATCGCCGCTTGCCGGGCGTCGGCCCGGGCCCGGGTCAGGGCGAGCAGCACGGTGCGCTTGCCCTCGCGGACGTCGTCGCCGGCAGGCTTCCCGGTGTGCGCGGGGTCACCGAACACGCCCAGGATGTCGTCGCGGAGCTGGAACGCGACGCCAAGCGGCAGGCCGTAGGCCGTGTAGGCGCGGGCGATCGCGCGGGCCGTACCGCTGGAGCCCGGGACGCCGCCGTCCAGCGCCGAACCGCCGTCCAGTGCGGCGCTGCCAGCCAGTGCCCCGCCCAACTGCAGCGGGCGC
>CAYPQM010000044.1:37593-41637 GCA_964412845.1 uncultured Streptosporangiaceae bacterium
ACCGCCGTCCAGTGCGGCGCTGCCAGCCAGTGCCCCGCCCAACTGCAGCGGGCGCTCGATCGTGTACTTGGCGGTCTTGAACTCGACCACCCGCAGCGCACTCGCCGGGGTCGCGTCGCCGGTCGCCTGACTGAGCAGGTCCAGGTACTGGCCGGCCATCACCTCGGTGCGCATCAGGTCGAGCACCGGCTCGCCGCGCCGCAGCGCCTCTGCTGCCAGCCCGCTGTCCTGCAACATCTGATCGGTCCAGGCCAGCAGCAGGTCGCCCACGAGGATCGCGGCACCCATCCCGAACGCCGCCGCTGAGCCGTGCCAGTGCCGCGCGGCGTGCCGGTCCGCGAACTGACGGTGTACCGAGGCCTGCCCGCGGCGGGTGTCGCTGCCGTCCATGACGTCGTCGTGCACCAGCGCGCTGGCGTGCAGCAGTTCCAGCGCCGCGGCGGCGGCGAGGATCTGGGGGCAGTCCGGGCCCCCCGAGCCACGCCAGCCCCAGTAGCAGAACGCCGGCCGCAGCCGCTTCCCGGCTGCTAGCAGGCTGGTCACCGCCTCCAGCACCGGAAGCAGGTCATCGCCCGCGCCGAGCAGCACAGGCCGCTGTCGGCGCAGGAAGTCATCGAGGGCGCGCCCGACCTGGTCATGGATATAGCCAAGTGTGGCGGAACCGCTGGTCACCATCGCGACACTAGCCGTCCCCGGACCTGCCGGGCCGCATAGCCTTGACGCATGCCATCCGGCCTCCTGCATCGCGCCCCGGCTATCCGAGACCTGCTGGCCTCGGGTGGCGAGTCGTTCTCGTTCGAGTTCATGCCCGCCAAGACGGAGGCTGAGGAGCGGCAGCTGTGGCGGGCCATCAGGCAGCTTGAGCCGCTGGGCCCGACCTTTGTCTCGGTGACCTACGGGGCCGGCGGCTCCACCCGGGACCGGACCATCCGGGTGACCGGCCGCATCGCGGCCGAGACCACGCTCACCCCGGTGGGCCATTTCACGGCGGTCAACCACTCGGTGGCCGAACTCCGCCAAGTGATCGGTTCCTACGCGGCCGTCGGGGTGCGTAACGTGCTCGCGTTGCGCGGCGACCCGCCAGGTGACCCGAACGGCGCGTGGCTGGCCCATCCGGACGGGCTGGAGTACGCGGCGGACCTGGTCCGGCTGGTCCGGGCGGCGGGCGATTTCTGCGTCGGGGTGGCCGCGTTCCCCGAGGGGCACCCGCGATCGCCCGACCTTGACTCCGACACGGCATATTTCGTGCGCAAGTGCGCTGCCGGGGCGGATTTCGCCATCACCCAGATGTTCTTCTACCCGGAGGACTACCTGCGGTTGCGCGACCGGGTCGCGGCCGCCGGGTGCGACGTGCCGATCATCCCGGGGATCATGCCGATCACCAGCCTGCGCACGCTGGAGCGCATCGTGGTGCTGTCCGGCGCGCGGTTCCCGGACAGCGTGGCCGAGCGGCTGCGCGCGGCCGGCGAGGACAAGGCCGCTGTGCGTGAGATCGGCGTGGAGTACGCGGCGGGAATGTGCGAGCGGCTACTGGCCGCCGGCGTGCCCGGGCTGCACTTCTACACGCTCAACGGCTCCCGGGCCACCCGCGAGATTTACCAGCGTCTCGGTCTTGCCGGACGGGTCAGCGCGAGCCGGCGCCGCGGCCAGCAGGATAAGCGGGGCGCGGCGACCGGCGGGCCCGGTTCGGACCTGAGCGGAAGCACGGCGCCCATCACCGCATAAGGCGGGTCGGTGCCGGGGAAGCTGAACCTGGTCAGCAGGTCGGCGAAGCCTAGCCGCCGGTAGAGCCGCCGGGCGGGGCTGTCGGCGTCCTGGGTGGAGAGCACGGCGGTCCGCTCCAGCCGCTGGTGGGTGAGCGCCAGCACGATGGCCCGGCCTACCCCGCGGCCCTGGTGATCCGGGTGCACGTGGACCTCGGCGACCTCGAAGGTGTCGGCCAGCCAGGCCTGGGCGTAGCTGCGGCCGCCGGACGCGTTGAGAGCATTCCTGACCAGGTCGTGCCACCACTGGCCGGTCTCGCCGTGAAAGCCGTAGGCGAAGGCGATGATCGGGCCGCGGCGCCGCGGGTCAGCCGCGCGGGGGTCGTCCCGGTGCGGCAGGCCGGCCCCGGCGGTCACCGCCACGGCGTGGAACGAGGGATGGCCGGCGTGTCGTTCCATGATCGATCGCCGGCCGGGCAGTTGCAGCATCGGCGGCCGCATAGCTGCTGAGTACACAGCCACCACAGCATCGAGTTCCGCGAGGAAGCGTGCCTTGCCGAGGTGGAGCGTCTCTGGTGCAGCGGGCACGCCGGTAGCGTACGCGAGTCCCTGCCCAATGTCGGCCGTGGCGGGCCGACCGGGCCGATGCTGGGCGGGCCGATTCTGTCGGACCCCAGGAGTAGCTTCGAACTCAGGTCCAAACGAGTGGACATTGAAACGAATCTATGTTCGAATAAATGTCAGGCGGGTACACCTGGCGGCCCATCCCCCCGGGCAGCCAGGCACGGGGCCAGGCGGGGCGTGGGGAAGCGCCGTGCCTGGCCCTGGCCCCGCGATGGAAGGAGAGACCATGAGCACTGCCTTGTCGGTCCGCCCAGGTCGGTTGCCGGGCCGGGCCGAGTCGCCCGGCGGAATCCAGTCGCCAGGCAGGGTGGCCCCGACGGCGGCAGCCCTGCTCCAGTCGGCGAGGCATGGCCTGGCCGACGCCGCCGACGAAGGTGCGGCCGGGCCGAGATATGTCGGGGCTCACCTGGCGGCGTTGCGTGCGGCCGCGGCGGTGGTGGCGGCTAGGGCCACGCCTGGGGCGGCTGTCCGCGGCAAGCCGCGGAGCGTCTGGGAATTGCTGCCCCCGGTTGAGCCTGCGCTGGCGGAATGGGCGGCATTCTTCGCGGCCGGGGCGGGCAAGCGGGCCGCTGCGGAAGCGGGATTGCCCCGGGCGGTCACCGTACGCGAGGCTGATGATCTTCTTCGTGATGCCGAGACATTTCTGTCCCTGGCCGAGAAGGCGCTTGGCGTTCCCGGCCAGCCTTTGCTTCCGCTGCGATCGGCCGGCTAGGGCGGCCCTGATACGCACGCCTGGCCGGCGTGGCCGATCTGCGCGCCCCCGGCCGGGTGGGAGACCGGCCAGGGCGGCGCGCTCGGGCTCAGAAGGTCTCGACCGCGCCGCGTGCCTCGGAGTCGAGCACGCCCCAGCCGATCAGTTCCTCGGTGAGATCAAGGGGTGACTTGTCGTAGATGACCGCAAGGGAGCGCAGATCCTCCTGGCGGATCGACAGCACCCGGCCGTTGTAGTCACCGCGCTGGCTCTGGATGGTGGCAACGTAACGGGCGAGCGGCCCAGCCTTGTCCTTGGGCAGTTGCCCCATGCGCTCGAGATCGATCACGAGCTTCGGGGACGGCGCAAGAGGCGTCGGGGTCGCGTCGCCGGGCAGCAACTCAGATACCGGCACGCCGTAGAACTCGGCGAGTTCGGCCAGCTTCTGCACTGTCACCGAACGGTCACCGCGCTCGTAGGAGCCGACAACGACTGCTTTCCAGCGGCCGCGGGACTTCTCCTCGACTCCGTGGAGTGAGAGTCCTTGCTGGGTGCGGATGGCGCGCAGGCGCGCACCAAGGGTCTTGGCGTATTCAGATGGCATGATCGTCGGCCCCCCGGCCTGTGTTAGCTTTCAGTGATGGTTACGGACAGTGACGGTAGGCCGCAAGCGCGACCAGGTCAAGCCGAATCGCAAAAAGCGGGTCAAGTTGCGCGTCTCGGCGCTTCCGCGGGACTCGCCCGCTGACGTTCGGGAGATGTCCCGGAACCCCTGCGGCACCTGGCTTTTCCGCTGCTTCGGCGCCCGGATACGACCTTTGGCGCTGGCCGCACTTAGCGACGGTTATACCAGTGTGACACGAATCACTCATTGTTATGCACTCATCGTAGTATGCCCTGCTCCGGAGGCGGGGGGCGCGGCGGTGACTCAGCGCACTTGACCGCCGTGCCCGGCCCCGCCCGGGCCTCCGCCCGGGCCCCGCCCGGGCCTCCGCCCGGGCCCCGCCCGGGCCTCCGCCCGGGCCC
>CAYPQM010000045.1:0-14399 GCA_964412845.1 uncultured Streptosporangiaceae bacterium
CACCAGGCGTTGACCAGGACCAGGAAGTCGTCGTCGAGCAGCAGCGAGCCGTCCGCCGCCGGGTCCGGGTCATCGGATCCGTCCAGGTAGAGGGCCACCGCCAGGGCGCTCGCGTCCGACCAGTCACCGCCGGTCATCTCGGTGCCGCCGGGAGTGAACCAGCGCAGTTCCGACGCTTCGGCCCCGGCCAGGAAACGGCGGCGGCGGAACACCGGGTGCGCCTGGCGGAAGGCGATAAGCCGTTTGGTGAAGGCCAGCAGATCGGCGTCGGCCGCGGCCCAGTCGAACCAGGAAATCTCGTTGTCCTGGCCGTACGCGTTGTTGTTGCCGTGCTGGGTCCGGCCCATCTCATCGCCGCCGAGGAGCAGCGGGACACCGAACGACAGCAGCAGAGTGGTGAGCATCGCCCGGGACTGGCGCGCCCGCAGCGCCAGGACGGCCTGATCAGTGGTCGGGCCTTCCGCTCCGCAATTCCACGAGCGGTTGTCGTTCGTCCCGTCCTGGTTGGACTCACCGTTCGCCTCGTTGTGCTTGCCGTTGTAGGCGACCAGGTCAGCGAGGGTAAAGCCGTCATGGACCGTGATCAGGTTCACCGACGCGGTGGGCCGCCGCCGCGAACTGGCGTAGAGGTCTGACGAGCCGCAGAAGCGGGTGGCGAACTCGCTGAGGCCGACCTGATGGCTGCGCCAGAAATCGCGCATGGTGTCGCGGTACTTGCCGTTCCACTCGCGCCACAGTGGCGGGAACCGGCCCAGGTCATAGCTGTCCACCTGGCCGACGTCCCACGGCTCCGCGATCAGCTTGGCCCGCGACACGACCGGGTCCTGGGCGACCAGGTCGAAGAACGCGGACACCTGCTCGAAGCCGCCGTCCTGGCGGCCCAGCGCCGCCGCGAGATCGAACCGGAAGCCGTCCACCCGCATCTGGGTCAGCCAGTAGCGCAGCGAGTCCATGATCAGCTGCAGGGTGACCGGGTCACCCACGTTGAGTGAATTGCCGGTGCCGGTCGTGTCGACGTAATAACGCGGGTCACCCGGTGCCAGCCGGTAATACCCGGGGTTGTCCAGACCCCGGTAACACAGCGTCTGGCCTAGCTGATTGCCCTCCGCGGTGTGGTTGAACACCACGTCGAGCAGCACCTCCAGGCCGGCCGCGTGCAGGGCGTCGACCATCGCGGCGAACTCGGCGACCTGGCCGCCGGGCTGCCCGGCGCGGACCGCCGCCGAATAGCCCTGATGGGGCGCGAAGTAGCCGATCGTGTTGTAACCCCAGTAGTTCGTCAGCCCCCGGTCCACCAGGAACGACTCGGGAACGCTCTCATGCACCGGCAGCAGCTCCACGGCGGTCACGCCCAGATCGACGAGGTGCGCGATGGCCGCGTCATGGCCCAGTCCGGCATAGGTCCCGCGCAGCTCAGGCGGCACCCCCGGATGGCGCATGGTGAAACCCTTGACGTGCACCTCGTAGATGATCGTGTCCGCGTACCGGTGCCGGGGCCGGGCGGCAGGCGCGGCGCCGGGCGGCTCATCGGCCACCACCAGGCTGCGTGGCACGGAACCGGCCGAGTCCGCGGTGCTCGGCGCGTCCGGGTCGCTGGCGGAGTACCCCAGCACGTCCGGCCCGCTGCGCACGGTGCCGCGCACCGCCCGCGCATACGGGTCGAGCAGGAGCTTGGCCGGATTGCAGCGGGCACCGCGGGCCGGGTCGTACGGGCCGGCCGCCCGGTACCCGTAGGCCTGCCCGGCCCCGACACCCGGCAGGAAGGCGTGCCAGACGCCGGCGTCGTAGTCCCGCAGCGGAATCTGGGTTTCCGCGCCCGCCTCGTCGAACAGGCAGAGCACCATGCCCTCAGCCAGCGCGGAGGCCACCGCGAAGTTCGTCCCCCCGTCGCGGACCGTCGCACCCAGCGGGAACTGGCGTCCAGGCCGCGGGGCCGCGGGCACCGCGCCGACCGTGGTCATCACCTGGCCTGCCCGCCGGTGCGTGCGATCACGTCGCCGACCGAGGGGACCGCGCCGTGCCGCCGGCGGATCAGGTCGGCGATCAGCCCGGTCCAGCCGGTCTGGTGCGAGGCGCCGAGCCCGGCGCCGTTGTCGCCATGGAAGTACTCGCTGAACACCAGGTTGTCCCGCCAGGCCGGATCGTCCTGCAGCAGCGGCGCGGCGCCGAAGCAGGCCCGCCGGCCGTCAGGTCCGCGGGTGAACAGCGAGATGAGCCGGTCCTGCAGGTCGCGGGCGATCAGGTCGAGCGTGAGCTGCTGGCCTGACCCGGTCGGGTACTCGACGGTCAGCTCGTCACCGAAGAACTCGTGGTACCGCTCCAGCACGCTGACCACCAGGTAGTTCACCGGGAACCAGACCGGCCCGCGCCAGTTGGAGTTCCCGCCGAACATCGGCGTGGTCGACTCGGCGGGCTCGTAGTCAATCGTGGCCCGGTAGCCCTCGACGTCGAGCTGATACGGGTGATCGCGGTGGTAGGCCGACAGCGCGCGCAGGCCGTGCAGGGAGAGGAACTCAGCCTCATCGAACAGCCGGGCCAGCAGCGGGCCCAGCCTGGCCGGCCCGGCCAGGCTCAGCAGCAGGCGCCGGTCGCCCGGCGCGCCGCGGAGCTGCCCGCTCGCCGCCAGCTTCGCCGGATCCGCCGCGTCGCGCGCCTGGAGGAAGCCGGCGAACCGCTTGCCGACCGCCAGCGAGCGCTGCAGCATGCTCTCGTCCACGACGCCGGCCGCGAGCGCCGGGATCATGGCCACGATGGACCGGACCTTCACCGGCACCTCGGCGCCAGCCGTGGTGACCAGGCGGTCGTAGTACATCCCGTCGGCGTCGTCCCACAGGCCCTTGCCGTCCAGCGCATCCCGGATGGCGGCGAAATGCTCCAGGAACTTGACCACGAGATCCAGGCCGGGCCGCTGCCCGGACCGGTGCAGGATCAGCGCGATGGAGGCCATCGCCATCGAGAAGAACCCCATCCAGCCGGTGGCGTCGGACTGCTCCAGGACGCCGCCGACCGGCAAATGCGATCGATCGATCGGGCCAATGTTGTCCAGGCCGAGGAAGCCACCCTCGAACAGGTTGTTGCCCTCCGCGTCCTCCCGGTTGACCCACCAGGTGAAGTTGACCAGCAGCTTGTCGAAGACCCGGCTGAGGAAGTCGAGGTCGCGGCCGCCGTCCACGGCGAACACCTCAAGCGCCGCCCATGCCTGCACCGGCGGGTTGACATCGCCGAAGTCCCATTCGTACGCGGGCAGCGCGCCGCCCGGGTGCTGGAACCATTCCCGGCAGACCAGGATCAGCTGGTACTTGGCGAACGCGGGATCCACATGCGCCAGCGCCACGCAGTGGAAGGCCAGATCCCAGGCGGCGAACCAGGGGTACTCCCACTTGTCCGGCATCGACATGATGTCGAAGGAGTCGAAATGACGCCACCGGGCGTTGCGGCCGGCCGCGCGCCCGTCCGGCGGGGGCGGCTGCGCCGGGTCGCCGTCCAGCCAGCGGGCGACGTCGAAGTAGTACAACTGCTTGCTCCACAGCATCCCGGCGAACGCCTGGCGCATGACCATCGCCTCGTCGGCGGTCGCGCCGGCGGGCGTCAGTTCCGCGTAGAACTCGTCCGCCTCGGCCCGGCGCAGCGCGATGACACGGTCGAAGTCGGCACCGAGCGCGTCGGCCACCTGGGCCGCTCCCGCGCCCGCACCCGCACCCGCCGCTGACGGCCGGAGCCGGAGCCGCACCTGCGCCGTCCCGCCCGGCGGCACCGTCAGCTGGTACCAGAACGCGCATTTGGTGCCCTGGCCGGCCGGATTCACCGTGGCCGCACCGCTGACGACATGATCGTTGATGCCGTCCTTCGGGTACGGCGTGACCGGGTCCGCGCCGAACAGGCGCTGGGAGTTCGTCTCGTTCTCGCAGAACAGGGTGACCGGCACCCCGCCGTCCGGGGCGGAGCCGGCCATCAGCTCCAGCGGGCCCAGGAACGGGTGCTCGGCAGCCACCTGGCCGACGCCGGCCACCGCGAAGGACGGCCGGGCCGCGCCGTCCGCCCAGGACCAGGTGTTGCGGAACCACGCGGTCGGCAGCACATGCAGCGTCGCGGTGTCCGGGCCTGCGTTCGTCACCGAAATGGCCATCAGCAGGTCATCCGGATCAGCTTTCGCGTAGTCCACTTCAACGATCCAGTACCGGCCGGAATCGAATACCCCGGTGTCGATCAGCTCATATTCGGGCTGGAGCCGGTTTCGCCTGGCGTTCTGCTCTATGAGGTTTTCGTAGGGGAACGCGGCCTGCGGATAGTGGTAGCGCCAGCGGTTCCAGGCGTGGCTGGGCAGTGCGTCGAGGTACCACCAGTACTCCTTGACATCCTCGCCGTGGTTGCCCTGGGCGCCGGTCAGGCCGAACGCGCGTTCCTTCAGGATCGGGTCGCGGCCGTTCCACAGGGCCAGGCCCAGGCACAGCCGCTGCTCCACGTCGCAGAACCCGGCGAGGGCGTCCTCGCCCCAGCGGTAGGCCCGGGACCGGGCGTGGTCGTGCGGCAGGTAGTCCCACGCCGCACCGTCGGGGCTGTAGTCCTCGCGGACCGTCCCCCACTGGCGCTCGCTGACGTACGGCCCCCACCGGTACCAGTCGCCGGCCTGGCGCAGGCCGTCTTCGAGCCGCCCGAATCCGGCCACCCGCTCGCGCTCGGCGCCCAACGCTGTCCTCCGCTCCGGTGCGCGGCCTCATCCGCGATGAGCCGGCGGCCTCTCCAGCCCCTATTGTGGCGGACCGGATGAGTCGCCGACCGCCCAGCGGGATTCGATGTGGCCGAACCGCCAGATGGCCAGGGCCATCGCCCATACGACGACGAATAGCCCCGCGATGGTGAACCCGGCCTTGTTGATATCGAAGTCCGCCATGAATCCCCAGAACGGGCCGCTCAGGTGCAGTTCGCTGGTCAGGATGCCGAGGATCTCCACGGTACCGATCAGGAACGCGGCCGCGATCGACAGGCCGGTGATGACGATGTTGTAGTAGACCTTGCGGACCGGCCGGGCGAAAGCCCACCCGTAGGCGAAATTCATGAAGCAGCCATCGAGGGTGTCAAAGAGCGTCATCCCGCCGGCGAACAGCAGCGCCAGCGCCAGGATCGCGTAGAACGGCAGCCCCGAGGTCGCCGCGTAGACGGTGGCGGTGAGCAGGACCACCTCGGTGACGGTGTCGAAGCCGATCCCGAAGATCAGGCCGACGAAGAACATCTGGCCGGTGTGGTTGATCGAGCGCATGAAGCGGCCGAAGAACCGGTACATCAGGCCGCGGGCCTGCAGCTGGCGCTCCAGTTCTTCCTCGCTGTACCGGCCGCGCCGCATGTCCCGGAAGACCCGGGCGATTCCGGCCAGCACCACCAGGTTCAAGATAGCGATCAGGTACAGGAATCCCGCGGCCATCAGGGTGCCCGCGATCCCGCCCAGGGTCTCGTAAGTGGAACTCGGGTTGACCACCGCGCCGAACACGGCCCGGGCCGCGATCGCGATGCCGGCGCCGACCGCGACCATGATCGTGGAGTGGCCCAGGGCAAAGAAAAACCCCGTCCCCAACGGCCGTTTCCCGTCCGCCATGAGCTTACGGGTGACGTTGTCGATAGCCGAGATGTGATCCGCGTCGAAGGCGTGCCGCAGGCCGAGCGTCCAGGCGGTGACGGCCACACCGAGCCCGACGCCGAGCTTCTCGTAGCGGAAGTGGTGCGGCAGCACCGTGAACACGAAGATGCCCCAGCCCGCCGCGTTCAGCCCGACGATCACCGCCGCCATGGCGCTGAGCCGGACCCGTTCGGCCCCCCGCAGCACGCTCACCTGGTCTCTCCCCCCGGCACCGCGCCGGCGTCCTGGCTCCGCGCCCGGGCCGTGCGGGCCGCCCGGGCTGCCTGGACCAGCCTCGCGGCGCCGCCGGGCAGGCCGGCCCAGTGCAGGTGCAGGTACGACGCGAGCATGGTCGGGCCGGCCCAGCCGTGCGTGCTGCCGTCAGCCAGCCGCCACGCGGGCTCGTCCCCGTGCGCTGGCTCGCTCACGGTGTGGTGGAACTCGTGCGCCCGCACCTGGGTGCCGGCCGCCAGCAGCGGGGTGTCACGCAGCGCGGTGGCCTCCCGGTAGCCCAGGGTCAGTGCCCCGGTCATCCGGGCGCGGGCCGGCACGACCCCGCACTGATGACGGGAGTTCAGGGTCTCCCCGAGCCACAGCAGCCCGGCGCACTCGACCACGACCGGCATGCCCGCCGCGGCGCGCCGCATGACCTCATCGCGCAGCGCCGTGTTGGCGGCCAGCCGGTCCACGTGCACCTCGGGGAAGCCGCCGCCGACCACCAGGGCGTCGGTGCCGTCCGGCAGCCGCTCCGTGGCCAGCGGGTCGAAGGTCACCACCTCCGCCCCGGCCGCGGCCAGCAGTTCGTCGTGCTCCGCGTAGCCGAAGGTGAATGCTGGCCCGGCCGCGACGGCGACCCGGGGGATGGCTCCGCCAGATGTCCCCGTGGCCCCGTCCGCCGGAGACCACGGGTCGGCGGTCAGCTCAGGTGCGCTGCGCGCGATGGCCATCAGCAGGTCCAGGTCGATGCTGCGCCCGGCCAGGTCACGCAAGGCCGGGAGCCACGCTGTGACGGACGCGGCGCGCTCCCCGGCCGGGACCAGCCCGAGGTGCCGTGAGGGGGTGTGCAGGGTTGCTTCCCGCCGCAGCGCGCCGAGCACCGGGATGCCCGATGGCTCCAGCGCCTCGCGCAGCACGGCCTCGTGACGGTCCGAGGAGACCTGGTTGAGCAGCACGCCGGCCAGCCGGACCTGAGGGTCCCAGCCGGCGAAGCCGTGCACGGTCGCGGCGATGGAGCGGGAGGTCCCGGCGGCGCCGACGACCAGCAGCACGGGGGCGCCGGTCAGCCGCGCGACATGCGCGGTGCTGGCAAAGTCGCCGCGTCCCGCCGCCCCGTCGAACAGGCCCATGACACCTTCGATGACGGCGACGTCGGCGCCGTGGGCCGCGTGCCGCAGCAGCGGCGCCACCTGACCCTCGCCGACCAGCCATGGGTCAAGGTTGCGGCCGGGCCTGCCGCAGGCGGCCGCGTGATAACTCGGGTCGATGTAGTCCGGTCCCACCTTGTGCGGGGACACCCGCAGCCCGCGGACCCGCAGCGCGGCCATGATGCCGGTGGCCACGGTGGTCTTGCCGTCCCCCGACCGGGTGGCGGCAATGACCACGCGGGGCAGGTTCACCATTCGATGCCGCGCTGGCCCTTGCGCCCAGCGTCCATCGGGTGCTTGACCTTGGTCATCTCGGTGACCAGGTCGGCCGCTTCCAGCAGGGCAGGGCTGGCCCGGCGGCCGGTGATGACGACATGCTGGACGCCCGGGCGGGTGGCCAGGGTAGCCAGCACCTCATCGATGTCCAGGGTGCCGTTCGCCAGCGGGTAGGTGAACTCGTCCAGGACGAGCAGCCGGTACGTCTCGGCGGCCAGGTCACGCTGGACCTGCTGCCAGCCTTCCCGGGCGGCGCGGGCATGGTCTTCCGGCGGGGTGCGCAGCCACGACCAGCCCGCGCCCATCCGGTGCCAGGTCACCGGTCCGCCCTGGCCGGTCGCGGCGTTCAGTTCGCCGAGGGCCTGCAGCGCGCCTTCCTCGCCCACCCGCCATTTCGGGCTCTTGGTGAACTGGAACACGCCGATCGGCCACCCCGCGGACCAGGCCCGCAGGGCCAGCCCGAAGGCGGCCGTGGACTTCCCCTTGCCGTCACCGGTGTGCACCACGAGCAGTGGCTGCGCACGCCGTTCGCGGGTGCTGAGCCCGTCGTCGGGTACCACGGTGACCTGGCCCTGCGGCATCAGGATGCCTCCTTCGCGCGGATGATGCCGGCCAGTGTCTGGCCGGCCTGGTCGCGGAGCGGGCCGGCCTTCGCGGCCAGGCCGGGGACGGTCACCAGGTCCGCGGCCAGGTGGCGGGCCAGCACAGCCGCCAGCCCGAGCCGCACCCGGCCCTCCTCGGCGTCCACCACGATGCTGGTGGCGGCGGTCCGGGCCAGCGCGGACGCGGCGCGTTTGGCCTGGCCCACGGCGTCGCCGTCGCCGGTCGCCCGGCCATCGGTGATCAGGACGAGGATCGGGCGCCGGGCCGGATCCCGCCAGCCTTCCCGGCGGACCAGCTGGCGGACCGCCTCCAATCCGGCCGCGAGCGGGGTGCGGCCGCCGACCGGCAGGTCACGCAGCCGCCGGGCCGCGAGCTCCACGGATCCGGTGGGCGGGACGACGACGGTGGCCCCGGTGCCACGGAAGGTGAGCAGCGCCACCCGGTCCCGGCGCCGGTAAGCGTCGCTGAGCAGCGACAGGGCCGCGGTGGCCACGGTGGCGCTGCGCCGCCGGGCGGCCATCGAGCCGGAGGTGTCGAGCAGCAGCACGACGAGGTTGGACTCGCGGCCCCGGCGCAGGCTGGCCCGCAGGTCACCACCGGTCACGGTGAACGCGGCGCCGGGCCGGGCCAGCACGGCAGCACGCACCGTGGGCAGCAGCTCAGGCCGCGACGAGGACCGGACGGCCGCTATCGGCTGGCCATGCGGGCCGCGGGAACCTGACCGGCGTCCCCCCGATCCCGATCCCAGGCCGGTGGCCTGGATGTGCCGGACCCGGAAGGCGGCCCCGGGGGGCGCCGAGACGCCGGTGGGCGCGGGAGCTGATGCGTCGTCGGGACACCCAGCGCCGGCCGGGCGCGGTTCGTCGGCGGGGTGCGGCTCGCCTCCGGCCGCGTCGTGCGGGCCAGGACGCCTCCCGCGGTCTCCATCACCGCCGCCGTCCGGCGGGCCGCTGTCGTCCGGCGGGCCGCTGTCGTCCGGCGGGGGCCGGTCGTCGTCCTCGTCCGGGCCGAGGGCCTTGTCGAGTTGGTCGGCATCCACGCCGGGGTCATCGAACGGCCCGCGGCGCTGCCGGTGCAGCAGCGCGAGCCGGGCGGCCACCCGGATGTCCGGGCCGGTGACCGCGTCCCGCTGCTGCCACGCGGCGTGCGCGACCGCCGCCCGGCAGGTGATGAGATCGCCGCGCATGCCGTCCACGCCGAGGGTCGCGCAGGCCGTGGTGACCCGGAGCAGTTCCGGATCGCGCAGCTCGACGCCGGTCAGCCAGGCCCGCGCGGCGCTGATCCGGCTGGTGAGTTCGCGTTCGGCCACCGCGTGCGCCTCGGTGCTGGCCGCCGGGGCCCGGTCGTGATTGAGCCGGGCCCTGACCACCTCGGCCCGGCGGGCCGGATCATCGCTGGCGATGACGGGCACGCACAGGCCGAATCGGTCGAGCAACTGCGGCCGCAGCTCGCCTTCCTCCGGGTTCATGGTGCCGACCAGCAGGAACGCCGAGGCGTGCCGGAGCGAGATGCCCTCACGCTCCACGCTGGTAGCGCCGGTGGCCGCCGCGTCGAGCAGCACATCCACCAGGTGGTCGGGCAGCAGGTTGATCTCGTCGACGTACAGCACACCGCGGTGGGCCAGCGCGAGCAGCCCAGGCGCGAAGGCCTCCGCGGTCGCCGCCCCGGCCAGCACCCGGGGCACGTCAAGGCTGCCGGTGACCCGGTCGTCGGTGGCCCCGAGCGGCAACTCGACCAGGCGGGCGGCCCGGTGCCCGGCCGGGCGGCCCAGCGGATGCGGCCCATCCGGGCAGCCTGGGTCAGGATCCGCGGGGTCGCAGGAGAACCGGCAGCCGGCGACGACGCTGATGCCCGGCAGGATCCCGGTCAGCGCCCGGACCAGGGTCGTCTTCGCGGTGCCTTTCTCCCCGGTGAGCAGCACGCCGCCGATGCCCGGGTCCACCGCCCCCAGCAGCAGCGCGAGCCGCGCGTCATCCTGCCCGACCACCGCGGAAAACGGCAGCCGGCTCACGCCTGCGCCTCTTCCAGCTGCCCTTCGACCTGGAGGTAGATCTCGCGCAGCGCCTCCAGGGTCGGCTCCTCCGGCTCCGCCCACAGGCCACGGTCGGCCGCCTCAAGCAACCGCTCGGTGATCCCGCGCAACGCCCACGGGTTGCTGGTCTCCAGGAACTTCCTGGTGTCCGGGTCGAGCACATACGAGGCGGCCAGCTTCTCGTACATCCAGTCGGCGACCACCCCGGTGGTGGCGTCCCAGCCGAAGAGGTAGTCGACCGTCGCGGCCAGCTCAAAGGCCCCCTTGTAGCCGTGCCGCCGCATGGCCTGGATCCAGCGCGGGTTGACCACCCGGGACCGGAAGACCCGCGCCGACTCCTCCGTCAGCGACCGGGTCCGGACGTTGTCGGGCCGGGTGCTGTCGCCGACGTAGGCGAGCGGGGCCGCACCGGTCAGCGACCGGACGGTGGCGATCATGCCGCCGTGGTACTGGTAGTAGTCGTCGGAGTCGGCGATGTCGTGCTCACGGCTGTCGGTGTTCTTCACGGCCAGCCTGATCCGCCGGTAGGCGGACTCCATGTCGTCCCGGGCGGCCCGGCCGTCAAGCTCGCGCCCGTACGCGTGCCCGCCCCAGGCCGCGTAGACCTCGGCCAGGTCCGCGTCGTCCCGCCACGACCCGCTTTCCATCAGCGGCAGCAGGCCCGCGCCGTACGCGCCGGGCGGCGAGCCGAAGATGCGGGTGGTGGCGCGGCGCAGGTCGGCGTGCCGGGCCAGGTCGGCCAGCGCGTGGCCGCGGACGAAGTTGTCCGCGGGGTCCTCATCCAGGTCAGCGACGAGCCGCACCGCGTCGTCGAGCAACGTCACCACGTGCGGGAACGCGTCGCGGAAGAACCCGCTGATCCGCACCACCACGTCGATCCGCGGCCGCCCCAGTTCCGCCGCGCTGATGACATCCAGCCCGGTGACCCGGCGGCTGGCCTCATCCCAGACCGGGCGCACCCCGAGCAGCGCCAGCACCTCCGCGATGTCGTCACCGGAGGTGCGCATCGCGGCCGTCCCCCACACCGACAGCCCTACCGTGGACGGCCACTGACCGGTGTCTTCCCGGTAGCGGGCCAGCAGCGAGTCCGCGAGCTGCTGCCCGGTGTCCCAGGCCAGCCGGGAAGGCACCGCCTTGGGATCCACGGCATAGAAGTTCCGGCCGGTCGGCAGCGTGTTGATGAGCCCGCGCAACGGGGATCCGCTCGGCCCCGCGGGCACGTGCCCGCCATCGAGGGCATGCAGCACCGCGTCGATTTCGCCACTGGTGGCGGCGAGCCGCGGGATCAGCTCTTCAGCGGCAAAACGCAGCAACCGCTCAACTGCCGCACCCCGGGTTCCGGGCCCGTCTTCCTGATCCCGGCTCCCGGGCAGGTCTTCCCGATCCCAGCTCCCGAGTACGTCTTCGGTAACCGCCCGCGCCGCGCCGGCCTGCCACCCGGCCAGTTCCATCCCTTCGACGAGGGCCCGGGCCAGTTCCTCGGCCCGGTCGACGGTGGCTCGGGGTGACTGGCCGTCCTCGACGAGGCCGAGCGCCTCGCGCAGGCCGGGCAGCCCGCCCCCCGCGCCATACCCCGGGCCGGCCCAGATCTGCCGGGCCTGGAGCATCGCGAGCACCAGGCCGACCCGCTGCGCGCCTTCGGGTGCCACCCCGAGGATGTGCAGGCCGTCGCGGATCTGCGCGTCCTTGACTTCGCACAGCCAGCCATCCACGTGCAGCAGGAAGTCGTCGAATTCCACGTCGTGCGGCCGGGAGTCCAGGCCCAGGTCGTAGTCGAGCTTGGCCGCCTGGATCAGGGTCCAGATCTGCGCCCGGATGGCCGGGAGCTTGGCCGGGTCCATCGCGGCCACCGCGGCGTGCTCGTCGAGCATCTGCTCCAGCCGGGCCAGGTCGCCGTAGGTCTCGGCGCGGGTCATCGGCGGCACCAGGTGGTCCACGATCGTCGCGTGCGCGCGCCGCTTGGCCTGGGTACCCTCGCCCGGATCGTTCACCAGGAACGGGTAGATGAGCGGCAGGTTCCCCAGCGCCGCGTCTGGGCCGCACGCCGCCGACATGCCGAGGTTCTTGCCCGGCAGCCATTCCAGGTTGCCGTGCTTGCCCATGTGCACGATGGCGTGCGCGCCGAAGTCCTCCTCCAGCCAGCGGTAAGCGGCCAGGTAGTGGTGGCTCGGCGGCAGGTCCGGGTCGTGGTAGATGGCCACCGGGTTCTCCCCGAAGCCGCGCGGCGGCTGGACGAGCAGCACCATGTTGCCCGCGGTCAGGGCGGCGAGCACGATGTCCCCGTCCGGGTTGGACCCCCGGTCGACGTACAGCTCACCCGGCGGCGGCCCCCAGGCCCGCTCCATGGCGGCGCGGAGCTCGTCCGGCAGCCGGTCGAACCATGCGCGGTACTGTGCCGCCGGGATGCGCACCGCCGCGCTGGCCATCTGCTGGTCGGTCAGCCAGTCGGGGTCCTGGCCGCCGGCCGCGATGACCGCGTGGATCAGCGCGTCACCGTCTGGCGGCTCGATGCCGGGCAGCGCGTCCGGGCCGGTCACCGGGCCGATGTCGTAGCCGCGCTCGCGCAGCGCCCGGAGCACCCGGACCGTGCTGGCCGGCGTGTCGAGGCCGACCGCGTTGCCGATCCTGGAGTGCTTGGTCGGGTAGGCGGACAGCACGATGGCCACCCGGCGCCGCGACGGCGGGATGTGCCGCAGCCGGGCCAGCGCGACGGCTGTCCCGGCGACCCGGGCGGCCCGCTCCGGGTCGGCGACATAGCGGGACAGGCCGTCCGCGCCGGTTTCCTTGAAGGAGAACGGGACGCTGATCAGCCGACCGTCGAATTCCGGGATGGCCACCTGTGTCGCCGCGTCCAGCGGGCTGAGCCCGGCGTTGGCCGCGGCCCACTGGGCCCGGGGCGAAGTCAGGCAGAGCGCCTGGACGACCGGGATGTCCAGGGCCGCGATCGCCCCCACGTCCCACGCCTCATCGTCGCCACCGGCCTGGGCGGCCGCGGGAACCGTCCCGCCGGCCGCCAGCACGGTCACGATCAGCACGTCAGCCTGGGCCAGCGTCTCCAGCAGGTCAGGCCCGGCGGTTCTAAGGCTGGCACACCACACCGGCAGCGGGCGGGCGCCGCAAGACTCGATCGCCGCGCAGAGGGCGTCCGCGAAGCTGGTGTTGCCCGCCAGTTCGTGTGCCCGGTAGTAAAGCACCGCCACCACCGGCTCACCCGCCAGTGGCCCCCCGGCGGCGGCCGCCGCGGGCCACGCCGGGGGCGGCCAGGGGCGTAGGCCCCAGGCGGGCATGGGCTCGGGCGCGGCGAAGCCGTGCCCGCTCAGCAGCACTGTGTCGGACAGGAAGTGAGTGAGTTCGCGAAGGTTGCCGGGTCCGCCGTGGGCGAGGTACTGGTGGGCCTGCGCCGCGATGCCGGCCGGGACGCTGGACAGGGCCATCAGGGCCGCGTCAGGGACCATCTCGCCGCCGAGGACGATCAGCGGGCGCGGCTGGCGGCGGACGGCGGCGAGACCTTCACGCCAGGCCTGCTCGCCACCGAGCAGCCGGACAACGACCACGTCCGCGCCGTCGAGCAGCGAGGGCAGTTCGCCCGGCGCCAGCCGCGCCGGGTTGGCCAGCCGGTAGTCCGCGCCGCTGGCCCGGGCGGCCAGCAGATCGGTATCGGAGGTGGACAGCAGCAGGATGCAGACTGGCCGATCGTGGTCCACGGCGGGCCCTCCTCGGGATCCTCGCCCCGGGTCGCGGTGGCGGCGGCCGGAGTGTCCTGGCTCCCGGATCAGCGCGCGCCCCGGTCTTCCCGCCCGTCAGGGCCGTGACTTTGCTGGGGTCTGCTCCCCGGTGACAGTGGCGGGACCGCGCCGGAATTACACCGGCTTCCTCCACTGGCCGTCGCGTGTTCCTGCTGACTCTGGCGCACCGGACGGGTGCCCGTCAACCACGAACTCACCCCAGGTCGCTGACCCTGGTGGCCGCTAGCCGGTGGTGGCGGCCAGGCCGGCCCAGTGACATCATCCTCTGCATGACAGCTGGCGATGCCTGCCCGGGCATCCTCGATCTGCACGAGGCCCGCGACGGCCTCGTGGCCCGGATACGGCTGCCCGGCGGCTACGCGACCGGCCGTAGGCTGCATGACCTGGCGACGCTGGCCAGCCGGTTCGGCGACGGCTCGGTGGATCTCACCGCGCGCGGGAACGTGCAGCTCAGGGGGGTGCGCGCCGGTAAGGCCGATGACCTGGCGCGGCGGGCCGTCTCGGCCGGGCTGCTGCCGTCACCGGCCCACGACCGGGCCCGCAACATCACCGCGAGCCCGCTAGCCGGACTCGCCGGTCACCCGGACCTGCGCAAGCTGGTGCGAGCACTGGACCAGGGGGTGCGGGCCGATCCTGACCTGGCCGCGCTGCCCGGACGATTCCTGTTCTGCCTCGACGACGGCTCCGGTCGGGCCGGGCTCAGCGGCTGCGATGTTGGTCTCCGCCTGTGCTCGCGCGGAGCCACACACGGAGCCACCCACGGGGGG
>CAYPQM010000045.1:14499-41193 GCA_964412845.1 uncultured Streptosporangiaceae bacterium
CGGGGGGGACCCCATCACGGCCGGCCCCATCACGGCCGGCCTCATCACGGCCGACCTGATCGTGGGCGGCCGGGAAACCGGCCTGCGCGGCCCGGCGCGGCAGGTGATCGCGCAGGTGATTGAGGTGGCGCGAGCCTTCGTCACACACCGGCAGGCGGCGCCGGATACGGTGCGGATCACCGGCCTGGCTGACGGCGGGGCGGCGATCACCGCAGCCGTGGGCGGTTCGCTCGGTGACCAGGTGACGGACATGGTGGGTCGGCTGCCACTGGGACCGGCCGGCAATACCGGGCTACTCACCGCCGGCACCAGGCCGCTCGCCGCCGGGACGGCGCAGCTCAGGGGTACTGCGCGGCTCAGGGATACTGCGCCGCTCGCCGCAGCGGGCCTGCCGCTCCCTGCGGGCACCGCGTCATCCGCCGCGGACACCGCGCCGTTTGCGGTGATCGCCGCGCCGCTGGGCCGGCTCACCGTGGCTCAACTCCGGCTTATCGGCTCCATGATCCGGCCAGGTGAGGCCGGCCGGCTGACTACGGCGGCCCGGGTTGTGCTGCCGCTCGCCGAACCTGTGGATGCCGGGTTGATCCGGCTGGCCGAGGCAGGACTGCTTGTCTCCGACGACCACCTCCTTTCTGGCGTTACCGCGTGCAGCGGCATGTCCTGCACCAGGTCGCTCGCTGATGTGCGGTCTCGGGCCACCCCCGTCCCCGGGCTCACCGCAGTGCACTGGGCCGGGTGCAGCCGTAGGTGTGGGCGGCCCGCCGACGCCGCGGCGGTGGTCGCCATCAGCGCCGACGAGTTCACGCTGGCGAATGGGCCAGCCGGGCGCGTCCTGACCCTCGCCGACAGGCCAGCCGTCGTCGCCGTGGTCCCCGCTGATGGCTCCACCGGGCCAGCCCCGACCCTGGCGGCGGTGCGGGGATGATTCCCGGCTACGAGCGGGACGGGGCCGAGATCTACCGTGCCTCGTTCGCCACCATCCGGCGGGAAACAGACCTGGCGGGCATCCCGGCCGCACTGGAACGTGTGGCCGTCCGGATGGTGCACGCCTGCGGGATGACCGACCTGGTCAGCGACCTGGCCTGGTCTTCGGACTTCGCTGCGGGCGCCGAGGCGGCGCTCGCGGCCGGCGCGCCGGTCCTCTGCGACGCCTCCATGGTCGCGGCGGGCATCACCCGGTCCCGGCTGCCCGCCCATAACGACATCGTGTGCACGCTGCGCGATCCACGGGTGCCGGCGCTGGCCGCCCAGCTCGGGACGACCAGGACGGCAGCGGCGGTCGAGCTCTGGCGGAACCAGCTGGGCGGCGCGCTGGTGGCCGTCGGCAATGCGCCCACCGCGCTGTTCCACCTGCTGGAGATGGTGGCGGCGGGAGCGGCGCGGCCCGCAGCGGTGGTGGGTGTGCCGGTCGGCTTCATCGGGGCCGCCGAGTCGAAGTCGGCCCTGGCGGCAAATCCGTTGGGTATTCCGTATTTGGTGGTCCACGGGCGGCGCGGTGGATCCGCTATCGCATCCTCGGCCGTCAACGCCCTGGCGAGCAGGGCAGAATGACTCCGGTGACATCAGGCCGCCTCACTGGCGTCGGGGTTGGTCCCGGCGATCCCGAACTGGTCACCGTCCGGGCCGCGCGGCTCATCGCCGAAGCCGGGGTGGTGGCCTACCACTGCGCCCCGCACGGCCGCAGCGTGGCCCGCAGTGCGGCCGTCCCGTACCTGCGCCCGGGGCAGATCGAGGAGGTGCTGCGCTACCCGGTGACGACCGAGGGCACCGATCACCCCGGCGGTTACGCGGGCGCGCTCGCCGACTTCTACGACGAGGCCACCCACCGGCTCGCCGCGCATCTGGAGTACGGGCGGGACGTGGTCGTGCTGTGTGAGGGGGACCCCGGCTTCTATGGGTCCTACCAGCACCTGCACGCGCGGCTGTGCCGCCGGTTCAGCGCGCAGATCGTGCCCGGCGTGTCCTCCGTCTCGGCGGCGGCCGCGGCGGTCGGCCTGCCACTGGTCCAGCACGATGAGTCGCTGACCGTCCTGGCGGGCACGCTGCCCGGGGACGTGCTGCGGGCCCGGCTGGCCAGCGCGAACGGGGACGCGGTGGCGATCCTCAAGCTGGGCCGCACGTTCGACAAGGTGCGTGCCGCGCTGGCCGAGACCGGGCTGCTGGACCGGGCCCATTACGTGGAGCGGGCCGGGACCGACGCGCAGCGGGTCACGCCGCTGATCGACGTGGATCCGGCCAGCGTGCCGTACATGTCACTGGCCCTGGTGCCAGGGCGCGGTGACCGGCCCGCAGCCGCTCCGGGCGTCACGGTGGTCGGGCTCGGGCCGGGTGACCCGGCATGGCTGACTCCCGAGGCAGCCGCCGCGATCGCGGGTGCCACCGACCTGGTGGGTTACCGCGGCTACCTGGACCGGGTACCGCAGCGGCCCGGACAGGACCGGCACAGCTCGGGGAACACGGTCGAAGCCGACCGGGCCGCACTCGCCCTGAACCTGGCGGCCAAGGGCGGCCGCGTGGTGGTCGTCTCGTCCGGTGATCCCGGGGTGTTCGCCATGGCGTCCGCGGTGCTGGAGGAAGCCGCAGCCGGCCAGGAGCGGTGGCGCGACGTCGACATCGACGTCCTGCCGGGCGTGACCGCCGCCCAGGCGGTGGCCAGCAAGGCCGGGGCGCCGCTGGGCCACGACTACTGCGTCATCAGCCTGTCGGACCGGCTGAAGCCGTGGGAGGTCATCGCCGACCGGATCGACAAGGCAGCCGCGGCCGACCTGGTCCTGGCCCTCTACAACCCGGCGTCACGCACCCGCACCTGGCAGGTCGACGCCGTCCGTGACCTGATACTCCGGCACCGGGACCCGGGCACACCCGTTGTCGTCGGCCGCAGCGCCGGCCAGGCCGACGAGCAGATGACGATCACCTCGCTGGCCGACCTCGACCCGGCGACCGTCGACATGAAAACGCTGCTCATCATCGGATCGAGCACCACCAAGACCTTTCAGCAACACGGCCGGCCGATCGTATTCACCCCCCGGCATTACGGGGACCCGCCGCGCGGCCCAGAGCAGCCCTGACCGCGAGATCGCCCAGGTTCTACTCGGCAACAAAGGCGACAGAAAAGCAGTTAGCCGAAACTTGCCGCAAACTTGGCATTCAGGACAGGACGATTTCGCTGCGCATCGGCACACCTCCGCTTTAGCCATATCCGCATCAATCTCCGCCAGGTCGGGCAGCATAGAAGCGGGTTAGGGGCGCTATTGGGGGGCGGACTATTGACGTACGGGGATAAACTATCGGCGCGCGGGAAAAATCCGGGTAAGGGGAATAAAGGCGCTGATCTCGGCTGTATTACACGCCGGCCGCTCGTGGCGCTGATAATGGCATCGGCGCTTTGGGGCGGAGCGGTGAGCGGAACGAAATACGCCCTGGGCGGCTTCGGTCCGGTGACCCTGCTGACCGTCGAGCTCGTGCCTGCGGCGGCCGTGCTGTGGGCTGTCCTGCTGGTACGTGGCTACCGGCCGCCTGGATCCTGGTGGCTTCCAGCCCTGCTCGGCCTGCTCGAGCCTGCCCTGGCGTATCTGGGCGACACCTTCGGCCTGTCACTGACCAGTGCCGTGCACGGGGCGCTGATCAACGGCCTCGAATCCGCGCTAGTCGTCGTCCTGGCTGCTCTGCTGCTCCGGGAGACCGCGACCAGGCCCGCGATCCTGGCGGTCGCGGTCGCGCTGGGCGGCCTGGTCGTGCTGGCCGGAAGCGGCGGAGGCCGCGGCACGACCGTCGGTGATCTCTTTGTGGCCGCCGGCGTGCTCAGCGCGAGTCTCTACACCATCGTGGCCAAGCGTTTCGATGACGGCTCTGATGCCTTCTCACTCACGGCATGGCAGTTCACGGTGGCTGCGCTCGTGTCGCTGGCGGCGACCATGGCGCGATGGGCGGCCGGCTCCGAGACTCCGCCCGTGTCCGTGGCGCCCCGGCTCTGGCTGGCCGCGGTGCTGGTGGGTGTCGCAGGATTCGGCGTCAGCTTCTTGCTGTTCAACCTCGTGATCGTTCAGGTCAACGCCGGGTGGGCGGCGGTGATCCTGAACCTCATCCCGGTGTTCGGCCTGTTGAGCGCGGTGATCTTCCTCGGCGAGGGCCTGACGCACAGCGACGCCATCGGAGCCGCCCTCGTCGGGTCGTCTGTGCTGTACTTCGTGATCACTGATCGGCGCGATGCCCTGGCTGGCCGGCCGGTGTCGGTGAGTTCACCGCGTTAGAGACCGAGCACCCAGCGGACGGCGTCTGGCACGGCCGGGGCAGACACGGCCGGGGTGGACCCGGTGCCGGCCGACGCCCCGGCGGGATCCGGGCGGCGGACCATGACTACCGGGATGCCCAGGTCACGGGCGGCCGCCAGCTTGCCTGCCGTCAGCGGGCCGCCGCTGTCCTTGGTGACCAGGACATCGATCACGAAGCGCCGCATCAGGGCCAGTTCCGCGGCCCGCTGGTACGGGCCTCTGGCCAGCAGCACCTCGCGGTTGGCCGGCATCGGGCCCTGCGGAGCGTCGACGCAGCGGATCAGGAACCACAGCGTGTCCAGGCCGGCAAAGGCGGGCAGCCCCTGGCGGCCGGTGGTCAGGAAGACGCGCGTGCCGAGCGCGGGCAGCATCGCGGCGGCATCCACAAGGGTCGCGGCATAGTGCCAGTCGTCGCCTTCCTCCGCCTGCCATCCCGGGCGGGCCAGCCGCAGCAGCGGGAGGCCGATCTGGGCGCAGGCCGCGACCGCGTGCGCGCTGATCTTCTCCGCGAACGGGTGGGTCGCGTCGACCACCGCGCCCACGCCTTCGGTGCGGGCCCAGTCGGCCAAGCCCGCCGCCCCGCCGAAGCCGCCGACCCGGACCTCACCAGCCGGCCGCACCGGGTCGCGGACCCGGCCCGCCAGCGAGCTGATCACCCGCAGGCCCGGCTGGCCGACCAGTGCGGCGGCCAGCGCCCGCGCCTCGGACGTCCCGCCCAGCACGAGCACGGTCAGCACAACGGTGCCCGCGCCGACGCCCCGGCATCATCAGTGCGGTGCATCGTGCCCACATAGGGGTCACAATGCACCGCCCTCTTGGCGGCCAGCGTCAGCGCGGTGCGTTGTGTGCACGCAGGGGTCACAACGCACCGCGCTCTTGGCCGCCGGTCCGGCGCAGCAGATAGGTATCCATGATCCAGCCCTTGCGGGCCCGCGCCTCGCGGCGGGCCGCCTGGATCTGGTCCGCGACGTCACCGAGATGGCCGGAGATGAGAATCTCGTCCTTGGTCCCGATGTACGCGCCCCAGTAAATCTCGATGCCGGCCTGCGGGATCTGGGAGAACGAGCACGCCGCGTCCAGCATCACGACCACATCATCACAATGCTCAGGAAAGCCCTCTTCGGAGAGCCGGCGGCCGGTGGTGATGTGCGCCGGTTTGCCGACCTGGGTCAGGCTCACCCGGTGCTGGGCCGCGAGCGCCTGGACGCTGCTGATGCCTGGGATGACCTGGTAGTCCAGTTCCAGGGTGCCCTTCGCGATGATCTGCTCGATGATCGCCAGGGTGCTGTCGTAGAGTGCTGGATCCCCCCAGACCAGGAACGCGCCGCAGTCCCCGTCGGCGAGTTCATCGGTGATGAGCCGCTCGTAGATCTCGGCCCGCTCGCGGCGCCACTGCTCCACAGCCGGGCGGTAGCGGGCCGCGCCGCGATCCCGCTCGGGATCGCGGGCATGCACCATCCGGTACGAGTTGCCCTCGATGTACCGCTCGCAGATTTCCTGCCGGAGCGCGGTGAGGTCCTGCTTGCCTGTGCCCTTGTCGATCACGAAGAAGACGTCGGCCGCATTGAGCGCCTTGATCGCCTGGACGGTCACCTGCTCGGGATCACCCGCGCCGATTCCGATGATCAGCACCCGTCTCACGGCCGTGGATCCTCCCTGCCCAAGCCCGCCCCGTGGTCACCTGCGGAGCGGTCCCGCCCGGCGGAGTAGAGGTGACTTTCCTGGAAACTCCCGTGGCTGTCATCCCCGCGACGGAGGTCACCGTGGGCCAGGACCTCGCCGACCACGATGATCGCGGTCCGGCGGATGCCCTTGGCGCGGACCTGGTCAGCGAGTTCGCCGAGGGTGCAGCGCAGCACCATCTCGTCGGGCCAGCTGGCCCGGGCCACCACGGCGGCCGGGCAGTCGGCCCCGTAATGCGGGAGCAGATCGGTGGCCACCTTGTCCACATTCTGCACCGCGAGGTGCAGCACCAGCGTGCAGCGCAGAGCACCGAGGCGGGCGAGGTCCTCCCCGGGCGGCATCGGGGTCGCCCGGGCCGAGGTCCTGGTCAGCACCACGGTCTGGCCCACTCCGGGCAGCGTCAGTTCCTGCCGCAGCGCGGCCGCGGCGGCGGCGAACGCCGGGACACCGGGGATGATCTGCCAGGGCAGGCCCGCCGCGTCCAGCCGCCGCGCCTGCTCGGCCACCGCGCTGAAGATCGATGGGTCTCCGCTGTGCAGCCGCACCACGTCATGCCCGCTGGAGTGCGCCGCGACCAGTTCCCGGGTGATCGCATCCAGGTCCAGGTCGGCGGTGTCCACCAGGCGCGCGTCCGGCCGGGTGCCGGCCAGTACCCCGGGCGGTACCAGGCTGCCGGCATACAGCACCACGGGCACTGTCGCGAGCATCCGCTGGGCACGCACGGTCAGCAGGTCGGGGGCACCGGGCCCGGCACCGACGAACCATATGGTCACGAGCGCACCATCCTTTGCCGGGGCACCGAGACGGTCATGATCGGGTCACCGAGACGGTCATCAGCGAGTCACCGGGACAGCCATCAGCGGTCACCGCCATTGCCTGATCGAGTCACCGGGACAGCCATCAGCGGGTCACCTGCCATTGGGTGATCGGCAGCGCTGGCCGCCAGGTGGTGAACCCGCCGAGCGGGCCAGCGTAGCTGACGGCCAGCTTGACCAGCTGGCCGCCCACGGTGCGCTGCCACTGGTGCAGCAGCGCTTCGGATTCCATCGTGACCGCATGCGCGACAAGCCGCCCGCCAGGGGGCAAGCTCTGCCAGCACGCGTCAAGCACGCCCTCGGCCGTGAGCCCGCCGCCCAGGAAGATCGCATCCGGCGGAGCCAGTCCGGTCAGCGCCTCGGGGGCCGCCCCGCAGATCACCTCGATGCCCGGGACGCCCAGGGCAGTGGCATTGCGCTGGATCCGCCCGGCCCGGTCGGGCCGGACCTCGACAGCTAGGGCGCGGCAGCGCGGGTCGGCGCGCATCCACTCGATCCCGATGCTCCCGCTGCCTGCTCCGACGTCCCAGAGAAGCTGTCCCGGACCTGGCGCCAGCGCGGCCAGGGCCAGCGCCCGCGGCTCACGGCGGGTCAGCTGGCCGTCGGTCTCGTAGGCGTCGTCCGGCAGCCCGGGCACCCGCGGCAGGACGGCAGTGCCGGGATCTGGCCGGCAAGTCAGGGCCACGACGGACAGGTCGGCGAAGGACTCCCCGCCGAACGGGTCACCGGCGAACGGCGCAGCACCGCCAGCGGGCGCACCGACGGCCGGAGGCGCAGCATCACTGGCCCGGGCCAGGTAAGGACCACGTACCCGTTCCGCGCGGCCACCGAGGTGCTCAAGCACGGTCAGCTTGGTCGCGCCCCAGCCCCGCTCCGCGAGCAGGGCGGCGAGTGCGGCCGGGGTGCCGCCATCCCGGCTCAGCACCAGGACCTTGGCCCCAGGCTGCACCGCGGGCAGGATCACCTCGGCCGGGCGGGATACCACGGAGACCACGTCGACCTCGTGCTCGGCCCAGCCAAGACGCGAGCACGCGAGAGCCACCGACGACACGGCAGGCAGCACCCGCATCTCGTCCGCACCCAGCCGCCGGGCCAGCGTGGCGCCGAGCCCGTGCAGCATCGGGTCGCCGCTGGCCAGCAGGCAGACGCCGGGATTCGCCGACACCAGATCGTCGAGCTGGGGAAGCAGCGGCGACGGGAGCGGCACGCGGCGGCCAGGGAGATCAGGAATCAGCGCGAGATGGCGGGTGCTGCCAACGATCAGCGGAGCCTCCCGCAACGCGGCGCGTGCCTCCTCGGTCAGCCCAGGCCAGCCGTCATCACCCACGCCGACAACGGTGACGCTCGCGGGCCCGGTCATCCGGTACGCACCGCGACGCGGACGCAGGCACTGAGTGCGCCGGGCACGTCAGGTATGGCCAAAGCCCGCACGGGGCCGCTCCTTCCTACCGTTTCCGCCTCAGTCGCTGTGACGACCGCAACGTCGCACCGATCCTGGACCCGGCCCATCCGGTCGCAGGCGCGTCAAGTTACCAGGTGGCGCGCCGCTTGTGCTTGACGTCATCGCGGCGTCCCTCATACGGTGGCGCCGCCGCGGTCTCAGATCGCGATGACGCAGTCCCAGCGAAGTCCGGTGAGATCCCGGCGCTGTCCCGCAACGGTGGTCCCCCACTCGGGGGCGAGCCCGGTCGTGACCTTGGCCGTGGCAGTGGGGTCTGTGCCGGTCAGCCCCGGTGATCGCGGTGCAGGTGAGAGGTCATTTACCTGCCTACCGGGCGATAGGTGATGAGCGCCATTCGCGGACCTGCGGCACGCCCCGGCGACTTATTACTGGCCCCTTACATAGCTGCCTATACCGAGCCAGTGGGGCAGGGCTCTCGTGTCAACTGGGACTCATCCCCCCGCTTACCCGAGGAGTCCCGAATGACCCACGAGCCCCAACAGGATCAGCAGGACCAACAGGACCAGCAGGATCCGCACACTACCCGGCGCACGATGCTGGCCGGTGTCGGACTAGCCGGCCTGGCGGGCACGCTGACCGCCTGCGGGCTGAAGAAGATCGCGGCGGCTCAGTCGGGTGGTTACGCATCGCCAACCGGGGGGATGGCGTCCCCGTCCGCGTCCGCGTCATCGCGCGCACCCGCCGCCGCGAGCAGTGGCCCGGCCCAGAGCGCTATGGAACTTGCCGCCACGAGCGAGATCCCGGTGGGCGGCGGGAAGATCTTCGCCAGCCAGAAGGTCGTCGTGACTCAGCCCACGGCGGGCGAGTTCAAGGGGTTCAGCGCGATCTGCACGCACGCGGCATGCACCGTCGATCAGGTGGCCAACGGCACAATCGACTGCCCGTGTCATGGCAGCCAGTTCAGCATCAGCACGGGTGCGGTCGTGGCCGGCCCCGCTCCGAGCCCACTGCCCGCACAGGCCATCAAGGTCACCGGCAACAAGATCACGCTCAGCTGAGGACGGAACGGTCTCCGGGGCGGGGCGGCCCGGGCCGGGGCCGAGCGGATGACAGCAGTCCTTCAGCTGACGTTAAGCAATGCGTTCAGGTCGGCCCGCCCGGGTCGGCCTGAACGCGATTGTCCTGCTGGTGCGTGACGCCTTTCGGCGAGGCAGCCAGCGGGCAATTCATGAGCCCGATGCGCCATCGACCCCCCGTTGGAACGAGGAGGACATCTTCGGGTCCGCCGTCATGCGCCTCGTTGGCTGCGCCTTGGGCAACCGGATGTGAGCCCGGTGCATTCACCTGCAGGCCGTCCCGTTGACCGAGAAGCCGGTCGGGGATGCATCACTGGTCGTGAAGGTCCCGGTGAAGCCGACCGTGACCGAACCCGCCGCGGCGATCGTGGCGTTGTAGGACTCGCCGGCCGCGGTGACCTTCTCCCCGGACTGGGTGGCGGTGGCGTTCCAGATCGTGCTGATCTTCTGATCGCCGGGGAACGTCCAGGTCAGCGACCACGCGCTGATCGGGCTCGGGCCGGTATCGGTCAACGTGACCTGGGCCTGGAAACCGCCGGGCCATGAATTGACCAGCGAATACGCGACCGAGCAGGATAGCGCCCCCGACCCGGTCGAGGTGGGGGTCGGAGAGGGCGTCGGGGTTGGGGTTGGGGTGGGCGTCGGGGTTGGGGTGGGCGTCGGGGTCGGGGTCGGCGTCGGGGTTGGAGTCGGGGTCGGAGTCGGGGTTGGAGTCCGCGTCGGGGTTGGAGTCGGCGTCGGCGTACCGCCACCACCGGCCGCTCCCGTGAAGAACGTGGCGGCCGGGGCGAACTGCGATGTCCTGCCCTGGCTGTCGATCGCCTGCACCGCGTACGCGTAAGAGGTGCCCGCAATCAGTCCGGACAGCGTGTAAGAGGTCGCAGTGGTCTTCGCGACGAGGCCAGGCGCCGGGGCCAGTTCGTAGATGGCATAACCAGCGAGCGCGTTCGTCCCCGCGGTCGACGGATTCCAGCTGAGCTTGGCCCCGGTCGCGGCGACCGCGCTGACCGTCGGCGTGCTCGGCGCCGACGGCGGCACAGCCGACGACGCGGTCAGCGATGTGCTCGACGATGTGATGAACTGCACGATGTTCGACGCGGACGACGCGGCGCCCTGGCTGTCGACGGCCTCGACGTAGTAACCGTACGGCGAGGTGCGCTGCGCGTTGAGGCCGGTGAGCGGGTATGACGTCGAGGCCGTCGTGCCGGCCAGCGAGCCGGCCGAGGTGTACACGTCGTAGCCGGCCACCGGGTTGCTGCCCGCCGTCGAGGCCGTCCAGGACAGCGTGGCGCTGGTCCCGGTGACGGCGCTCGCCGTCAGCTTGGCCGGGGCAGACGGCCCGGCGCCGGCACCGGGCGGAGTGCCCCAGATCTGGGTGTTGCCCGAGTACAGGGTGATATCGCTGACCGTCACCGGGGTGGCCCCGACCGTCGTGGGAATGCCCTGGAACGACCAGTCCTCCGCCGGGTTGTGCGCCGCGGGGAACGTGATGCGGAACTGGACCTGCGCCTGGTAGTTGCTGTTCGTGTAGTCGGCCTCACCCACCGGCTCAACGTTCTGGTTGGCGCAGGAGACCTGGATGTAGTACGTGCTCCCGGAGTACTGCACCGGCGCGGACGGCGCCTGGCACTGGTCGTAGGACGAGCTCAGCGTGATCTGGCTCGGCGTCTCACCGGGATCGAGAGTGAAGTAGTACCGGAAGCTGGCGTTGGGCATCTGGCGGGCGGGCCAGCCGGACTGGTTGTTGATCAGCGCTTTGATCTCGATGAAGTTGCTGCCCTGGTTGTTGATCGCGGCCTGCAGGTAGATCTGCGGCCCGTCCGGGGTTTCCGGCGGCGGGAAGTTCGCGACCGGCGCGCCGCCGTACTGCTGGGTCAGCGCGGCCAGGTCGCCGGTGAACAGGGCGTTGTAGTCGAGCGCGCCCTCGGTCTCCTGGTAGTTGGCCCGCTGATCAGTGAACTGGTCGTTGGCCGCGTCAGGACCGCCGACCAGCAGGCCGTAGTCGAGATGCCGGGTCGCCACCGGCGTGCTGAGGTTGTCGGCCCAGGAGTCGTGCGCGGGAGCGCTGTGCGGGTACTGCGGCCACGGCGGGCTGGCCGTGTTCTGGCCGCCGTTGGTGAAGCCGACCTCGTAGCTCTCGTGCGCGGGATTGTCGCCGAGCGCGTAGTTGACCTGCTGGACGGCGAAGTTGTGATACGCCGTGGCCCGGGTGGGGTCGAGGCCATTCGCGGTCAGGTAGGCGCTGAATTCCAGCGCGGTGAACGCCGCATTGGCCGAGTACCGCAACGATCCCCACTGGTTGAGGAACGCCTCGCCGCCCGGGGAGTAGCTGACTTGCGACCCGCCGAACCCGGTGGTCCACCAGTCCAGGTAGTCCTCCGCGTCGGTGATGTACTGCTGCTGGCCGGTGAGCTGGGCCAGCCACACGTAGTCGGCGAAACTGTCGTCGTCCCAGTTGACCGTCCAGTTGTACTCGTGCAGCGTGGACTGCGCGGCCAGCGGCATGTTCGCGAAGTCCGTCTGCGCCTTGGTCAGCCAGCTGGCCGAGCCGGTCGCTTTGTACAGCCAGATCTCGGCCGCGACGAGCTGGGTCCAGTAGCCGCTGAACGAGTTGTAGAACCCCTGGGCCGAGGTGATGCAGTTCGAGTAGTCGCCGAGCGAGGTGTCGGCGAAGGTGAACAGCGACTGCGCCTGGGACAGCAGCTGAGCTGAGTACCTGGGGTCCGCGGTCTTGAAGGCGATCGACGAGGAGGCGAGCGCCGCGGACGCCTGCGCCACCAGGTCCGACCCCCCGCACGCCGAGGTCACCGCATAGGACGGCCGGACGGTCGGGTTGGTCTCGGCCGGCCCCCAGTACTGGTGGTCGGTGCTCGGGTTGGCGACCTGGCCGTAGAACACGGTGGGCGCCGTGTACGCCGAGAGGATGTAGTCGTCGCCCCAGCGCAGGTTTTCCAGCCCGGTCTGGTACTGGCCGGCGGCGGTGTAGCCCGGCTGGTAGTCGATCAGCCCCCAGGCCAGCATGTTCATCGCCCACGCTTCGGGCAGGCCGAACTTCACCAGGTCACCGGCGTCGTGGTAACCGCCGGTGAGATTGACCCCGTTGTCTGCGCCGTCGGAAAGGTCGGAGTCGCCGCGCCAGCCGACCGGATTGTCCGGCGCGAGTTGGCCAGAGCGCTGCGCCTCATAGAAGAACATCGAGTCCTGCAGCGCCTCGGCGTAGTCGAATTCACCATTCGGCGACGGCGCCGCGTGCGCGGCCGACTGGATGGCCACGGCCGGCGCCACCGCCAGGGCGGCCGACACGAGCAAAGGCAGGATACGGCGCAGCCGCCCGCGGCGCAGGCTGGGCCGGCGGCGGGCCGCCGGTTGCCTTGAACCCCGCATGTCAGTCTTCATGAGATGGGGATCCCTTCACCGTGTCCAAATTTTCCCGCCGCACGGAAACAGATGGCAGCTCTACCAGGCCAGCCCGGCTGCTGTTTCCGGCCGGTCGCCCTGACCCTACGAGCAGCTCATCGGCTGTCAACGAGAGCGTCACGGCAGCGCTCCGGAAACTCAGCAACGAGGGCCTGACCTGCCATAACAACCGCAATGGCGGCCCGCGGGCGGTGAAACTTGCATACGCCAGGCCGGGCCGCCTCATCGCGGCCAGCGGCCTTTGCCGGCCTATTGGCCCCATGGACACGGATGCCACGAAGGAGTAATGTGAAAGTGTTGCTCCGGACCCCGGCAACTGCCCCGCAGAAAAGGCGGGAGCAGTGCAGGATCCGGAGTTTTTTTGCTTGTCATTAGGACCGGCTGCCCGCCCACGTCAATTCGTTTACGGACTGAGGAGTCGGTTATGAGTGCCACCCCATGGATCGTTTCTGGCCCGGCGGTGCACCGGTGAGCGGGCTGAGCAGGCCGATACAGCCCGCCGGTGGGCGGCGGGTGATGCGCACCGGCACCTGCATCGCGTTGATCGTGATCGGGGCGATCTTGCGGTTCGCCATCACCTCGTCGGGTTCCTCACACGGCCTGAACGTGCACGTCGTAGGGGTCATCCTGATACTGGCGGGCCTGCTGGGCCTGGTGCTGTCGCTGGTCGTGTGGGGCCCGCTGAACCCCGCCCGGCGCCGCTCTGATGACTCGGTCAGCTACGAGGTCGCGACACCGCCGGTCGTCGAGGAACGCCTCGTCTACCGCGACGATCAGCCCGCCCCCGTCGAGGAGCGCATCGTCTACCGGGACGATCAGCCGCTGTAAGTCAGCCCGCGGAGATGAGCTTGTCCACCCCAGGCTGGGCGCTGTGTGGATGTGGTTTGGCGAACCTGCAGTGCAGGGTGATGGCCCCGCTGGAGACGGCCGCCCACCCGCACCATACGGACGCGAAGCCGGAAACGGTCAGCCGGGCAATGATGATGACGGCAATGAGGTTGACCACACCGAAGATGGCCACGTGGCGGTAGCCCGATAGCAGCAGCGGCCCGCACACGGCCACCACGTACAGCGAGACCAGCAGGAATCCGTCCGGCAGCCGGACGCTGTAGGACAAGTGGTGCGGCCCGATCCGCACCCCGATCGGGCCACGGATCATGGCCGACAGCAGCGCCACGGAAATCACGGCGCCGATCGACGCGAACGGGGCCATCAGCCACTTGCGCCGTCTCGTCGGCTCCAGCGCGATGACGGCCAGCGGGATGAACACGGGCAGCACCACGAACGCGATCAGCAGGTAGGCCCAGAGCGCGGGCCAGCCTATCCCGCGCGGCAGATGACCCTGCAGCCACAGCCAGACGAGCGCCTCGATGAACTGATGGGCGCCGAGCAGCACGGGGATCCAGGCCAGCGCGATGAACTCACGGCGCTGCCGGACGTGGCGGACAGCATCGACGCCGATCGCGCAGATGACCACGCCGCCGACGATGTCAGCCTGGGGCGAGAAGCACACGTCAGTTCCTCACGGGTCCAGCATGGCACGCGCCGGACAATAGATCTCATTGGGCGAGGCGCCGGCCTGAAGTGGCGGCGTGATTCGCGACGCGGCCCAGGGCGGACGGGCCGCGCAGGAGCGACCGTGGGCATCAGCCTGTACTACTGTCAGCGGGATGACAGCCCGGCTCACCCGGCACCCAGGCGGGGCGGCGCGACTGCGGGCCCTGCTGGACTCCGGCCAGACCATCGTGGCACCAGGTGCCTTCGACCCGCTGGCCGCCCGGCTGGTCGAGGAGGCCGGGTTCCCGGCGGTGTACATGACCGGGTTCGGCACCTCGGCGGCGCTGCTCGGCCGGCCGGACGTGGGCCTGCTGACGATGACCGAGATGGTGGACAACGCCGGCCGGATAGCCGCGTGCGTGGACATCCCGGTGATCGCCGACGCTGACACCGGCTACGGCAACCCGCTGAACGTGATCCGCACCGTGGGCGCGTACGAGGCGGCCGGGGTCGCCGGGATCCACATCGAGGACCAGGTGGCCCCGAAGAAATGCGGGCACATGGAGGGCAAGCTGGTCATCCCGGCCCGCGAGATGGCGGAGAAAGTCCGGGCCGCGGCCGAGGCCCGGACGCAGCCCGAGTTTGTGATCATCGCCCGGACCGACGCACGGGCGGTCGAGGGCCTGGAGCGGGCCCTGGAGCGGGCCCGGATGTACCGGGAGGCGGGGGCCGACGCGCTGTTCATCGAGGCCGTCGTGACCGAGGAGGAAGCCGAGGAAGCAATCCGGGCTTTCCCCGGGGTGCCGTTGCTCTTCAACTGGGCGGAGGGCGGCAAAACCCCGCCGATCAGCCTGGCTCGGCTCACCGAACTGGGCTACCGGATCATCATCTTTCCCATCAGCACCCTGCTGGCGGCCACCGCGGCCATCCGCCGGATACTGCGGGAAATCGCCCAGGCGGGCACGCCAGCCGCGGCCCTGCCCGATTTGCCGACGTTCGCCGAATTCGCGGACTTCATCGGGATGCCCCAGGTGCGCGAGGCCGAGCAGCGGTACCGGGCCGCGGACTGACGATCAGAACTGGCCGTCAAGGATCCGTGCTGGAATCAATGCAGGGCCCACGACCATTGCTGGTTGGCCTGCCCGTTGCAGGTCCAGATGTCCAGCTGGGTGCCGTTGGCGGTCGCGGCGCCGGACACGTCCAGGCATAGCCCGGACTGCTGGCCGACGATCGTCCCGTTCGATTCCACGGTCCACTTCTGGTTGGCCTGGCCGTTGCATGGCCACAGCTCGACCTTCGTGCCCGGCGCCGTCTGGTTGTTGAAGACGTCGAGGCACTCGGTGGCACCCATGGTGCGCAGCTCCCCGGCGGACGTCGGCGAGAACTCCTGGCCGATCCCGCCGTTGCAGGTCCAGATCTCCTCCATGGTCCCGGGGAAGAAGACGACGGCGCCCCGGGTGTCCAGGCACTTGCCCGACTGGGCACTGACCAGCTCGCCGGTCCCGCCGGTGCCGGACGCCGGCGTCGCCGAGATCAGGCTGACCCCGCCGGCGGGCACGGTCGCGGTGTAGCTGCCGCTGACCGTGCCGAGCGACCCGCCGGTCCACAGATTGGTGGCGTTCACCGAGCCGCTGATGCCGAGCTGGGCCAGCGGCACGCTGAAACTGTGGCTGGCCGAGGCGTCAGTGTTGAACACGCCGATGTCCCAGGTGCCATTCACCTGCCGCTTCGCGAAGACCTGCTCGCTGCCGCTGCTGATGACCCGGTCGGCCGGGATGGCGTCCTGGTCGACCGCGATCACCGCGTTGTTCTCCAGCATGGCCAGGTCCGTGGAGTCCAGGTGGGTGAGGTCGGTGCCGAGGATGAGCGGGGCACTGACCAGCGACCACAGCGACATCATCGTCTGCCGCTCCGCCGTGCTGAGCCCGTCGTTGCTGCCGTTGCCGACTTCCAGCGAGTCGTAGTCGTTCCAGCCGCCGGCTCCGCCGTACGGCTGCCAGCTCGCCGTGGCGGCGAACCGGCTGGAGACGTTGGCCCAGTCGGTGAGGGGGTAGCTGCTGCCGCCCGACTCGCAGCCGTAGCACTCGATGTCGCCCGTGGTGCGCCAGCCGTTGGCCAGGGACGACCAGGTGGTGGCGTCGGCGATGGCCAGGCTGTTGGAGAGCTCGAGCGCGATCGGGCGGCCGCTTTGCTGCAGCGCCGTCGACCAGGCCTGGATGTCGGGGATATCCCCGGCCCCGACACCGTCGATCTTGAGGTAGTCCACGCCCCACGAGGCGAACTCGTCGGCCCAGGAGTTGATGTACGCCTGGGCGCCTGGCGCGCTGTAGTTGATCCCGTCCATGTGCTGGCAGTTGTAGTTGGTCTCGGCCACCGACGTCTCCGCGATCTGGCCGGCGGTGTTCGAGGTCCCGAGGATCGGAGAATTCGCCAGCACGGCGTTCTGCGGGATCCCGGGGGTGACGTAGATGCCGAACTTGAGGCCGTCGGCGTGCACGTGGCTGGCGACCGCCGCGATCCCGCCGGGGAACTTGGCCGGGTCGGCGATCCACCGGCCGTTGGCGTCAACCTCCGGGCCGTTGCTGTTGCACGCCATCCAGAAGTCGTCGAGATTGATGTAGCTGAAACCATGCGTGCTGAGCCCGCTGCTTTTCATGGCGTCGGCCTGCGCCTCGATCTTGGCCGCCGTCGGGCTGCTCCGGATGAAGCTCCAGCTGCTCCAGCCCATCAGGGGCGCGGCGGCCAGCCCGTTGCTCTCGGCCTGCGCCGATGGCGCGGCGGTGGTCGCAGCCAGCGGCGCGCTGGCGGTCAGGGTGAGCGCGGCAGCCAACGCGGCTAACCTTCGACGGCGCATGTGGTCCTCCCACGGGGTCGCCCTCGACGGTGAACCTAGCTGTCGAATATGTCAATACCTGTGTGATTCAGATCGGATTCGTTGGGTGGCTCAGATCACCCAGCGCGAGTGGGCGACGATCTCCTCGGCTGTTTTGCCGTTGGCCAGCTCGATCTCGGCGCGCCGGGCGGCGGCGAAGCCGGCGATCAGCGGGTCGCCCGCGGCGGCCCGCAGATCGTCGTTCGCCTCCAGGGCCTTCAGCGCCTCACCCAGGCTCGTCGGCAGCCTGGCGGCCTGATCCGACTGCGGATGGCCGGGCACGCCCGGGTCGCCGGTGACCTCAGCCGGCAGCCTGGCCTGCCGGTCCACGCCCGCCAGCGCCACCGCCATGATGGCGCCGGCCAGCAGGTAGGGGTTGGCGCTCCCGTCGAAGCATTTGAGCTCCAGGTTCGCCGTGGCCGGATCGAACGGGCCAGCCTCGATGAACCGCAGCGCCGCCTCCCGGTTCTCCTTTCCCCACACCTGGTACGCGCCGGCCCACCGGGACGGCTGCAGGCGCAGGTAGGACGCAGGCATCGGCGCCCCGATCGCGAGCAGGGCGGGCAGGCTCTCCAGCAAGCTGGCCATGATCGACTCGCCCCGCTCGGTCAGGCCGTACCGGCCGCCGCCCCCAGCCAGCAGGTTGCGTCCGTCCGCCCAGAAGCTGGCGTGCAGGTGCCCGCCGTTCCCGACGTTGTCGGCCAGCACCGCGGGAGCGAACGACGCCCGCATGCCGTGCCGGGCGGAAACCGCCGAGATGATCAGTTTCACCAGGACGTTGGTGTCGGCCGCCGACACCGGATCCTGTGCGGCCACCGAGACCTCGAATTGCGCCGGTCCGTATTCCGGGTGAATCTGCTCGACGCGCACGCCGGCGGCTTCCAGGCTGTCCATCACGTCACGGGCGTAGTCGGGCGCGCCGAGGAAGCGGGACAGCCCATACCCGGTGCCGCCCACCGCGGGCTCGAAGTCGTCCTGATCCAGGCCGACCATCCACTCGACCTCGAACGCCATCAGCACGCTGATGCCCTGGCTCAGGCCGGCCGCGACCTGCGCCCGGGCGAACGAGCGCTGGCATCCCGCGTACACGGTGCCGTCCTGGTGGAACCGGTCGCCCGGCGCCCACGCCCAGCCTTCCGGCGCGGACAGCACGGCGAGCCGATCAAGGTCAGGGACCATCCGCAGGTCCCCGTCCGGCGTGTCAAGCGGGGACGCGGCGTTGATGCCGCCCGCACTGTCGAACGCGTCAATCACGGGCGAGAAGCCCAGGCCCGCCCGGGCCGCCCGGGCCAGCCCGGTCAGCGGCACAGCCTTGACCCGCGCTGCGCCACTGTGGTCGACGAAAGTCGTGGCGACGCCGCTGATCTCGCCCGCGAGCTGCCGCTCCAGAGCCTGCCCCCGGCGCTCGTCGGCGGCCCGCTCCTCCTCGCCGCGGTTGTGGCTGAACGGCCGTGGCATGGCTAGTGTCCCTTCGCGAGAACGGGCTGCGTCATGAGGTTACTGTGCCTCACTGGAGACGCGGTCCGAAGCCACCGATCCGGGGCGGGCCAGTCCCTCAGACCGGGTCAGCAGTTCACCCGCCCGCTGCGTGGCGGCGGGCCTGGCCAGCACCCAGATGATGCCGACCACGAACCAGGCGATGGCCACGGACGGCCCCCACCACGCCACCCCGCTCGGCAGTGGCCAGACGTTCCGGAACAGCGTGTAACCGAGCACGATCAGGCCCAGGACCGGAATCGCGATCTCCCAGCGCCGCACGGTGCTCGGGCCGGAGAAGAACACCAGCCGGACCATCCCGATCGTGGCCAGGACGTAGACCACCAGCAGGATGAGCGTCCCGATCGTCCCGCTCTCCAGGAACAGGGTGAACGGGTCGCCCCGCAGCACGAACCAGGTGAAGGCGATGATGACGTAGACGCCCAGCACCACGGCGGCGGTCGAGATGGTCGGGGTCCGGCGGCGCGCGGCGACGCGGCTGAGGCGGCCCGGCAGGACGCCGTCGCGGCCCAGCGCGAACACGAGCCGGGACGCGCCGACCATGCAGGCCAGAGCGCATCCGAAGGCCGAGATCATCGCGCCGGCGGTGATGATCGTGCCCAGCCAGGACGCGACGTAGGCGGTGCCGAGGTCCCCGACCAGGGATTGCGAGTTGATGAACGCGGCGACCCCCTTGGCGGAGGTCCCGAAGCCCATGACCTCGACCGCGGTCACCACGAAGAAGTAGATGCCGCCGAAGATCGCGACACCGAGGATGGCCCGGGGGATATCCCGGTTGGGCTGCTTGGTCTCCTCACCCAGGGTGGACGCGGCCTCGAACCCGGCGAAGGACAGGAAGCCGAACACGACGCCGAGGAAGACGGTGGACAGCGGGGTGCCGGACGGGAGGCTGAACACCGACCAGTCCACGCCGAGCCCATGCGGGGCGGAATGACCGGCGAGCTTGGCGAAGACGATGATGACCACAATGATGATCAAGGCCACGGTGATGGCTTCGGCGGCCAGCAGCAGCCGGGTGCCACCCCGGGCCGGGGTAATCGCGAGCCACCAGACCAGCAGCATCCCGATGGCGCCGAGCAGGAATCCGGACCAGGTCGGCGGGTTCTTCCAGATACCGAGCGCGTTCAGGAAGTCCGAGGCGAACCGGCCGCCGGCCATTGAAGTGACCACACCGTAGAAGGTGTAGGTCCCGGCCAGCGCCCAGCCGGAGATCACGCCCGCCCGCGGGCCGAGTGTGGCCCCGACGAACCCGTAGACCGAGCCTGAGTGGTGGAACCGCTGAGTCAGCCGGACGAACGTGTAGGCCACCAGCAGCACGCCCACCAAGGCGAGCGCGAAGGCCAGCGGCACCGCCCGGCCGACGGTCGTCGCCGTGCCCTGCGGATTGATACTCGCCGCCATCGACGGCGCCATCAGGGCCAGGGAGATGCCGATGGCCTCCCAGGTACTCAGATTGCGGTGCAGCCTCGGCTGCCCGGTCTCGCTGCTGCCCACCATCTGCTCAGGCACCTCCTGCCGACCGCCGCTTCGCGGCCCCAGCCCTGACTCGTGAGCTGATCATGCGCCTGGCCCGGTCAGCCGCACAAGAGATCTAATCGTGATATTCCCTACCTATCTAGAAGATAAGGACATATTGCGGCGCGTAACGCATGAGATACGGGGAGCCATGGGGCACCCGGGGGGCCGATAACACACCGGGATGATCCGGCTCCTCGGCGCACACGATTCGCTGAACTCTGGCGTCACACGCTACAACTGGGTTAACGAACTGGGCGAACCGATTGAATTTGGAGCAATCCGCAACTTATCCTGCCCGGTGATTCTAGAGTGGGCCAGGGGGGGGAACCATGGTAAGTGCGTTCTTGCGTGTGCCCGTAGCGGGCGCGGCATTGATGACCATCATGCTCGTCGCAGGTTGCGCGAGCACAGCGGGCGCTAGCGCGCCGGCCGGTCTGGAAAAGACAGATCTGACGGTCGCTGCCGTTCCGGCGCTGGACTCGGCCGGCGTGTACATTGCCCAGGAGCGGGGGCTGTTCGCGGCTGAGGGCCTGCACGTGAAGATCGTGCCCGCCATCAGCAGCGCTGATGTAATCGCTAATCAACTGGCCGGCAAGTACGACGTCACGTCCGGGGCTTATCCCTCGTACATCCTCGCTGACGCGAAACAGCACGCCAAGCTGGAGATTCTCGAGGCAGGGTCCAACATGGGGCCGCTCACCCAGGAGGTGATGGTCCCGGCCGGGTCACCGATCCAGAGCATTGCCCAGCTCAAGGGCAAGAGGATCGGCGTCAACGCGCTGGACAACATCGGCACGTTGCTGGTCAGCTCGATGCTCAGCGACAGCGGCATGTCACCATCCGACGTGCATTTCGTCGCCATCCCGTTCCCGCTGATGGCCGCAGCCATGAAAGCCGGCCAGGTAGACGCCGCCTGGCTCCCCGAGCCGTTCATCACCGCCGCGGAAGAGAGCATCGGCGCCACCGCGATCGCCGATGCTGACCAGGGCGCCGCCCAGAGCCTCCCGGTGGCCGGGTACATCGTGACCCAGTCGTGGGCGCGCAAGTACCCCAACACCGCGGCGGCGTTCCGGCGCGCGATCGTCGAGGCGCAGGGGATCGCCAACACGAATCTCGCCGCGATCCAGCAGGGCATGGTGGCCTTCGGAGGCGTCTCGCAGTCAACGGCGGGCATCGCCGCGGCTCCCACGTTCCCGCTGAAAACCGATCCGAACCTGATCCAGCGGGTCGCGAACCTGATGCAGCAGTTCGGAATGCTCCAGGTGCAGTTCAATGTCAGCCAGATGATCAACCACTGACAGCGGGCGGGCGACTGGTCGCTGGGGCGGCACGTTCGCTCAGCGGCGGGGAACCTTCAGCACCAGCGCGACGGTGTCGTCGCTGATGTCCGCGCCGCTGAAGGCCAGCACGGCGTCCTGGATAGCGTCCGCGATCCGGGCCGCGGGCAGATCGGCCAGGCCGGTGATGACGTCGCGGAGGCGGTCATCGCCGTAGAGGCCGCCATCGATCTGGCCGCGGGCTTCGGTGACACCGTCGGTGAACATGATCAGGCTGTCGCCGGACCGCAGCAGCCCACGTGAGTCATGCAGTTCGGGATCGGGAAAGAGGCCCAGCAGGGTGCCCGGCCGCCCGAACGTCTGTACCCGCCCGTCTGCGCGGTGCACCAGGGCCAGCGGATGGCCCGCGGAGCAGATCTGCACCGAGGCCCCCGCGAGGGTCGGCCGGACGGTGGCATAGATCGCGGTCAGGAACCGTGGATCATCGGTGGGCCACTCCAGCAGCGCTAGGTTCAACGCGGCCAGGATCAGGCCCGGGCTGGTTTCCCGGTGTGCCTCCGCGCGCAGGGTATAGCGGGCCAGCGCGGTGCTCTTGGCCGCTGAGACACCCTTTCCGCACACGTCACCGACGACCATTCCCCAGCTCCCGCGCACCGATGGAAACACGTCGTAGAAGTCCCCGAGCACCTCGGCCCCCGTCCCGCCGGCCACATAGCGCGCCGCGACCTGGAGGCCCGGGATGGTCGGCAGCCGCGGCGGCAGCAGGCTCTCCTGCAGGGTCTGGGCCAGCGCGGCACGTTCCGCGCCATGGGCCAAAGCGACCTGCAGAGCGACTTCACGGGAGGCAATCTGAGCCAGCGTCTCCAGCACCTCGACGTCGCAGGCCGTCCACTGGCGGGCTACCCGGTCCGCCACGCAGAGCGCCCCCACGACATGCCCGTCCGGGCCGCGCACCGGGAACCCAGCCCAGGCGAGCATGCGGGCCGGCCCCGCCGGGCAGTTCGCGATAACCCGCGGGTCCAGCCGGGTATCCCCGATGACCAGCTTGTCCTCGGAGTCGATCACATACTGGCCCCAGGACTGCTGGTCCGGGCTCAGCCGGCCGACCGCGCCCGGCGTGCCGGGGCAGATCCCCCCGGCGGAAAGCCGCTTGCCGACGACCATGACGGACGCCGACGGCGCGCCCAGCACGATCACCGCCAAACGCGCCACACGGCCGAAGGGCTCCTCGCCGCGGGCGGGGGCCGGAATCGACCCGCTGTCGAGAACTGTCATATATGCAGCTTCCGCCAAGTTAATGACATTGCGTGCTGAAATATGGGCGAAGCAGGGTTCAGGGCTCCTTTTTTCTAATGCAATCACAGAACGGGCGACGCCACGTCCGGCTTTTACAATCCTTGGATTTGTCCGTACCGGCCGCGCGAAATAAAATACGGGATTAGTAATTCTGTGCCCCATCGGCAGGTCGGGCACATTGCGGCTTCTTGGATATCAAGACAGCCGTCATACCTCCTGGGACATGAGGCGCCAGGCGGCCGCTGCCGCCGGATCGGCGTCGATCAGCGCCGCCAGGCGTCCGGGGTCGATGACGAGCACGCGCGAGCGTGACTCCAGCCGGATCGTGACGCCCGCCGGCGGCAAGGGCCCCCCGGCCTGGTCCACCGAGCCGACGAATGCCCCGGCGCCCAGCTCGCGGAGCCGGTTGCCCGCAGCCTCCACCGTGGCCACGCCTTCGATCAGCACGAAACACTGCCGTCCGGGGCGGCCCTCGTCAGCCAGCCGGATCCCGGCCGGCAGTATCGCTTCGTCACCGGCCAGCTCAAGCACGGCCCAGGACGAAGGTTCCGGCGGCAGCCCGGACGGCCTCATGTTCATAGTGCCGTTCTCCCCGAGGCGCGTTACAAGATGCTGACACCAGCCCGGCAGGCTGGCCCAATGCCCCTATCTGCACCAGTTCCTCGTGCTCAGGCGGGCGGGACGCTTACGATTGGCCAGGCCAGCACCAGCATGTGAGGCAGTGGACCCCGTGGAGTTCCGAATTCTCGGTTCGATCGAGGCCGATGATGATGGGCTGGCCCTGGATCTCGGCGGCCTGCGCGAACGGACGCTGCTGGCCCGGCTCCTGCTGTCAGCGAACCGGGTCGTGTCCGCTGACCGGCTCGCCGAGGATCTGTGGTCGGGTGATCCGCCACCGCACAGCCTGGCCACGCTGCGGGTCTACATCTCCAGGCTCCGCCGGGCCCTGGGCCCGCAGGCCAGCGCCCTGCTGACCCGGGCCCCTGGGTACCGGCTCAACGTCGACGATGACCAGTTGGATGCCGCGCGCTTCGACCGCCTGGTCCGGGCGGCGGACGCGGACATGGCCGCGGGGCGGCCCGAAGCCGCGGCTGCCACCCTGCGCGAGGCGCTTGACCTGTGGCGGGGCCCGGCCCTGGCGGATGTGGCCGACCTCGCCTTCGCGCGGGCGGATGCCAGCCGCCTGGAAGAGGGCCGGCTGACCGCGATGGAGAACAGGGTCGAGGCCGACCTGGCGTGCGGGCGGCACGCCCGGCTGATCGCGGAACTGGATGGCCTGGCCGCCAGCCATCCGCTGCGTGAACGGCTCACCGGCCAGCGGATGCTGGCTCTCTACCGATCCGGCCGCCAGGCGGATGCGTTGCGCGCGCACGCGGAACTCAGGGCCAGGCTCGCGGCAGAACTCGGCATCGATCCGAGCCCGGACCTGCGGCGCATGCAGGAGCGGATACTGCGCCAGGATCCCGCCCTTGACTGGCTTCCTCGCGGGGCCAGCGGCCTGGCCGGGGGCCGGGGCGGCCCCGCCGGAAACGCGGACCGCCCCGCCGGTAACACAGTCCTCCCGGACCAGGCCGGTGACCCGGCTGACCCCGGCCAGGCCGGCGACACGGGCACCCTGGGCAGCGCGGCTGACGCCAGCGACGGGACCAGCGGGAACGGGGCCAGCGACGGGACCGGGGCGAGCGACGCCAGCGACGGGACCGAGCACATGCTCCGCCGCCCGGATGCCGCGGCCGCGCCCAGGCTGCCCACGGAGACCACATCGTTCATCGGCCGCGAGGCTGAGCTGAACACGATCGAGGAACTGCTCCGGCTGTCCCGGCTGGTTACCCTCACGGGACCCGGCGGTTCCGGGAAGAGCCGCCTGGCGCTCAGGTCGGCCGCTCAGGCATCCGGGCCGTACCCCGATGGGGTGTGGCTGGTCGAACTGGCTCCGATCAACCGGCCAGGTCTGGTCGTTCCCGCGATCGCGCTGGCCTTGTCCACCAGGGAGGAAGCGGGCCGGACCCTGCTTGACAGCCTCACCGCCCGGCTGCGTGACAGCGAGGCACTGCTGGTGGTGGACAACTGCGAGCACGTCATCGACGCCGCCGCTGATGTGATCGCGACGCTGCTGCGCAACTGCCGGCGGCTGCGGATCCTGGCCACCAGCCAGACCAGGCTGAGTGTGAGCGGGGAGGCAACCTGGCCGGTGCCGCCGCTGACCGTGCCCGGACCAGAGGTGCAGGATCCGCAGGCCGCCGCCGGGGCGGAGTCGGTCAGGCTGTTCTGCGACCGGGCCGCGCTGGCCCGGCCTGGTTTCACCCTGAACGCGGCCAACGCCGCGGCGGTGAGTGACATCTGCCGCCAGCTCGATGGCATACCGCTCGCGATCGAACTCGCGGCGGCCCGGGTCAGCGCGCTGACCGCGGCGCAACTGTCCGCCCGGCTCGATAACCGGTTCCGGCTGCTCACCGGCGGTAACCGGGCCGGGCTGCCGCGGCACCGGACGCTCCAGGCGGCCATCGAATGGAGCCACGACCTGCTCAGTGAGACCGAGCAGGTGTGCTTCCGCCGGATGGCGGTCTTCTCGGGCGGCTGCACCATCGACGCGGTCGAGGCGGTCGGCCCGGATCCGGCGCTGCCGCTCGACGCGGTCTTCGAGACCGTCACCGCTCTGGTGGACCGGTCCCTGCTGACCACGGAGGAGCGATTCGGCAGCATGCGGTACGGCATGCTGGAGTCGATCCACCAGTACGCGCTCGGCCGGCTGGCTGAGGCCGGGGAAGACGCGGAACTCCGCCGCCGCCACCTCAACTGGCTGGTGGGGTTCGCCGGGCAAGCGGAACTCGACGGGCCGGACCAGGGGGCCTGGCTGGACCTGCTGGAAGCCGAGCTGGACAACTTCCGCGCGGGCCTGGAATGGAGTCTCGCGCGGCCGGACCGCAACCCAGCCGCTGATCCGGAGCTGGCGCTGACGATGGCCGGAGCGCTATCCCCATTCTGGATGGTCCGTGGCCCGGTTACCGTGGGCCGCAGCGTGCTCGCCGCGGCACTGGCCGCCGCGGGACCACAGGCGGACCAGCGGCTGCGCGCAGTTGCCCTCGATGGTGCCGGGCAGCTTGCCTCGGTACAGGGCGATCAGGACGCGCAGCGCGCCTACCAGCAGGAAAGCCTGGCGATCTGGCGGGAGCTGGGTGATGATGCCAGGACCGTCAGCTGCCTCGGCGACCTGGGCGCGGTGGCACACGTCAGGGGCGACTACCCGGCGGCGCGGTCGATGTACACCGAGGCCCTGGAAGTGGCCGGACGGGCCGGCGATGCCCAGCAGATGGCCCGGTCCCTGTCCGGCCTGGGCCGGCTGGCCCTGCACCAGGGAAACCTGGAACAGGCCACCGCGTACTACACCGAGAGCATGGCCCGGTTCCGTGAGGTTGGCGACCTGCGCCGGGCCACGCTCATCCTGGGCAATCTCGGCGTGGTGGCCACCAACTTGGGCGAACTTGAGCTGGCGCAGGAGCGGCTGGAAGAACACCTGGGCAACGCGAGGCTGCTGGGCGACCGCAAGCTGACGGGCGGCGCGCTGACCAATCTCGGTGAGGTCGCTTTCCATCTTGGCGACATGGACCGGGCGGCGCAGCTGCACCAGCAGGCGCTCGAACTGGCTGAGCAGGTCGGTGACCGGAGGCTCGCGTCCGTCGCCATTACCAATCTCGGCCTGGTCGCCGCCCGGCAGAAGGACTATGCGGCCGCCGCCCAGTTCCATCTGCGCAGCCTGGATCTGGCCGAGGCTGTCGGTGAGCGGCGCTCGATCGCGGAGAGCCTTGAGGAACTGGCCGGGGTGGAGTCGGCCGCCGGCAATGCCGGGCGTGCCGCCACCTTGTTCGGCGCGTCGCAAGCGCTGCGGGAGGACATCGGCGCCCCCATACCTGCCCCTGACCTGGCCAGGTTCAACGAGGCCGTGGCCACGGCGGTCGCCGCGCTCGGCGACGGAGCGTTCAGCTCCGCGCACGCGGCCGGGCGGGCGATGTCCACCGAGCAGGCCGCCGCATTCGCCCGGGCCGGGCCTCCCCTGGGCCAGTGACTGCCTCGGG
>CAYPQM010000046.1:0-23516 GCA_964412845.1 uncultured Streptosporangiaceae bacterium
AGGTGATTCCGGCCACGGTCGGAGTTCACGACGGTTTCCCCGGAGCAGGGTTTATTATCGCGGACTTCGGTGACGCGCCGCCTGTCGCCTACCAGGACACGCCCGTCCGCGGGCAGGTCATCGAGGACACCGACGACATCGCGGTCTTGATGGCCACCTGGGATAGATTGCGAGCGGAGGCGCTGCCGCGTACGGCATCCCTCGACTTGATGGAGGAAGTGGCCAAGACATGGACCTGAGTCGCGCCGAGTGGCGCAAGGCGAGTTACAGCAGCACCAACGGCGGCGCGTGCGTGGAAGTTGCGGGCAACCTGCCGGGTATCGTGGCCGTCCGTGACTCCAAGGACCCCCACGGGCCGGTGCTGGTCTTCGCCCCCGACGAGTGGCAGGCGTTCACCGCCGAGCTCCGGGCCGGCCAATTTGACCTTGGCTGACCCGACCTGAGTTCTAGTCGGCCGACCTGAGTTGTGGGGGCGCCTATCTCGTGTCCTCCCGGCTGGCCGGCTGGGGCACTGCGGCCCCGGCGGACGAGATCCAGGGAGCGGCCAGCCGGTGAGCACTGCGGAGGCTTGCGGAGGAATCCCAGACCGGCAGCTGATGAGGCTCAGCGGCCGATCGCCCAGTCTGCCTGCTTAATGATGCAGAACGATCGCGCGTCCGGTGACGAAGTTGACCCGGACGATAGCAATGGTGGCTTAGCCCCCCGACGCCTGGTCGCGACGTTCCTGGGTGACCAGGGTCCACCCTGGCGCTGGGTAGATGACTCTGGCGATTGTGGCCGTGGTCCACCCGATGACCCAGCCGAGGAAGACGTAGCCCATCGTGTGCACAGTGTCCGTGCTGGCCAGGGTGGCCAGCAGAATCCAGATCACGGCCCAGGCGACAGCACAAGCGACAGAGAATCCCAGGTAGTCCGGCCGCCAGTACCACTTGCTGTGGCTTGAAGCTTCCATGGGCTTTCACTCCAAACGATCGGGCTGGGAAGTGCCGGTGCCTGCATCGGACTGCGTCCTGTGCTCGGAGATGTCCGGCCGCTCCCAGGTATCTATTAAAATGATATCACTTTGATATGCTTCAGCCTAGAGCGGCAATCGCCAAGACGTCAGCGGGCTGACCGTGGGGAGACCGGTGGGGTCAGGAGCCCGTCACCGTCTCCACGAACCAGGCAGCCTGGGACAGCGCGCTGTCGGCGGCCGCGAGGAGGCCGGGCTGCAGCATGAAGTCATGCCACATGCGGGGCCACCTGGTATAGGTGATGCCCACCCCGGCCGCCGAGGCGCTGGCGGCCAGGCGCTCGGCGTCGGGGGCGAGCAGATCATCGGATCCGGCCTGTATCAACAGCGGCGGCAGGCCGCCGTGTGCAGCGAGCAGCGGCGAGACCGAGGCGTCCGCCCAGCTCGACGGCTGGGCGTACGCGATGGCGCAGGCCTCGAGCCAGCGCGGGCTGAGCAGCACGTCCCGGCGCACCAGGTCTGGCACCGCCCGGCGGTTTCTCCCCAGATCGAGCCACGGCGACACGAGGATGCATCCAGCGGGAAGCTGCGCGCCCTCGTCGCGCATCACGAGGACGAGGGACAGGGCGAGGCCCCCGCCGGCCGAGTCGCCAGATATCACGATCGAAGCGGGGGTGGCCTCGCTGAGCAGGGCGTTGATGACGTCGCGGGCGTCATTAAGGGCCGCGGGATGAGCGTGCTCCGGTGCCAGCCGGTACTCGGGCACCACGACCCGGCACGCCGCCTGGGCGCTCAGGTGCGCAGCCCAGGCCCGCGCCATGCGCGCCGAGCCCACGCAGTAGCCGCCGCCGTGGAAGTGGACGACGGTGCGCTCGGGGTGCGCCCGGCCGGCCGCCGCCACCACCTCGGTGCGCACCCCGTTCAGCACGCTCTCCGCGACGCTCGTGCCCCGCGGCACGGGCCAGGCTCGCGTGAGCCGGTCGAGGCGCCGGCGCTGCGCCTCCCAGGGCAGGCCGGGGTCGAGGATACGGCGGCCGAGCTGCCCCATCCCTAGGCGCATAAGCCCTGGCGGCAGGCGAAGGCTGCTCGGCCGGGGCAGGCTTGTGTGATTGGCGTGGCCGGGAATCATGCCGTGCCGTCACCGGGCGCGGCGGTGGCCGGGCGCTTCGGCATGACCTGGTACGCGGCGAGGTCGAAATGGCGGACGCGGTGCCGGTAGCGGAAGGTGTGGTCGGGCCAGTTGTTGGTGTTGCGTCCCGAGGCCGTGGTGTACCAGCTATGGCACCCGCTCTGCCACACCGACGTGCGGCTGGCCGCATCGACCCAGACGTTGAACGCGCCCTGCACCTCGGGACGTATGTCAAGCCAGTCGAGGCCCTCCTTTTCGAGGGCCCGCAGGGCGCCGAGCACATAGGCGATCTGGCCTTCGAGCATGTAGATGATCGAATTGCCGCCGAGGTTGGTGTTGGGCCCGTAGAGCATGAAGAAGTTCGGGAATCCTGAGACGGTGATCCCGAGGTACGCCTCAGCCCCGTCGTGCCAGATCTCGCGCAGCCGCCGCCCGCCGAGGCCGCTGACCGATACAGGGGCCAGGAAGTCAACCGCCTGGAACCCGGTGCCATAGATGATCACGTCCGCCTGGCGGATGGCGCCGTTGGACGCGACCACACCCTGCGCCGTGATGCGCGCGATCGGATCGGTGACGAGCTCGACATTCGGACGGGCCAGCGTCGGGTACCAGTCGTTGGAGAACAGCACCCGCTTGCAGCCCATTACGTAGCCGGGGACGCACTTCTCGCGCATCTGCGGGTCGGTGATCTGCGCCCGGAGCTGGCGGCGCCAGAGCAGCATCGGCGCGGCCAGCAGCTTGGGTGACAGGACAAAGCCGCTGGTCAGCAGCTCGCCGTAGAGGAAGATGCGCAGCCGGTCGGCCTTGCGTGCCGCAGGCAGCCGGTCACGGAGGACCTGCTCGGCGTGCCGATAGGGCCGGTCGGCCTTGGGCAGCACATAAGGGGCGCTGCGCTGGTAGACATGCACCTGCGCGGCCGTCCTGGCGACCTCCGGCACGAATTGGATGGCACTCGCGCCGGTGCCGACGACGGCCACCTGCCGGCCGGTGAGGTCGACGCCATGGTCCCAGCGGGCGGAGTGCCACGACGGGCCGCTGAACTCGTCGCGGCCCACGATGTCGGGCAGGGCGGGCCGGTTAAGCTGCCCGACGGCGAAGACCACGGCGGTCGCCCGGAGTCTGTCCCCATTGTCGAGGGTGACGGTCCACACGGCGTGGCGCTCGTCAAACTCGGCGGCGGCGACGCCCGAACCGAAGCGCAGGTGGGGGCCAAGCCCACGCTCCGCGGACAGTAAGCGCAGGTACGCCAGGATCTCGCGCTGCGGGGGGAAGCGGCGGCTCCAGCGCGACGGCCGGGACGAGAACGAGTACAGGCTGGACGGCACGTCGCACGCGGCACCGGGGTAGGTGTTGTCCCGCCAGGTCCCCCCGATGTCGTCGCCTTTGTCGACGACCAGGAAATCCTCGATGCCCGCCTGTTTGAGCGCCACGGCCATGCCGATCCCCGCGAACCCGGCACCGACCACGACCACGCGGTACGACGAATGCTCGGGCATGGGCCCTCCTCGCGCTCTACGCAGCCGGGCCAGAATGCAGCCCAGGTGCCGGGGCCCGTGAAGGGACCCGGCACGGGCAGGATAGCGAACCCGCCGGAGCATCCCGCGATCCTGCCCGTGACACAGGAACGAGGCGGGAAGCCCGGGATGGGTAGGGATTCGCTCCCGTTACGCCAAGCCTGGTGGTTCTCCGATTGGCGCCGCCCACCCCGGGCGGGGTATGAGACAGAACGGGTGCCCGGCCGGGTCGGCATAGACCCGTGACCGGCCGTCTGCGCCCGGGAGGCGCCGGGCGCCCAGGGCCAGGACGCGCGGCTCGGCGGCTTCGACGTCATCGACCATGACATCGAAATGCATCTGCTGCGGTCGGCCCGGGTCAGGCCACCGCGGCTGCTGGAGGCCAGGCGCCAGCTGGAAGGCGATGCCGGAGGACGCGTCGTCTCGCGACACGACCACGAAGTCGTCTTCCTGCCAGGTGACAGGAAGCCCGAGAAGTTCCGAGTAGAACGCGGCCAGCGCGGCCGGGTCGGGGCAGTCCACGATTACATGATGAAGGCGTCCAATCACGGTCTCCATCCTCGCATCGGACACGCCGGCATCGTGGGCGGGCGCATCGCGCTCGGCAGTCCTCAGCGGGCGGGGGGCATCTCTCGTGTGATCGTTGGAAACACGGTGCCTACTGTGCGGTCAGGGCCGGGTTGAGCCGGACGAGCCGGGCGGGGTTCGTCTCGTCGAGTTCGGCGATGGTTTCTCGTGACTTCACGAAGTCTGAGAATGAGCGGTAGCCGAGTGCTCTTTCGCTGAATGACGGGTCCATGCGCCTCATCTGGCTCTTCACTGTGGAGCTGTGCAGCCAGTCCGCGTCATCCTTTTCCTGGCCCAGGCGCAGGGCTCGTTCCAGGAGCCTGGTCGCCAGCTCTTGCGGGTCTTCGGGGCCGGGATCAGTTTCGCCGGTCACCGTGGCCGCTGGCTGCCTGGTACGTCGCGGGCCCCGGCCGGGCGGCGTGCTGCCGGGCTCCTGGGCGGCGGGCGGCGGGGCGGCGGCGGTGGGCGTTATGCCCGGGAGCGCGTCGTAGGTGACGAGTTCGTCGCACGCCGCGGCGAGTGATCTGCTGGTCGATCCGGCGACCCCGACCCCCACGACGTAACGGCCCAGGCGGCGGCACCGCTGGGCGAGGGCGATGTAATCGGAGTCCCCGGCCACGATCACCACGTGGGTCAGGTCGGGGAGGCGGAACATGTCCTCCACCGCATCTACGGCCAGCCTGATGTCGGCGCCGTTCTTGGCGTAGGCGGCGGCGGGAAAGAGCTGGACCAGGTCCACTGCGCGGCTGACGAGCTGCCCGCGGTAGTCGGCGTTCACGGGTGCTGACCAGTCCGCGTAGGCGCGGGTCAGCACGAGGGTGCCGAACGATGAGGCGAAGTCGATCATCGCGCCGACGTCCACGGTGGCGCGCTGGAGCTTCTCCGCGATGTCAGGATCGGCCGGCCGGTCGGCCCGGCTGAACCCGCGCACCTTGTCCCGCTGGAACTGGCCCCGGCCGTGAACCTGGTCATAGCGTGAGATCACGATGTTGTCGAAGTCGATATAGACGGCGACACGGGTGACGCCAGGGTCGTTCATATCTGCTCATCTCGCCGGGGCGCCCTCAAGAGGCCAGCCTGCCCGGGAAACCTGCGGGGTGACCACCTGCCAGCATCAAGCAGCCACGACACCGCCGGCCTCACGAGGATCACTACTGTCGCAGCGAAACGGCCGGGACTGACAATCTCCACTGTCGCACAGCAGCCACCCCCGTTGGGGGTGGGGCAGAGCGTTCTTCCGGCGCGATGGTGGAGCATGCGGCACTTTGCCCGACGATGACTCTGGGTATCTCGGCGGGCTGGCGGACCACGCAGCGTCGACCCATGCCAACCCGAACCGCGCTGATGAACACAGCGTTACGCTACTTGGCTATAGTGAACGGGTAGTCGATCAGTAACAAAATGTGACGAAGCTTCGGGGGAAGCTAATCGGCATGTTCATCGATCGGAGTGGGCTGCCATGAGAACCCAACGGTCGATGGTCTTCTATGCCTGGCTTGGGCTCGTGGTGGAGTTCGTGCTCGTGCTGGGAGTGGTGGCCTTCGTGCTGGCCGGGGCTGGCTACCAGCGGTCAGCCATTCTGCTCCTCAGCCAGCGGGTTCAGCGCATGCAACTGGTCAACCTGACGCTGCAGGGCGAATTCCTCAACACCCAGCGCGCGCTCCGCGGGTACCAGGCGACTGGACAGGGCCGGTTTGCGCAGACCTTTTACACAGGGCAGACGGATTTCGTCCTTGAGCTGGTGGTGCTGCGGCGACTGGCCTGGCCGGAGGTCCTGGACGGGGTAACCGCGCAGGAGAGGGCGGCTCGTGCGGCCTTCCTGCGCGGCGGTGAGGCGGTGGTGGCACCACCCGGCATCGGGGGCGCGGCGGGCCTGTTTGACCAGGCGTCGGCCAGTTCGGACACGTTCGTGCGGCAAAATCAGCGGCTCCAGGCGCGCCTCTCCGCTTACAGCGCCGTGCTCGCTGACCGGGCCCAGCGCACGCTGGGCATCGGGATGGTGGGTACTAGCGTCATCCTGGCGGTCGGCCTGATGCTGCCGGTGCTGGCTTTCGGGCTCGCCCTCCGCTGGACAAGTGCGCCCCTGCACGGCCTCACCACCACCGTGCGCAGGCGGGCACTGGGAGACCTTGACGTGCGCGCTATCGCAGGCGGCCCGGCTGACGTCCAAGAACTGGCCAGGTCGGTCAACTTCCTAGCGGACGAGAGTAACCGGCTCACAAGCGTGCGGGAGGCCTCCACCCGCATTTATGAGCATCTGCATGCTCCGGCCATCATCGCTGAAGCGGTGGCCGCGCTCGAAGAGAATCTCGCCGTCGACTTTGCCTGGCTGGGGCTGGTTAAGGGGGAGGAGCTCAACTCCCTCGTGGCTGAGCCTGCCCAGGATCGGGCACTGGGCATCTCGCCCGTCCAGCCTGCCTATTCCCTCGGGTGGATAAGGGACCTTTTCAGCCAGCGATCGAGCTACTGCTGCCAGGACCTGAGCTCAGGCATTCCGGCGAACCTTCCGCCGCACGTCCAGGACATGGTGCGGGACTCGAACGCGGCGTCGCTGCTGCTCACCCCGTTCGGTACCGGCCAGGAACTGATGGGCGCCCTGACCCTGGTGCGCAACAAGGGGGGACGCTCCTGGACAGAGCCGGAAATCGAGGCCGTGCAGTCTCTGGCGCGCGATCTCGGGCGGGCGCTTGAGCACGCGCGGCTCTACGAAGGGGAGGAGCGCCTCGTGGCTGAACTGCAGTCGCTGGACCTGGCCAAGACCAGGTTCCTGGCGTCTTCCTCCCACGACCTGCGGACGCCGCTCACCAACATCATCGGCAACATAGAGATAATCCAGGACGCAGAGGCAGGGCCGGTGACGGCAATGCAAGCCTCGATGCTGGACGCGGTCAGCCGTAATGGGCGGCGATTGCTGAGCCTCATCGAGGACATGCTGACGATTTCCAAGATCCAGCTGGGCGTGTTCACCTCCAACCTTTGCCCCGTGGACCTGGCCCACCTGGTACCGGAGCCGGTGGACCTGGTCATGCCATCGATGCAGGAGGGCGAGATCACCTTCGACGTGCGGGCCCCGCGCGAGGGGCTGATGGTGAACGGGGACGCCGGGCAGCTTGGCCGGGTTCTGACCAACCTGCTCACCAATGCGGTGAAATACACCCCCCGGGGCGGCCGGGTTACCTGCACCGCGGCCGTTGAGGATGACGATGCTGTGCTGGTGGTGCAGGACACCGGCATGGGCATCCCGGAAGATGAGCAGGAGTCCCTGGGCACCCCGTTCTTCCGGGCCTCCAACGCCGTCAGCCGCGAGGTTCAGGGATCAGGCCTGGGCCTGAGCATCGTGCGCACTGTCGTCGGGCAGCATAACGGCAAACTGGAGCTGGAATCCGTGGAGGGCGTGGGCACGACGGTCACGGTCCGGATTCCGCTGCTGCGCTCCGGGACGCTTTCTGGGGCGGCCCGGACCCGGCGGGCGGTTCCTTGAACCCGCCGCCCGGGTGGGTGTCCCGCCGCCGCTTCCTCACCCGTGTGGGCGCGGCTGGCTTGAGCGGCGTGATGCTTGGCGCCGGCCTCAGCGATTGTTCCGCCCCCGGGCTGGCGCAAGTCCCGGTGACCGCTGTGGCGGATGAGTCACGGACGCGGAGGGTGGTGCGTTTCGCAAACTGGGCCGACTACATGGACACCTCGCCCACGGGCGGGCATCCCACGCTGGCGGAGTTCACCCGGCAAACCGGGATCAGGGTGGACTACAACGGGTTCATCCAAGACGCCAATCAGGTCACCGGCCTGATCGGGGTCGCGCTGGCAGCCGGCCAGGATCCCGGCTACGACCTGGTAGTGGTCGGGGACTGGGTGCTGGCCCAGTTCATCGAACAGGGCTGGGCGGCCGAGCTATCCCCCGGCCTGCTGACCGAGGCATGGCGCCTGCAGCCCCGCTTCCGCGACTGGCCAGTGCCCGATCTCCGGCGATATGCACTGCCTTTCCAGGCCGGACTCACTGGCATCGGATACAACGCCAAAGTCACGCGACGGCCCGTCACCAGCATGACCGATCTGCTCACCGCCCCCGACCTGCACGGCCGGGTGTCACTGGTGACGGAAATGCGCGACGTCATGGGACTCATCATGCTCGATCAGGGCAGCGATCCGGCCGACTTCTCCGCCGCCGAATTCCGCACCGCCCTAGCCATGCTCCAGCGGTCGGTGAATGCGGGGCAGATCCGCCTAGTGGCCGATACCTACCTGCCCTCCATGGTGAAAGGCGATGTCGCCGCCGGAGTGGTCTGGGCCGGCGACATCCTCGCCGGCCGCGAGCAGAACCCCGCTCTCGAGTTCACCTGGCCGAAGGGCGGCGGGATGCTCTGGACCGACAACATGATGATCCCCGCCCTCACGTCGGTCAGGGCGAACGCCGAGCGGCTGATGAATTTCTACTACCAGCCTGATGTGGCGGCCCAGCTATCGGCATACCTTGAGTACGTGTGCCCGGTGCTGGGCGCCCAGGCCGCCATGCGGCACCTGGACCCCGGCCTGGTCGAGGAAGAATATATCTTCCCGTCCGCTGCGATGCTCCGGAGCGGGCACAACTTCAAGATCCTTAACCGGGCGCAGATCGCCAGTTACACCGCCGAATTCCAGGCCGCGGTAGGGCTGTGATCGCAGTTGCGTCCGGGCATGGGGGCTAACGGCGAAGGCGATGCTGCAGAGGGCGGCGGTCGCGGACTTGCGCGAGGCACTCGAAGGCCTGGTCGCGTCGTCGCGTCTGCTCCTATGCGTCGTTGCTGACGATGATCAGACGCAGGCGCTTCTCGATGCTGGCGGCGTCTAGCTGGCCCGCGGCGACGGACAGGGTGAGGTCGAATGCTTCATCGTCGGTCATGTCCAGGCGGTAGCCATTGACGCGCAGGAAAACTGCCGTGGCCAGGAGCGCGAGCCGTTTGTTGCCATCGACGAGCGCGTGGTTGCCGGCCAGTGAGTGCATCAGCGCGCTGGCCTTCCCGGCGAGCATGGGATAAGCCTCCTGCCCGAGCAGCCCGGCCCGCGGACGGTGACAAGCTGAGTCCAGCAGGCCAAGATCGCGCACCGGGCCCGCACCCAGCGCGCTGACCAGGCCGAGCAGATCCTCAAGGTCTAGGAACTCGGTAGCCGGGTCCTGACTGCTCATGCCCGGCCGAGCCGGTCAAGTACCTCTCCCCACCGGTCCAGCATTTCGGCGGTCGCCTCGCGGACGCGGGCCGTATGGGCCACGTCCCGCGCGCTGCGGCGGATGGCCCGGAGCACGGCCTCGTGCAACGACACCTGCTCGGCCTCTGCCAGCGCCCTCAGCAGGGCGCTGTCTTCCTCATCCAGCCGCAGATTCATCGCCACCACGTGATGGTACCACTTTGGTACCATCGGTTGGCAAGCGGTAGCCCGCGGTTACTGCCCAGTGGCCCCCGGTCCGGGTCAGGAATCGAGAAGCGCCAGGGTGTGGCCGGGGTCTAGCCTGTCGGAGGAGGGCCGGCATGACGCTGGGCCCTCACGCGTCAAGAGGGGAGGCCCGCGGATGCCCGGGAAGAATGCCAAGGCCGAGTCCGATGGCTTCAGCGCCGAGGAGCGCGCCGCGATGAAGGAGCGCGCCGCCGAACTGCGCGCCGAGGGCAAGAAGGGCGCCAGGAAGGCGGACGGCCTGCAGGCGGTCCTCGACAAGATCGCGGAGATGGCACCGGAGGATCGCGTGCTCGCCGAGCGCGTGCATGTGACGGTGACCGCGACCGCCCCCGGGTTGTCGCCGAAGACCTGGTACGGGATGCCCGCCTACACGAACGCGGACGGCAAGATCGTCGTCTTCTTCCAGGACGCGGGCAAGTTCAGCTACCGGTACTCGACCCTGGGCTTCCAGGACGCGGCGAACCTCGACGACGGCGGCATGTGGCCGGTGTCCTACGCCCTCCAGGAGTGGAGCCCCGTGGTGGAGAAAAGGGTCATCGAGCTGGTGAAGGCGGCCATCTCCTGACCGCTGCCGCGACCGCCGCGGCGCGCGCCCGTGGGTACTGGGGCTTTGGACGGCTCCGCCGCAGCTAGCAGCCTACGGCCGTGCTACTCCCGGCATGAGCGGGCGGCTCGTCCTCCGTGTTCTATGAGCGGCCTGCGGCGACGTGGTCGTGAACGAACCCACGGCACGTGTTCGGTTGTGCGTCGCGTGCCTCGGTTGTTGACTGATCACATGACCGAGCTCCCCTTGGTGCGGGCTCCGCGGATCCCGGTGACAGACACCTTTCACGGAGTCGATGTCACCGAGGACTACCGATGGCTGGAGGACGCCTCTTCGGCGGAGACCATCGCCTGGACAAAGGCCCAGCAGCACCGCAGCCGTACCTACTTCGGCGGGATCCCCGGGCGAGACGCGCTGCGGGCCCGTGTCGAGCAGCTGAAGTCCGAGAGGACGACGTACCAGCGGCTCCTGTCCGGCGGAAGCACCTTCTTTGCGCTGAAGGTGCAGACGCCACGGCAGCAGCCGTTCCTGGTGGCGCTGACCGACCTTGACGACCCTGCGGCCGAGCGTGTTGTCGTGGATCCGGATGTCATCGACCCGTCGGGTGAGACCACCATCGACTTCTTCGTTCCGTCCCCGGATGGCAAGCAGGTCGCGGTCTCGCTGTCGGAGCATGGCACCGAGGACGGGTCGGTGCACGTCTACGACGTCGAGAGCGGGGAGGTCGTCGACGAGCCGATCGCGCACGTGAATCTGATGGGCGGATCGGTGGCCTGGCGTCACGACGGCTCAGGGTTCTGGTACACCCGCTGCGCTGACCCGGCAGGCTTTCGGCAGCAGGTGTGGTTCCGCGACTTCGGTGACACGCCTGACCGTGTTGACCTCGCTGGCCCCTTCGCTGACGAGCGGATCGCGGAGCACTACCTGTCCGCCTCTCCTGACGGTCGTTGGGTGATGGACCGGGTGCAGAAGGGGGATGGAGGTGACTGGCAGGTCTTCCTCCGTTGCCAAGGTGCCGACGGCTCATGGTGGCAGGTGGCCGACATCCCCGACAAGTGCGTGCATGCCGTGCCCGGCACGGGCGCCCTGTATCTGCTTTCCTTCCGGGACGCCCCGCACGGCAAGGTGCTCCGCCTGCCGCTGACCAGTGGCAGCACGGTCGCCGACGCCGACGAGATCGTGCCGGCCGGTGACACGGTCATCGAAGACCTCGCGGTGACCCGCGACACCGTCTGGGTAGTGGACTCCGTCGGCGGGCCGCAGCAGATGCGCGCCTTCGACGCCAAGGGTGGGCCGCTTCCCCCGGTGGAGATCCCGCCGATGAGCTCGGTGTCGTCGTACTCCGGTCGTCTCTCGACGCTGGGACAGGACCGGATCGCCTGGTCGTCCGAGTCCTTCACGGAGCCGGCGACCTGGTGGGTAGCAGCCCGCGGCGAAGCACCCCGGCCAACCGCGCTGAGGACGACCACCCCCGTTGACCTGTCCGGGTACGAGGTGACCCGCGAGTTCGCAACGTCGAAGGACGGTACCCGTGTCCCGCTCAACGTGATCGCCGCACCCGGCACGCCACGTGACGGAACCGCACCGGCGCTGCTGACCGGGTACGGCGGTTACAGCATCTCGCTGGTACCGCGTTTCGATCCCGAGCTGCTGCTGTGGCTGGAGCAGGGCGGGGTCTACGTGGTGGCCAACGTCCGCGGCGGGGGCGAGTTCGGCGAGGAGTGGCACCACGCCGGCCGGCTCGCCGCCAAGCAGAACTGCTTCGACGACTTCATCGCCTGCGCGGACCATCTGCACACCAGCGGGATCACCAGCCGCGAGCGGCTGGCGATCATGGGCGGCTCCAACGGAGGATTGCTGATGGGTGCCGTGCTCACTCAGCGTCCGGACATCGCCCGTGCGGTGGTAGCAGCGGTGCCGGTGATGGACTCGCTGCGAGCCGAGACCACCACCAACGGGAGGTTCAACACGCCCGAGTACGGCACCGTGCAGGATCCGGAGTTGTTCACGGTGCTGCTCGCCTACTCGCCGTACCACAATGTCGTGGACGGGACGGCCTACCCAGCCGTGTTGCTGACCGCCGGACAGAACGACACCCGGGTCGATGCCTGGCATGCCAAGAAAATGACGGCCCGGCTCCAACAGGCAACGTCCTCGGACCGGCCGGTGCTGCTGAGATTGCAGTCCACAGGCCACCTGGCCGGGTCGCTCGACCAGGCCATCGACGAGACAACAGACTGGCACGCCTTCCTCTTCGACCAGTTGAGTCTGGGCTACCGCCCCGTCGCCCCCGCGTGAGCGGTCCCCCCGGAGGGTGCAGTCACGGACGGGCGTCGCTGGCGGTGACGAACAGCCGGGACGAACGGCCGGGACGACCGATCAGGGCTGGCGGCTGACCCGGCGGGCGGCCGCGTCCCAGGCCCGGGCGTCGTCGCGGGCCGGCTCAAATCGCCGTAGGTGCTGGGTGGCGCGCAGCAGCGCGCGCATCCCGCCCAGGTCCACCGGGCCGGCGCCGAGCGCGCGCGCCTGGACCAGGATGTTGCCCAGGGCCGTGGCCTCGGTCGGCCCGGCCACGACCGGCCGCCCGCAGGCATCAGCGGTGAGCTGGCAGAGCAGGGCGTTGCGTGCCCCGCCGCCGACGATGTGCACGGTCCCGACCTGGCGGCCGGACAGTTCCTGGACCTGATGGATCGCGCGCCGGTAGGCCAGCGCGAGGCTGTCGATGATGCACCGGACGGTCTCCGCCGGGTCCTGCGGCGGGCTCTGGCCGGTCCGGCGGCACGCCTCGGCGATGCGGGCCGGCATGTCACCAGGCGGCAGGAACACCGGGTCGTCGGGGTCGAGCACGGTCCGCAGCGCTGGCCGCCGCGCCGCCTCGCGGAGCAGGCTATCCAGGTCGGCCGTCAGCCCGGCGTCCGACCATGTCCGCACCGACTCCTGCAGCAGCCACAGGCCCATCACGTTGCGCAGGTACCGGATGGTGCCATCCACCCCTGACTCGTTGGTGAAATTGGCCAGGCGACTGGCCTCGGTCAGTACCGGCTGGTCCAGTTCGACACCCACCAGGGACCAGGTGCCGCTGGAGATGTACGCGAAGTCGGCGCCGGCCGCTGGCACGCTGACCACAGCGGACGCGGTGTCGTGCGAGCCGACGGCGATCACCGGAACCGGCGGCCGCCGGCCGTCCGGCCCGATCCCGCCATTCCGGCCGCCCGGGCTGTCCAGGTCGGCACGGCGACCCAGGCCGATCCGGTCGGCGACCTCGGGCAGCAGGTCACCGATGATGGCGCCGGGCTGGCGCAGCGCCGGGAACAGCCGCGCCGGGATGCCCGCCCGCTCCATGAACTGCGTCGCCCAGGTCCGGGTGCGCACGTCATAGAGCTGGGTGGTGGACGCGTTGGTCACCTCCGCGCCCAGTTCCCCGGTGAGCCAGTAGGCGAGCAGGTCGGGAATCAGCAGCAACGTCCGGGCCGCCGACAGCTGCGGCGTCCTGGCCGCCGCGACGAGCTGGTAGATCGTGTTGATCGACATCTGCTGGATCCCGGTGGCCGCGTACAGTTCCTGGGCCGGGATCGCGGCCAGCACCTCCGCCGCCACCCCGTCGGTCCGGGCATCCCGGTAGTGCACCGGGTTGCCGAGCAGCGCGCCGCTCTCGTCGAGCAGGCCGTAGTCCACTCCCCATGAGTCGATCCCGATGCTGGCCAGGCCGAACTCCCTGGCCGCCGACCGCAGGCCGTCCAGGACGTCCCGATAGAGCCGCAGGATGTCCCAGTGCAACGTGGCGAGCACCGGCACGGGAGCGTTAGGGAATCTGTGGGCTTCATGCAGCTCCAGCTGGCTGGGACCAACCTGGCCGACCATGACCCGCCCGCCCGACGCCCCGAGGTCGACCGCCGCGACGGTCACGGGGCCGCTCACAGGATCCCGCGCCGCGCGGCCCAGACGACCGCCTGGATCGGCGCGGCGACCCCGAGCCGGTCGCAGATATCCCTGGTCCGGCGGCGGACAGTCCGCTCCGAGGTGCGCAGCCGCCTGGCCACCGCATCAAGCGGCAGGCCCTCGGCGAGGAGCCTGAGCAGGGCCACGTCCTGGTGACTCAACGCCGGAGACTCCACGTCGGCTGCTCCCATCGCTTCCCTCCGATCGGCTGTGCCGCGGAACACCAGGTGGGCGAGGCGTTCAGCGCAGGAAGGCGGCCGCCACACCGGCATCGACCGGGATATGCAGCCCGGTGGTCAGGGGCAGGTCACCGGCGGTCAGCGCGAGCACCGCGGCCGCGACATGCTCCGGCAGCACCTCCCGTTTGAGCAGGGTGCGCTGGGCGTAGAAGGCGCCGAGTTCCTCCTCGGGCACGCCGTAGACGGCGGCCCGCTGGGCACCCCAGCCGCCGGCGAAGATACCGGAACCGCGGACCACGCCGTCGGGGTTGATCCCGTTGACCCGGATGCCTGAGGCGCCCAGTTCCGCGGCGAGCAGCCGGACCTGGTGAGCCTGGTCGGCCTTGGCGGCGCCGTAGGCGATGTTGCTCGGCCCGGCGAAGACCGCGTTCTTGCTGCAGATGTAGACGATGTCCCCGCCCATGCCCTGGGCCCGCATGGTGCGGGCCGCCTCGCGGGACACCAGGAAGGAACCGCGCGCCATCACGTCGTGCTGAATGTCCCAGTCGGCCGTGCTGGTCTCAAGCAGTGGTTTGGAGATGGACAGCCCCGCGTTGTTGACCACGAGATCCACCCCGCCAAACGCCAGGGCCGCGACCCGGAACGCCTCGATCACGCTGGTCTCGTCCGTGACGTCCGAGGTGACCGCCACCGCGACGTCGGCCGAGCCGAGGGACTTGGCCACGTCTTGGGCCGCGCTGCCATCCCGGTCGGCGATGACCACGCACGCGCCCTCAGCCGCCAGGCGCTTCGCGGTGGCCCGCCCGATCCCCGACCCGCCCCCGGTGACCAGCGCGACCCGGGTGGCTAGCGGCTTCGGCTTCGGGCGCCGCCTGAGCTTGGCTTCCTCCAGGGACCAGTACTCGATGCGGAATTTCTCCCGCTCGTCGATGGGGGAGTAGGTCGAGACTGACTCGGCGCCGCCCATCACGTTGATCGCGTTGACGTAGAACTCCCCGGCCACCCGCGCGGTCTGCTTGTCGGCGCCGAAACTGAACATGCCGACGCCCGGCAGCAGGATGATCGCCGGGTCGGCGCCGCGCATCGGCGGCGCGTCGTCGTCGGCGTACCGCTCGTAGTACGCGCGGTAGTCGTCGCGGTAGGCGGCGTGCAGCTCAGCGAGCCGGGCGAGCACCTCATCCAGCGAGGCGGCCGGCGGCAGGTCAAGGACCAGCGGCCGCACCTTGGTGCGCAGGAAGTGGTCAGGGCAGGACGTGCCGAGCGCGGCGAGCGCGGGGTGCTTGCTGCGGGCCAGGAAATCGAGCACCGCCGGGCTGTCGGTGAAGTGCCCCACCTGCGGATGATCAGTGGAGGCCAGTCCGCGCAGCGCCGGGGCCAGCGCGGCCGCCCGCTCGCGGCGCGGCCCATCCGGCAACGGCTGAAATTCCAGCACAACATCACCAAACGGCTCCGTGCGCCCGTGCTCATCCAGATACCGCTGCGCGGTAGCGATGATCGCGAGCGAGCGTGTCTCGCATTCCTCGCTCGTCTCGCCCCAGGCGGTAATTCCGTGCCCGCCCAGGATCACCCCGATGGCCTGCGGGTTGTCACGCCGGAAGGCGGCGATGTCGAGGCCAAGCTGGAAACCTGGGCGGCGCCAGGGCACCCAGCCGACCTGGTCGCCGAAGCAGTCAGCGGTCAGCGCCGGGCCGTCGGCGGCGGTCGCGAAGGCGATCCCGGAGTCCGGGTGGAGATGGTCCACGTGCGGCGCGTCGACGAGCCCGTGCATGGCGGTGTCGATGGACGGCGGCGCGCCGCCTTTGCCGTGCAGGCAGTAGTCGAAGGCGGCGACCATCTCATCCTCGCGCTCGACGCCCGGGTAGATCCCGGTGAGCGAGCGGAGCCGGTCGAGCCGCAGCACGGCGAGCCCGTCGGCGGTGAGCGTGCCCAGATCACCGCCCGATCCCTTGACCCACAGCAATTCGGCGGGCCGGCCGGTCACCGGGTCGGTGACCTGGCCCTTCGCTGACGTGTTGCCGCCGGCGTAGTTGGTGTTACGCGGGTCCGCACCGAGGCGGTTGCTGCGCTGGATGAGCGCGGCGACCTCGGCTGGCGCCTGCGGGGTCATGGTGTGCTCCTTGTCAGGCTGCGACTCGCTGGGTGCGAGGCCGGGCGGTGGGCGTCGTGTCTGCACGGTGCGTCGTGCCTGCGCGGTGCTTTGTGCCTCTCATGTGGGTGCTATGGACCGCGTTGTTTCCTGCGGAATCAGCGTGGTGCGTTGTGCCCCTCGTGGGGGCGCTATGCACCGCGTTGCCGTGTGGAATCAGCGTGGTGGTCATCGGGTTAGCTGGCCCAGCTGGCGGGGGTGCCGCCGATGCGGTCGGTGATGATTTTCTGGGCGTAGCCGGAGTGGTGGTAGGCGGTGATGGGGTCGGGGTGCAGGCCCATGTCCTGGCGGAGTTCGGCGAGGAGGGGGCGGACGTCGGTGTTGTAGGCGTCCATGAGGGCGGCGTGGGCGCCGAGGATGTCGCCGTTGTGCTGGGCGGTGGTGAGGGCGTCGGTGTCGACGAGGAGGGCTTTGGCGGTGGCTTCCTGGACGTTCATGACGGAGCGGATCTGGGCGGGGATCTTGGGTTCGATGTTGTGGCACTGGTCGAGCATGAACGCGATCCCGGCGCCGGGGGCGAGGCCGCCGGCGGTGACGACTTCGCGCAGGATGCGGAATAGCTGGAAGGGGTCGGCGGCGCCGGCCATCAGGTCATCGTCGGCGTAGAACCGGGAGTTGAAGTCGAACCCGCCGAGCCGGCCGGCGCGGAGCAGGATCGCGACGATGAACTCGATGTTGACGCCGGGGGCGTGGTGGCCGGTGTCCACGACGACGGCGGCGCGGTCACCGAGGGCCAGGCAGTGCAGCAGGGAGGTGCCCCAGTCCGGGATGTCGGTGGTGTAGAACGAGGGCTCGAACAGCTTGTATTCCAGCAGCATCCGCTGGTGCGGGGCGAGGCGGGCGTAGACGGCGGCCAGGGCCCCGGCGAGGCGGTCCTGGCGGGCGCGGATGCTGTCCTGGCCGGGGTAGTTGGTGCCGTCCGCGAACCACAGCTTCAGGTCGGCGGAGCCGGTGGCGTCCATGATGGTGACGCATTCGAGGAGGTGATCCACCGCCTTGGCGCGGACCGCGGGGTCGGGGTGGGCGACCGACCCGAGCTTGTAGTCATCGTCTTGGAACACGTTCGCGTTCACGGTCCCGATGCTGGTCCCCAGGCCCGCGGCGAACTCCGCGAGGGCGGCGTAGTCATCGACACGGTCCCAGGGGATGTGCACCGCGACGCTGGGGGCGACGCCGGTGAACTTGTGCACCTGCGCCGCGTCCGCGATTTTCTCCTGCGGGGTGCGCGGCACCCCGGGCTGGGAGAACACCTTGAACCGGGTCCCGGTATTACCGAACGCCCACGACGGCAGCTCAATCCGCTGCGCCCGCAACGCGGACTTCACAGCACTCACATCAGGCATCTCACGTCATCTCCAGGCGGCGGAACACGGTGCGGCTCTGCCAGTGCGGTCAGTGCGGCTCAGCCAGTCGGCTCAGCCAGTCGGCTCAGTCAGTCGGCTCAGCCAGTGCGGCTCGGTCTGGCCGGTCAGTCCAGGTGGAATACTTCGTCGAGCTTGCGGAACCCCTCGTCGGGGCGCTGGTCGCCAAGATCGGCGAAGAAGGGCGCCATCTCCGCCTGCCAGCGCTCGTTGACGCCGGTCTGCGCCATCTTGCGCTGCGCCGCTGAATAGTCGTCCGTTTCCAGGTAGCCGACCAAGAGCCCGTCCTCGGCCAGGAACAGCGTGTAGTTGGTCCAGCCAGCGCCCTGCAGTGCCTCGATCATCTCTGGCCATACTTTCCGGTGCCGTACCCGGTACTCCGCAAGCCGGTCAGGCCTGACCCGGGCGAGGAAGCAGACACGCTCCATCAGGTTCCCTTCCTGCGGGTGTTCCGTGGATCCCGGCCGCCGCTGTCCGGCGGCCGGGATCCACGCGACTCTTTAGAAGTTGAACTGGCTGATGTTGGCCTTGTTGAACACGAACGGCGGGCCAAGCAGGATGGTGCCGTCGGCACCAACCGTGAACTTGCCCAGCTTGCCGGCGGTGAAGGAGCCGCCCGCGGCGCTCGTGATCGTCTTGGATGCGAAGTTGACCGCCGCGTACCCGGCCAGGTAGCCGAGGTTCGCCGGGTTCCACAGCTCGAAGGCCTGGATGGTGCCGTCAGACACATACTTCTTGAGGGAATCGGGAGTACCGAGTCCCGTGAGCGCGATCTTGCCGCGGTACTTGGCGGTGTCGAGCACCTGCGCCGCGGCGAGGATGCCGACTGTGGTCGGCGAGATGATGCCCTTGAGGTTCGGGTACTTCTGCAGCAGACCCTGGGTTACCTGCGTCGCAGTTGTCGGGTCGTCGTTGCCGTAGACGGTGCTGACCAGGTGCATCTTGGGGTACTTCTTCAGCTCCGTCTTCATGAACCCGATCCAGGCGTTCTGGTTCGGCGCCGAGGCGGCGGCGGACACGATCGCGATGTCCCCGGTGGAATTGATCTGCTTCGCGAGCAGGTCAACCTCGCTCGTTCCGATCTGGGACGTGGACGCCTGGTTGATGAACAGGCTCCGGCAGGTTGGCGCGTCTGAGTCGTAGGTGACGACCGTGATGCCCTTGGCCATGGCGGACTTCAGGGTTGGGCAGAGTGCCGTGGGATCGGTGGCGGACACGATGAGGGCGTTAGCGCCCTTGGTGATCGCGGCCTGGATAGCGGGTATCTGCGACGCGGGCGTGGCCGCGGTGCCGCTCGTCTCGGTCCCGGTCTCACCAAGCGTGCCCAGCGCGGCGAGTGCACCGCCGGACTTGACGCTGTCTGACGTCGTGAAATACGGGTTGCCAAGGTTCTTCGGGATGACGAAGACCTTCAGCCCTGTCTTCAGTCCCCCGGCGGCGCTTGCGGACGAACTTGGGGACGAACTGGAGGACGCGGAGCCTCCTGAAGAGCTGCACGCCGCGAGCGTTGCGGACGCTACGAGCAGCACTGCGGGACCCCACAGTGCTCTCTTGACGGAACCTCTCATACCTGAATCCTTTCAATTCGGGGCAAAATTGATATCTGGCGGGATGCGGCGGAATGCTGGCCGACCGCGCGATGCGGCGCGGCCCTGCCGGAGTGCGGCGCGGCCCTGCCGGAGTGCGGCGCGGCCCTGCCGGAGTGCGGCGCGGCCCTGCGGGGATGTGGCCCGAGGCCGTGCTCAGTCATGAACTGCTCCAATGGCCGACGACCGGGCGGCGCCCCTGCTGTGCGCGAGTCCTCGTGCCCGGCCCAGGAGGGCCGCGGCGTTGGGCACGAACACGCTGATGAGCAGCAGGCCGCCGGTCACGATGCCGGTGGCCTCCTGGTTGAAGTTGGTGAGCAGGAGTGCGTTCTGCAGCCCGGCGAACACGATCACGGCCAGCACCACGCCGACGATCGATCCCTTGCCCCCGAAGATGGATACCCCGGCGAGCAGGACGATGGCCACGACGCTCAGCTCCAGCCCGAGACCGTTGTTCTGCACCGCCGTGGCCAGCCGGAACGTCCACAGCACGCCCGTCATAGAGCAGACCAGACCGGACACCACAAAGAGCATGGTCTTGATGCGCTTGACCCGGATCCCGGCGAACAGCGCCGCTTCCGGGCTCGCGCCCATGGCATAGACGGACCGGCCGGTCGCGGTGGCGTGCAGCACTATCCCGAAGATCACGGCCAGCACGATGAAGATCGCTACGGAATAGGGGATGTTCGTGTGCGGGATCGGGTTGACCCCGATGGTGGTGTACGACGCGGGGAAGTTCGAGACGGTGTTCGCTCCCAGGATGATCAGGGCGATGCCGCGGTACAACGCGAGCGTGCCGATCGTCACCGCGAGGGACGGCAAGCCGAGCCGGGTCACCAGCAGGCCGTTGATCAGGCCCGCGAGCACCCCGAGCACCGCCACGACGACGAAGATGGCCAGCATCGGCCAGTGCTTGCTCCATAGGAAGCCGAGCAGCGCACTGGACATGCCGAGCGTGGAAGCCACAGAAAGGTCGATCTCGCCGCTGATGATGATGAGTGTCATCGGCAGTGTCATGATCGCTATCTCGCCTGATGACACGCTCAGGTTGAAGAAGTTCCCGCTGGTCAGGAACTGTGGTGAGGTGACGTCGCCGAATACCAGGACGGCGACGACCACGACGGCCAGGCCTGTCTCCCAGCGCAAGGCGGAGTGCAGCGCTACCCGCAGGCCGCCGGCCTGGGATGCGGCCCGCTGGTCACTGGCCTGGGATGCGGCCCGCTGGCTAGTGGGCTCAGCCCCGGACGAATTGTCGTCATGAGCGTTCAGGCCCGTTGCGGGGGTGGGGTTCTGGTCAGGTTCCAACGCCGGAGCTCCTTCGCCGCAGCGCGAGCATCACCCTGACGGCGATGGCGCGGTCGACCGTGATGGCCACCAGGAGCAGGAAACCGGCGATTGCCTGGTCCCAGAATGGCGAGATGCCGAGGACGTTCAGCGCGGACTGGATGGTACTGAGCAGGAGCGCCCCGACGGCCGCGCCGACCGCGCTGCCGCTCCCGCCGAAGATCGCCACGCCACCGACCACCACAGCGGAGATCACTGTCAGTTCGTAGCCGGTCCCCGCGGTCGAATCGATGGTCTCGTACTGCGCGGCCCACAGCACGCCGGCCAGCCCTGCGATGGCACCACTGAGCGCGAAGGCGGCAAAAATGCGCTTGCCGACCGGGATGCCGGCCAGGCGCGCCCCTTCCGGGTTGGAGCCGATTGCGTACAGCTCCCGTCCAGACCGGAAGGAACGCAGGTAATAAGCCCCGGCCCCGATCACCACGGCGATGACGATGGCCAGGTACGGCACGCCGAGCACGGTAGCCCGGGGGATGTTGATGAAGCTGCCCGGGAGGGTCTGGGCGACCACCTCGTTGCCGCCCACGATGAGGATGTCGACCCCCCGGATGATGTAGAGCGTGGCCAGCGTGACCACGAGGCTCGGCACCCGGCCGATGGACACCATGAGCCCGTTGGCGATTCCGCAGACGAGGCCGACCCCGAGCCCGACCAGGAAGACGACCGGTACCGGGATACCGTGTTGGTGCCCGAACAGGTTCGCCGACACATAGGCGGACAGGCCCAGCACCGATCCGATGGACAGGTCGACGTTCCGGCTGATGACCACCATCGTTTCGCCGAGCGCGAGCAGGGCGAACACAGTGGTGTTGACCAGGACGAACTGGACGTTGGCCTGGTCGAGGAAACGCGGCTGGATGCTCGCCGTCACCGCGACGAACACGGCGAGGACGGCGATGATGCCGGATTCCCGGATCCGGAACACCCGCTCGGTGAGCTTGCGCGACGTGATCCCGGCGGTGGCGCTGGATGGCTCCTGGCGCTCGGTCAGTGACGCTGTCATCGAGCCTGCTCTGTGCCGGTAGCGCCTGTGGCGGTGAGCTGGCCGGTCGCCGCGGCCATGATCTTTTCCTCCGAAACGTCCGCATGCCCGAACTCGGCGGTCAGCCGGCCTTCGCGCATCACCAGGATCCGGTCCCCGATGCGCAGCACTTCCGGCAGTTCCGAGGAGATCATCAAGATCGCGACCCCGTCCCGGGCCAGCTGCACCAGCAACTGGTGCACCTCGGCCTTGGTGGCGATGTCGATCCCGCGGGTCGGCTCATCCACGATCAGCAGCGCGGGTTTGCGTCCCAGCCACTTCGCGAGCACGACCTTCTGCTGATTGCCTCCGGACAGCCGGGATACCGGGTCGGTCAGCCTGCCGTACCTGAGCTTCAGCCGCACCGCCCAGTCGGCGGCCAGCGCCCGCTCGGCCGCCGCCCGGATAAGCCCCGCCTTCCGGAGCCTGCCGAGCGACGCGAGGGCCACGTTCTGCTGCACCGACATGTCCATGACGAGTCCCTGCTGACGCCGGTCCTCGGGGACGAAACCGATTCCCGCCGCCATGGCGGCGGCGGGCGATGCCCGGCGCAGCCCTTGGCTCCGCATCAGCACCGTCCCTGCGTCGTACCGGTCGATGCCGAAGATCGCCCGCGCGACCTCGCTGCGTCCCGATCCGACCAGCCCGGCCAGGGCGACGATCTCCCCGGCCCTTACCTCCAGCGAGATGTCGGTGAATACGCCTTCCCTGGTCAAGCGCTCAACCTGGAGCACATGGTCGCCAGGCGTGCCGCGTTCGCCCGCGGCGCGCGGCACCATCTCCCGGCCCACCATCGCCCGCACAAGATCATCTGCGGTGAGGCCGGCCAGTTCCCTGGTGAACACGTGCCTGCCGTCGCGCATCACGGTCACCCGCTGGCAGATCGCGAAGACTTCTTCCAGGCGGTGCGAGATGAACAGCACGGCCGCCCCGGCCGTGCGCAGCGTTCGCACTACATCGAACAGCCGGGCCACCTCGGTGGCGGACAGGGCGGCGGTGGGCTCGTCCATCACGATGACCCTCGCATTCAGCGAGAGCGCCTTGCCGATCTCGACGATCTGCTGGTCCGCGATGGAAAGCCCGCGGCAGATGCGACCCGGGTCAAGCCGGACGCCCAGCCGCTCGAAAAGGGCCGTGGCCTCGGCCCGCATGACCCGGCGGTCGATGCGCCTGGCCGAGCGCATCGGCTGGCGTCCCATGAAGATGTTTTCCTCGACGGTGAGGTCGGGAAACAGGGTGGGTTCCTGGTAGATGACCGCTATTCCGGCGGCCTGGGCGTCCGCCGGACCGTGCAGCAGGACCGGGCGGCCGTCAATGAGCAGCGAGCCTGAGTCTGGCTGGTGCACCCCAGCCAGGATCTTGACCAGCGTTGACTTGCCGGCACCGTTCTCGCCCACCAGGGCGTGGGCCTCACCGCCGTAGAGCTCGATCGACCCGTGGGCGATGGCCTGGACCGCCCCGAACGCCTTGGCTGCGTCGCGAAGCGACAGCACCGGCACACGTCCGGCTGGCGAGTCCAGAGAGCTTGGATCCGGCCCGAGATCGCCCGGATTGCCGTCCGGCCCGGGCGCGGGCGCGCTCTCTGGAGCTGAACCTGGCCCTGAGCCCACGTCTGGTCCGACCGCGGCGGGCGTGCCGATTCCTTCAGCGGAGGCGTTGCCGCCAGGATCCACGGCTCGATCTCCTCTCGACGTACGGTGGCCGGTCCAGTTGCGGATGCGCCGGGTGGGCTGGGTTCGGGTGGTGCGCTGAGTGGGCTGGGTTCGGGTGGTGCGCCGGGTGGGCTGGGTTCGGGTGGTGCGCCGGG
>CAYPQM010000046.1:23616-34066 GCA_964412845.1 uncultured Streptosporangiaceae bacterium
GTGGGCTGGGTTCGGGTGGTGCGCCGGGTGGGCTGGGTTCGGGTGGTGCGCCGGGTGGGCTGGAGCCTGGTCGCGTGCTGGGTCCGGTCCACGTGGTGCGCAGACGGGCTGCTTCTGCTGCTGCGCTGCTTCTGCTGGTGTGCTGGGTCATGGTGCGGCAGTCACGAGCGCGTTTATGATCTGCTGGAACGTTTCAAATATGTGAAGCAGTGTCGGACGATGTCACGGGCCTGTCAATAGACCTCGCAGCCTCATGTTTGAATCGTTACAGACAGGTTTCATGCCTGTTGCGAACCGCGCCGCAGCCTGCCGCTCCGCGTGGAGCGGGCGGCTGTGGGCTACGGCGCCCGGCGCATCGCCGGTGTGCGCCGGAACACCAGCCGAGCAGGGCGAAGTCGGTTTGACACGTTCCAACCGACCTATAAAACTGACAGGACAGGAGGACGCCGTGGCGGACGCGCCGGTCAGCATCAGGGAGGTCGCCGCGCTTGCCGGCGTCTCGGTTGGCACCGTGTCCAACGTCCTCAACCGGCCCGATGTCGTCGCGGAGTCGACCCGCACCCGGGTCCAGGCGGCGATCAAGTCCCTGGGCTTCATCAGGAACGAGTCGGCGCGCCAGCTCCGGGCCGGGCGCAGCCGCACCATCGGGCTGGTCGTCCTCGACGTGGCCAACCCGTTCTTCACCGACGTGGCCCGCGGTGTCGAGGACGAGGCGAGCGAGTCGGGGCTGGCCGTCATCCTGTGCAACAGCGACGACCAGCAGGCCAAGGAGTCCAGCTACCTGGAGCTGCTGGAAGAACACCGGGTCCAGGGCATCTTGATCACGCCCGTCTCCGGCGCCGATGAGCGGCTGGCCCGGCTGCAGCGCCGGGGGACTCCGGTGGTCCTGGTGGACAGCCGGTCGCCGTCCCGCGGTCAGTGCTCGGTATCGGTGGATGACGTGCTGGGCGGCGACCTGGCCGTGTCGCATCTGCTGGAAGCGGGCCACGAGCGGATCGCGTTCGTCGGCGGGCCGATGAGCATCCGGCAGGTGGCTGACCGCCGCGATGGCGCCATCCGGGCCCTGGGACGTGCCGCCGGCAGCATGCCGGAACTGCGCGTGATCGAGACGGCCGCGCTGAATGTCTCGGCCGGCCAGCGGGCTGGCGCGACTCTCGCGGAACTCCCGGCGGACATCAGGCCCACTGGCGTCTTCTGCGCGAACGACCTGCTCGCGCTGGGTGTTCTCCAGGAGATGACGGCCCACCGGATCAGGGTCCCGGAGAGCGTCGCCCTGGTTGGTTATGACGACATTGACTTCGCCGCCGCGGCGGCGGTGCCGCTCTCCTCGGTGCGCCAGCCCCGCCATCAGCTCGGCCGGACCGCCGCCCAGCTGATCATCGAAGAGGCTCTCGGCAAGCAGGCCCACCAGCACCGTCAGGTCGTCTTCGAGCCGGAACTGGTGATCCGCCAGTCCAGCCAGGCCCGGCCCCGCCGGCCCCGCTCACGGGCGCCGCTCCGCACTGGCGACAAGGCCCTGGCCGCCGACTGAGCCGCCTGGCGTGAGGGGCAAGTGGCGCGAGAGGCCGGTTCCTGCTCGCGGCGGCGCGGCCCAGTGAGCCGGCGACGCCCGGCGACCACTCATGACCCGCCTGGGCCGCGGGGCAGCGGGTTTCTCGCGGTCCCGCGGCCCAGGCGGGGCAGCGGGGTTTCTCGCGGTCCCGGGGTGGGCAGATGCATGAGATGCCTCAAGGCGTCGGCGGGACTGGAATCGTGATCGTGGGCGGCGGCCTGGCCGGGGGCAACGCTGCCGTAACCCTGCGGGAGGAGGGTTACCGGGACCGGGTCGCCCTGATCGGCCGGGAACCAGGCGTTCCCTTTGGCCGGCCTCCGCTTTCCAAGACGTACCTGCGGTCGGAGGAGGATCTCGCGGGCTGGCAGGTGAAGCCGGCCAGCTGGTATGAGGAACACGACGTGGACCACCTCGTTGGGTCCAGTGCCGCGGTCATCGATACCGCCGCGCATACCGTGCTCCTCGGCTCAGGCCAGGAGCTGCCGTACCAGAAGGTCTTGATAGCCACCGGTGGGCGGAACCGGAGGCTTGAGCTTCCCGGGGCTGACCTGCCTGGCCTCCACTACCTGCGCACGGTCGCTGACTGCGAGGCGATCAAGGGCGAAGCGGTGGCGGGTCGGCGCGCGGTGGTAGTGGGCATGAGCTTCATCGGTTCCGAGGTGGCGGCCTCGCTGACACAGCTCGGGGTGCACGTGACCGCCATCTTTCCCGGCCGGTTCCCCCTTGACCGGGTGCTGGGCGGGGAAATCGGCGCACTATTCGGTGCCATCCACCGCGCGAACGGCGTTGATCTGCTCGCCGGAGATCAGGTTGCCGCGTTCGAAGGGACCGAGCGGCTGGAGGCGGTCACCACGGCCAGCGGCGTTCGCGTGGCATGCGACTTCGCCGTGGCTGGTATCGGGATCGAGCCCGTGGTGCCGGCCGTCGCGGGGCAGCCGATCGCGCAGGATAACGGGGTCCTGGTCGACGAATTGTGCCGGGCCAGCGCCGCCGGCGTCTACGCGGCCGGCGATGTCGCGAACCATCTTCACCCGGTATTCGGCCGGGTCCGTGTCGAGCATTACAACAACGCCGAGAAACAGGGTGCTGCGGCGGCGAGGTCGATGCTGGGCTCGGATGCTCCCTATGACTACATCCATAGCTTCTGGTCAGATCAGTACGAACATAAGCTCGAGTATGTCGGCCACGCCGCGAAGTGGGATGAGTTTGTCGTGCGCGGGAGTCCGCCGGAAGGAAGGCTAGTCGGGTTCTACCTCGTCAACGGGGTGGTGCGGGCCGCGGTCGGGCTGAACCGCGGCGGTGATCCCGAGCTGGACGGCGACTCGGAGATGGCAGCGGCTGCGCGCCTCGTGACCGCGCGAGCCCAGCCTCCTCCTGGACTGCTCGCCGACGAGCAGGTGGACCTGTGGTCGCTGGGGAAAGATGCATGAAAGCCGCCCGGGTAGCTCGCCTAATACTCCAGCAGCACTTCGTGACGATGGAGTACTAACCCGCCTAGGCATTTGAGAAAAGGGGGATGTTCGCCCCGCTCGCCGGAGCCAGCGGGCTATCTAGCAGCGCGAGGATCAGTTCCGCGACATCACCGGGTGTTAGCCCCGGACGAAGCTCGGGATTGGCCCGGCGCAGCATCTGGGTGTCGACCGCTCCTGGGCTCACGCAGATGGCGCTGATGCCGTGCTGCCTGCCTTCTACGGCGATCGCCTCCGTCAGGCCGATGACCCCGTACTTGGAGACGTTGTAGGCGGACAGCCCCGGGAACTTCTCGGTGGCGTAGATGCCCGAGAGCGAGGCGATGTTGACGATCCGTCCTTCGCCTGCAGTGCTCATGGCGATGAATGCCGCCCGGCAGCACAGGAACGAGCCGGTCAGGTTGACCCCCAGCGTTTCTTCCCAGATGTCCCACGTGGTCTCGCCGAACGGCGCGGATGTCAGCACGCCAGCCGCGCAGACCAGGGCGGCGAGACGGCCGGTCTGCGCGGCGGCGGCAAACAGCCGCTCGACGTCTTTGACCTTGCTCACATCCGTGGGCACGGCCGTGGCCTGGCCGCCGGCGGACTGGATGCCGCTGGCCACGCTGGCGAGAGCATCGCGGTCGCGGGCCGCGAGAACGACGTGCGCTCCGGCGCCGGCGAGAGACTCGGCGGTGGCGGCGCCGATTCCCCGGCTGGCGCCCGTGACTATCGCGACCCGTCCCGCCAGCCAGTGCCCTGGGTCACTCATTGACTGCGGCTCCGGCCACCCCGGCGGATGACTCGCCGGTAGAGCTGCTCGTGAGCATCCAGGCTCCGTTCCAGGTCGAGATGCCTTTCGGCATGCGCGCGGCATGCCGCGCGGGAGATCTGAGTGATCTTCCGGACGCTATCGGCAGCCGCTTCGATGTCATCTGCCGCGACTAGGAAGCCGGTCACGCCATCCACGATTATCTCGCTGAGTCCACCGCGCTTGAACGCGACGACAGGAGTCCCGCACGCCTGGGCGTCGGCGGCAGCCATGCCGAAGGGCTCATCCCACTTTGCGGGGCAGACCACGACCGCCGCGCGGGCCATTGCCGCCCATATCGATGGTCGTGGCACTCCTTGATGCACCACCACGCCTGGCGCGTCACGCCGGGGGCCGATCTGTGCTCGTGCGTACTCGGCGTCGTAGACGTCGCCGTAGACGTCGATCCGGGCTCCGGCCACCTGGGCGATGTCGATCGCCTCGGCGGCTCCCTTCTCGGGACTTAGCCTGCCTGCGAAAACAGCGCCATCCCCGGCTGCATCCGACCAGGGGACGGAACGCGTCGGCACATATGGCGGGAGGATCGCGTCGACTCGGGCGACCCCGCGCCAGGTGCTCGCCTGGAACTCGGACACGCAGGCCACGGCCGGAGGCTGACCGCCCTGGGCGGCCTGACGAAGCGCGGCGGCGATCGCCGCGTCCGGTGGCAGGTGGAGCGTGTGCACAACAGGCGTATTCAATCCGGTAGCGAGGCCGATCGCCGGGGCGTCGAAGGCGTGATTGTGGACTATGTCGTACCGGGTCTCCCGGACCGCGGAGTAGGCGCTGGCAAAGGCCGACACCGCCGGGGCCAGGTCGCGGCTGCGTCGGCCGGCGGCTCGGTACAGGGTGGCGGCCAGAGAACTCGGATCTACGCCGGTATCGATGACCGTGACCCCTGGTATCTCCGATCCCGTGGCCGCGTAGACGTGCACCTCGTGGCCTCTGCTAAGCAGGCCGCGGGCAAGGTCGGACACGAAGGCCTGCGAGCCTCCCCCCTGCGGCTCGCGGATGGCTGACACGAGCGGCGCCACCACCGCGACCTTCATCGCGTGATCACCTTGAAGGCGAGATCGCGCGGCGGATTGATCCCCAGCACCTCATACGGGACTCGTCGGCTGCCGCGGCAGCGGACCTCCGAGACCGCATGGGGATAGAAGATCCCGGCCAGTTCCACCGCCTCGCGGTGGCTCGCGAAATCCACCGACATCGGTCCAGCGAAGCTTTCGTACTGGTAATTGCGGGCGGCTAGCCAGCCGATGTTGTTCGGCCAGATAATGGCGACACAGCCGCCGGGCCGGCAAACCCGCTCCATCTCGGCCAGGCCGGCGTCGCCGCCATGGCCGGGGGCGGGGGTGAAAACCGAGCACGCGACGACCAGATCAGCGAAGCCGCTCGCGACGGGCAGGTCGTCGAAAAACCCGTGTGTCACGCGGACACGGGATCCATGATCGGCTTTGGCCAGCTTCCGCTCAAGTATCTGGCGCAGCCCGGTCGCGGGCTCAATAGCCACCACCTCCCGCCCGCGGTCGATGAGGTCCAGCGTCAGGCGACCTGAGCCGGCGCCGACCTCGACAATCCGGTCCGAGCTGGGTGGCAGCCAGTCAACTATCCCGGGATGGAGCCGCTCCGCGCTGGCCATCCGCTCGTAAAGCTCCGGCTCGAGCCGGTACAGCAATTCCCAGGCCAAGGTCACGTCGGCCTGCGGATCGCAGCCCTCGTCCGGGGCGAAGCGCCGCGCCTCGTCCCGGGTCAGGACACGGAGGTCCGCAGCTGTGTAGCGGCTGCGCAACTCCCGGCCCCGGCGGCCCGGCCCTTCAGATATGGTCACCGACCTCGACCCAGTTCTTGTCGGTCTCCGAGACCCGGACTGACCGCAGCGCCCCTTCAGGAAGCTCGGGCTGAAGCCTGGCCCAGAAGGTCACTGCGAGGTTCTCCGCCGTCGGGATGAGTCCTTCCAGCCACGGAACATCGGTATTCAGATTGCGGTGGTCGACGTGCTGGATGATCTGCTGGTACATGACGTCTGACAGCCGCTTCAAATCCAGGACATAGCCGCTGGCGGCGTCGATCTTTCCGACTACCACGACGTCTAATGCGTAATTGTGGCCATGCAGATTGAAGCATTTCCCGAACAGGCGCCGGTTCTCGTCATCTGACAGGCGCGGGTTACGCAGCTGGTGCGCAGCGTTGAAGGTCTCGCGGCGGCTTACCAGCACAGTCACCGGCCCGGTCATGGCGCTGAGTGGCAGTGACGGCGTCCCCGTCCCTGATGGCCGTGATCAGCCATGTCATGCCTCCAAGCTCTCCGCTCGGCTGGTCGGCAGCCCGACCATGTCCCCTCGGCGACGAGGCTGCCGGAGAACCGGCCGCCCTCGATTCCACGGTCCGTAGGGCCATCACTGCGCCCCCGCCCTACTAGCTCCAAGTTTACGGCCCAGCCCCGTCCTGTCTTGGTCGTCCTGCTCAGCCTGGGCGGCCGTCCGTGTCGCACGCCCGCCCACTTCGGCCCGAGCCCCGGCCGCTGCGGCATACGCTGTCCCCTGACAAGCCGCCGGCCGGTCAGCGACGCGGGTGACGCACGCCCACTCGCTGGCTGATGACCGGGCGTCGGTGGCGGGAGGAGCCTGGCCGTGACCATCCACCGTCGCCGCGGACCACGCGTGCGGACCCCGCTGGGCGGGGCGCTCATGACGGCCGCGGCCGTCATGCTGACATCCGCGTGCGGTGCCAGCACCGGGCCGGCGCTGGCGCAGCAGGCATCGACAGCGGCCGCGTCCACCGCGCAATCGCAGGTGACCCCCGCCGATCCGCCCGCGACTTCGCCCAGCCCGACGCCTAGCCCGACGCTGAGCACCGCCCCGGCCCGCAGCGCCGCCACGATGCCGCTCGCGGGCAAGATCGTCGGCATCGACCCCGGTCACAACGGCCACAACTACACCGACCCGGCGTATCTCACCCGCCAGATCTGGAATGGCCGGGCGTCCGAGGACTGCGACACGACCGGCACGGAGACCAACAGCGGATATACCGAGGCGCTGTTCAATTTCCGGGTCGCGACGTTCCTGCGCGCCGATCTGATCCGGGACGGCGCGAAGGTCGTGATGACGCGCACCACCAACAGCGGCGTAGGGCCGTGCGTGACCACCCGTTCCACGATCATCAACCACCGGCACGCGAACGTCGCCGTCGACATCCACGCGGACGGCGGCCCCGCGTCGGGGCGGGGGTTCGCCATCCTGGAACCGGTCGCGGACGGGCCGAACGACAAGGTGATCACCTCATCCGGGCACCTCGGCAGCGATGTCCGCCGGGCGCTGCTGTCCGGCACGTCGATGCCGGAAAGCACCTATGACGGGGTCAACGGCATCACCCACCGCAGCGACCTGGCCGGCCTCAACCTCACCACCGTGCCCAAGGTGCTCATCGAGTGCGGCAACATGCGCAACGCCACGGACGCCGCCCGGCTCACCTCCACCCACTTCCAGAAGCAGATAGCCAAGGCACTCGAAGCGGCCATCATCCGCTTCCTGTCCTGACGACCCCGTCCCGGCCGGCCGGGACGCGGTTCTGGCAGGCTGGGCCGGGGAGGGATGCGCGGGATGGCTGACTATTTCGACCTCGGTAGCTACACCCGGCCGGTGACGACCTCATCAGCGCAGGCGCAGCTCTGGTTCACCCGCGGGCTCGCCTGGACCTACGCCTTCAACCACGAAGAGGCGGTGGCCTGCTTCCAGCGGGCCATCGAGCACGACCGCGGCTGCGGGCTCGCGCACTGGGGACTGGCCTACGCCCTGGGCCCGAACTACAACAAGCCGTGGGAGTTCTTCGACCCGGTCGACCTGGCCTCGACCGTCTCGCGGGCGCATGCCGCGTCGGCCGCAGCCGCCAGCCACGCCCCCCGCGCAACGCCCGTGGAACGCGCGCTCATCGGTGCCCTGGAAGCGCGGTACCCGTTCGCCGAGCCGGCCCCGGACTGCTCGGCCTGGAACACCGGCTACGCCGATGCCATGCGCGAGGTCTACCGCAGCCATCCGGACGACCTGGACGTGGCGACCCTGTTCGCGGACGCGCTGATGAACCTCACGCCGTGGGCCCTGTGGGACCAGGCGACGGGGCAGCCCGCCGCCGGGTCCGGCACCATTGAGGCCAAAGACGTCCTGGACCGGGCCCTGGCCCGCGACGAGGCCCGGACGCACCCCGGCATCCTGCACATGTACATCCACCTGATGGAGATGTCCCCTCGGCCCGAGGACGCGCTGCGAGCCGGTGACTGGCTGCTTGACCTGGTCCCGGACGCCGGGCACCTGCGGCACATGCCGACCCATATCGACGTGCTGTGCGGAGACTACCGGCGGGTCGTGTCGGCCAACACGACCGCGATCGCCGCCGACAAGAAGTTCACCGCCCAGGCCGGTGCGATGAACTTCTACACCCTCTACCGGGTGCACAACTATCACTTCAAGATCTACGGCGCGATGTTCCTCGGCCAGGCCCAGACCGCCCTGGACACCGCGGACCAGCTTGTCGCGGCGATCCCCGACGAGCTGCTCCGGGTGCAGGTCCCGCCGATGGCGGACTGGCTGGAGGGCTTCCTGCCGATGAAGATGCACGTCCTGATCAGGTTCGGCCGCTGGCCGGACATTATCGACGCGCCGCTGCCGGCCGATCCGGGACTGTACTGCGTGAGCACGGCGATGATCCGTTATGCCAAAGGGGTGGCTTGCGCGGCCACCGGGCGGATCGGGGAAGCCGTGGAACACCGGCAGCAGTTCCGCGCGGCCATCCAGCGGGTGCCCGAGTCGCGCACCGTCTTCAACAACACCTGCCGGGACATCCTCGCGGTCGCCGCGGCCATGCTGGACGGCGAGCTGGCGTACCGCCAGGGGCACTACGATGAGGCGTTCGGGCACCTGCGCCGGTCCATCGAGCTGGACGACGGGCTGCCCTACGACGAGCCGTGGGCGTGGATGCAGCCGACCCGGCACGCGTACGGCGCGCTGCTGCTGGACCGCGACCTGGTCGCCGAAGCCGAAGCCGTCTACCGGGCCGACCTGGGCCTGGATGACACGCTGGCCCGGGCCTGCCAGCATCCGGGCAACGTGTGGAGCCTGCACGGCTACCACGAGTGCCTGACCCGGCTGGGCAAACACGAGCAAGCCGGGATCATCGCGCAGCAACTCAAGATCGCCAGCGCGTACGCGGACGTGCCGATCAGGTCGTCCTGCTATTGCCGGCTCACCCCGCAAATTACCTCACGATAAGTTGGCCCAACTGCCGTCAGCGCGAGGAAGAGGAGCCCATGGGGCCAGGATCCGGTGACGCGGCGCGCCAGCCCGTGCTGTGGAACCCGTTTGCGAACATGGCGGGGCTGGCCGGCCACGCCGTCACGATCGTCGGGGGCGAAGGCAGCACGGTGGTCGACGCCGAGGGACGCTTCTACCTGGACGCGCTGGCCAGCCTCTGGTACTGCAACATCGGGCACGGGCGGGTCGAGCTCGCCGACGCGGCGGCGGCCCAGATGCGCCAGCTCGCCGCCTACCAGGTGTTCGAGCCCTACTCCAACCCGCCGGCCGAGAAGCTGGCCCGCCGGATCGCGGACCTGGCGCCGGTGCCGGACGCCAAGGTTTTCCTCACCCCCGGCGGTGGATCGGACGCGGTGGACACCGCGGCCAAGCTCGCGCGCACCTACTGGCGTGCTGTCGGTCGGCCGGACAAGCAGGTCTGCATCGCCCGGTCGCACGCCTACCACGGGATGAACGCCTACGGCACCTCGCTCGGCGGCATCCCGGCCAACACCGAGCCGTTCCTGCCGCTCGTCGCCCAGGTGGAACAGGTGGCCTGGGACGACCCGGTGGCGCTGGACAAGACGATCGAGCAGCTCGGCCCCGGCCGGGTGGCCGCCTTCTTCTGCGAGCCGGTCATCGGGGCGGGCGGGGTGTACCCGCCGCCGCCCGGCTACCTGGCGGGCGTGCGGGAGGTCTGCCGACGGCACGACGTGCTGTTCATCGCCGATGAGGTGATCACCGGGTTCGGCCGGGTCGGCAGCTGGTTCGCCAGCGGGCGGTTCGGGCTCGACCCCGACATGATCACCGCGGCCAAAGGGCTGAGCTCGGGTTATGCGCCGATCGGCGCGGTCATTGTGGGCGCGAGGGTGGCTGAGCCGTTCTGGCGGGCGGGATCGGCCGAGGTGTTCCGGCACGGCTACACCTACTCCGGGCACCCCACGGCGTGCGCGGTGGCCCTGGCCAACCTCGCCGTGGTCGAGCGGGAGCAGCTCGTCGAGCGGGTCGCCGCGCTGGAGCCGGTCCTGGCGCGCAGCCTGGCTCCGCTCGCGGATCACCCGCTGGTGGCCGAGGTCCGCGCGGGGACCGGCCTGCTGGCCGGGGTGGAGATCGCCGAGGATGCCCGCGCCGCGGATCCCGGGCTGGCCGCCCGGCTGGTGGCCGATATCCGCGGCCGCGGCGTCATCACCCGCCTGCTGGCCGGGACAGCCCTGCAGGTGTCGCCGCCGTTCGTGATCACCGAGGCGGAGATCACCCAGATCGCGGAGGTTTTCGCGGCCGCGTTCGACGCCGCGGGCCGCGGCTGACGCCGGCTGGCGGTGGCTGACGCCGGCTGGCGGTGGCTGACGCCGGC
>CAYPQM010000046.1:34166-41163 GCA_964412845.1 uncultured Streptosporangiaceae bacterium
CCGGCCGGTGGCTGGCGGTGGCTGACGCCCGCTGGCGGTGGCTGACGGCGGCCGGTGGCTGGCGGCGGTCAGTGGCGGGCGGCGGGTGGCGCCGTCCGGCTTGCCAAGCGCCGCCATCTGAGATTCCATGCCGGTAGCCGGGGGACGTGCTATCAGGCAGGGCCACGGCGCGGGAGAGACAGGCCGTCTGGAGGGTGGGGATGGCGACCTCCGACGGGGGAGGGGTTCCGGCCCGCACACAGGTGCGGCTTGTCGGCACGTTCTCGGTGGCCCGCGACGCTACGCCGATCCCCGGCCCCGACCTGGGCAGCCGCAAGGCCCGGCTGCTGCTCATGCTGCTGGCGGTCGAGCGCGGGCACACGGTTTCCGCGGAGCGGATCGCCGAGGTGCTCTGGGGCGGCGCGCCGCCGGCCGGCCCGGCCGAGAACGTCGCCACCTTTGTCAGCAGGCTGCGCCGGGCTCTCGGCGCTGGGGTCATCCTCGGCGGCCGGACCGGCTACCGGCTCGGCCACCCGCCCGCGGTGCAGGTGGATCTCGATGACGTGGGCCGGTGGATCGACGAGGCCGAGCGCCGGCTCGCTGCGGCTGAGCCCGCGCTCGCGGTCGCGGCCGCGACCCGCGCCCGTGACGTGCTGGCGCTCGGCACGGTGCTTGAGGATGAGCCTGCCGCCGAGTGGGCCCAGCCTGCCCGCGACGAGCATGCTGAGCTGACCAAACGTGCCCGGCGGATGCTGGCCGAGGCTGCGCTGCTGACTGGTGACGCGGCCCTGGCGGTGCTGGCCGCCGGTGACGCGGTGTCCGATGATCCTTTTGACGAGCAAGCGCGCCGGGCGCTGATCCGCGCGCACGTCGCCGCGGGTGAGCCGGGCCGCGCCCTGGCTACCTACGCCGAGCTGCGCGACGTGCTGGAAACCGAGCTCGGTGCCGACCCGGCCGCCGATACCCAGGCACTGCACATCGCCGTTCTCCGCGAGGAGGCGGTGGTGCCTGCGGCCGGAAATGCCCGCCGGGCCGGTCATTCTCGCGGAGCCGGTGATTCTCGCGGACCCGGTGACGCCCGCGTGGCCGGGGGCGCCGGCGTGGCCGGGGGCGCCGGCGGCCTCGCGGGCCGAGACGTTGAGCTGCGCCAGTTGCGCACAGCGTGGCATGACGCCGCCGCCGGGCAGCCCGCGCTGGTCCTCGTGTCGGGCGAGGCCGGTATCGGCAAGACCCGGCTGGCCGCCGAACTCACCCACATCGCGACGGCGACCGGCGGCACGGTGCTCGCGGCGCGCTGTTACGAGACCGAGCGCTCGCTGTTCCTCCAGCCGGTGGTCGAGGCGATCGCGACCGTCGTGCGCACCCTGCCGCCGGGGAGGTTGCCGGACCTGGCCGGCGACCACGCGCCGACGCTGGCGCGGCTCGTGCCCGAGGTGGCGGCGGTGCTGGGCCAGCCGCCGGCGACCCGCCTGGAGGGTGCGGACATTGAGCGCCGGCGCACGTTCGAGGCGGTGACCGGGTTCATCCGCGCGCTGGCCGGCCGCAGCCCGGTGCTTGTCAGCTTGGACGACCTGCAGAACGCCGGGCGCGCCACCGTCGAGTTGCTGCATTACCTGGCCCGGCACGTGCCGGGATGCCGGCTGCTGGTGGTCGCCACCGTGCGAGCCGAAGAGGGTACCGAGATCATCGATTCGCTCGCGGACGTGGCGGCCCAGGTGGAGCTGGGCCCGCTGGCGGCGGACGCCATCGCGGTCCTGGCCGCCGCCGCCGGGCAGGCGGATCAGACCGAATCCATCGTCGGGCGCACCCGCGGCCACGCGCTGTTCGTCGTCGAGACGCTCCGCGCGCTCGCCGCGGGCAACACCGGCGTGCCGGAGTCGCTGGAGGCCGCGGTCCTGGCGCGGGTCCGCCGGGCCGGCCAGCCGGTCGAGACAGCGCTGCGGGCCGGCGCGGTGCTCGGCGCGTCCTTCGACCCGGCGACGGTGGCCGGCCTGCTGGGGGAGAGCTCCCAGATGGTGATCGCGACCTGCGCCGACGCGCACGCGGCGCGGCTGCTGGTCGTGGCCGAGCGGGACTACGAGTTCGCCAACGACCTCATCCGTGAGGTGCTCTACGCGACGACTCCGGCGCCGACCCGGCTCGCCTATCACAGCCTCGCGGCCGATCTGCTGACCCGCAAGCCGGAGGCGATGGCGGCCCACGCATCGGCCGCCGGGAACTGGCCGCGGGCGGCCCGCGGCTGGCTGCTGGCCGGCGAGCAGGCCCTGGCCCGCTTCGCTGCCGCTGACGCCGTCGAGCTGCTGACCCGCAGCATCGACGCGGCGGGCCGGGCCGGCGACCACGAGGTGCAGGCCCGCGCGCTGCTGGCCCGCGGCTCGGCCCGGGAGACGCAGGCCGAATACTCCGCGGCGGTGCGCGATATCGAGGCCGCGGTGGCCTGGTCCCGCGAGACAGGTGACCGGCGGATGGAGATGATCGGCCTGCTCGCCCTGGGCGGGGATGCGCGGGTCGCGCTCGGCCAGCCGATCCCCGACGCCATCAGGACCGTCCAGCGGGGGCTGGCGATAGCCACGGCGCTGTCGGACCGGGCGGCGGAAGCCAACCTGCGAGCCCGCCTGGCCATCTACGCGGTCAACGGGCTGCGCTTCGACGAAGCGGTCGAGCAAGGCCAGCTCGCGGTCCGCGCCGGGCGGGCGTCGGGCGATGACGAGGCGCTGGCGGTAGCCCTCGACGGGCAGAAGGCCTCTGTCGCCTACCTGGGCGATCTCGAGGCGCTCCGCGCGGTCATTGAGGAGCTTGAGCCGCTGCAGCGCCGCCTCGGTGATCTGCGGCGGCTGCCGTGGACCCTGTTCGAGTCGGCCTTTCCCGCGCTGGCGGCCGGTGACTGGCCCGCCGCGGTGGCCCGCATCGAAGCCTCGCTCGACGTCAGCCGGCGAAGCGGGAGCATGTCGCACGCCGCGTGGCACGTCGCCGTCCTCGGCGCGATCGCCCGGCTTCAGGGCCGCTACGACGAGGCGATCAGCATCGGCAGGCGCGCCGTCGCGGTCAGCGTGGAGGTACCGCATGCCTGGTCCGCGGCGGTGGCCGGCGCCGAGCTGGGCATGACGCTGCTGGAGATGGGCGCCCCTGGGGAAGCGGCGGAGGTGCTGGTACGCACACGGATCGTGGTCTCACAAGGCGGCGGCGAGGCGGGCCTGCTGCGCTGCCTGGCGCCGCTGGCCGAGGCGACCGGATCGCGCAGCACCCTGGCCGAGGCCGCGATGCTGCTGCAGCGGATCACCGCGCCGCCCGGGTCGGCATACCTGATGGGGGATGGCTGCTACCTCGCGGTGGCGCGTGCGTGGCTGGCCCACGGGGAGCCGCAGCGGGCGCGGGAGGCACTCGCGCCCCTGCTGACGGCGGCCGCGCGGGTGCCGTGGGTGGCGCCGCTCGCGGCCGCGTCCCTCGTCGACGGCCGCGCCGCTCTTTCGCTCGGCCTGCGCAGTGAGGCAATGGCCCTGCTGGGGCGGGCGGCGGTACTCGGTCACCGGCACGGCCTGCCCCGCATCGCGGACGAGGCAGCGGCCGTCCTTCGCTGACCCAGCGATCGCCGCCGCACCCGGCCCGCTGCATCGGCCCGCTGCATCGGCCCGCTGCATCGGACGGCTGCAACGGACGGCTGCAACGGAACTGCAACGGGTGGCGCCACGATCGCAGTGGCCGGATAGCCCGGTCACGATCACGGGAGGCACAGATGGCCATCGACGAGAACAAGCTGAACGAATTCCTGGGGCGCTTCGTGTCGGACCTCGGGGCAACGGTCGCGGCGGGCGGCATCGTCCTCGGGCACCGGCTCGGGCTCTTCAACGCGCTCGCTGAGGGCCCGGCGACGGCGCAGGAACTGGCGTCGCGGACGGAGACCAATCCCCGCTACGTCGCCGAATGGCTGCGCGGCCAGGCGGCCGGCGGTTACCTGCAGTACGACGCCGGCACCGACAGCTACTCAATGACGGAGGAGCAGGTCTTCGCGCTCACCAACCCCGACGGCCCGCTCTACATGCCGGGGGCCTTCGTGCTGGCCCTCGGCACGCTGAAGGCCAACGACCGCATCGCCGCCGCGTTCCGGTCCGGCGACGGCATGGGCTGGCACGAGCACGACGAGGATGTGTTCGTCGGCTGCGAGCAGTTCTTCCGGCCCGGCTACGTCGGAAACCTGGTGGCCTCATGGCTGCCGGCGCTGGACGGCGTCGTCGGCAAGCTGGAAGCCGGTGGGAAGGGCGCTGACCTGGGCTGCGGCCTCGGGGCATCGACTGTGCTGCTCGGCCAGGCGTACCCGGAATCGAGGTTCATCGGGTCGGACTACCACGAGCGCTCGATCGAACTGGCGCGCAAGCGGGCCGCGGACGCCGGCGTGGGTGACCGCGTGCAGTTCGAGGTCGCCCCCGCGGCCGGGTTCTCCGGATCCGACTACGACCTGATCACCACCTTCGACTGCCTGCATGACATGGGGGATCCGCTCCTGGCGGCGAAGCACATCCGCCAGGCGCTGACCGCCGACGGAACGTGGATGGTGGTCGAGCCGGCCGCGGCCGACGACGTTTCCGGCAATCTCAACCCGGTCGGCCGGGTCTACTACAACTTCTCCACCCACCTCTGCGTGCCGAACGCGCTGTCCCAGCCGGGCGGCTACGCGCTCGGCGCGCAGGCGGGCGAGGCGGCGATCCGCCGGATCGCCACCGACGCGGGCTTCACCCGGTTCCGCCGGGCCACCGAGACGCCGTTCAATATCGTCTATGAGGCACGTCCGTAACGTTCCGCCGCGTACGGCCAGGGAAGGTATGCACGATGCGACCACGTCAGCCAGACCGGCAGGGCTTCGTTACCCGGAACGGGGTCCGGGTCGCCTATGACGTCTACGGCGCAGGACAGTCCCCGGCGGTCCTGCTGCTGCCGGCGTGGTCCATCGTGCACGCCGCCCACTGGAAGTTCCAGGTTCCGGTGCTGGCCCGGCACCATCAGGTCATCACCATGGACGGCCGGGGCAACGGGCGCTCCGACCGGCCGACTGACCCAGCCGCCTACACCGTCGCGGAGTACGTGGCTGATGCCGTGGCGGTCCTCGACGCCACCGGCACCGATCGCGCGGTCATCGCAGGGATGTCGATGGGCGGCCCGCGGGCGGTTGCGCTGGCCGCCGGGCATCCGGACCGGGTGCTCGGCACCGTCCTGGTGGCCCCGAGGATCGACGTGCTCAGCGCCGACCCGGAGTCAGCGCCAGGTGGCGGGACCGCAGGCGACCCGTTCACCGATGAGCCAGGTGACGACGCGGCCGGATGGGCGCTGTACAACCAGCACGTCTGGCGGCGCGACTACCGCACGTTCGTGGATTTCTTCTGGAGCGCGGTCTTCCCGGAGCCGCACTCCACCAAGCCGATCGAGGACGCTACTGGCTGGGCGCTGGAAACCAGTCCGGAGGTCCTGATCGCGACCGTGCTGGCACCGCCACCGGCGCGGTCACGTGCCGAACTGGTGGCGCAGATCGAGGCCATCCGCTGCCCCGTGCTGCTGATTCACGGCACCGAGGATGCCATCATCTCCAGCCGCCACAGCGAGAAGATCGCCGACCTGACTGGCGGTGACCTGCTGCTCATCGACGGCGCTGGGCACTGTCCGCAGGTGCGCGATCCGGTGGTCGTCAACCGGGCGATGCTGGAGTTCATCAGCCGGGTCAGCCCGCCTGCGCAGCGCGCGGCCCGGCACCAGACCTGGACTCGCGCCCTCCGCCGGCCGAAGAAGGTCCTCTACCTCTGCTCGCCGATCGGGCTCGGCCATGCCCGCCGTGACCTCGCGATCGCCGGCGAGCTGCGCGCGCGGCACGAGGACGTCCAGGTGGACTGGCTGGCCCAGCATCCGGTGACCACCATGCTCGCCGACAGCGGGGGGCATGTGCACCCCGCGTCGGCCTGCCTGGCCAGCGAGTCCGCGCACATCGCGGACCAGGCGCACGAGCATGACCTGCACGCGTTCCAGGCCATCCGGCGGATGGACGAGATCCTGCTGGCCAATTTCTCGCTGCTGCAGGATGTCGTCGAATCCGGCGACTATGACCTGGTCGTCGGCGACGAGGCGTGGGATCTGGACTACTTCTGGCATGAGAACCCGGAACTCAAGCGGGCCGCCTATGTCTGGATGACCGATTTTGTCGGCTGGCTGCCGATGGCCGCCGGCGGCCCCGCCGAGGCCCGGCTCACCGCGGATTACAACGCGGAAATGATCGAGCACATCGCGCGGTTCAAGCGGATCCGCGACCGGTCGATCTTCGTCGGCGACCCGGACGACATCGTGCCCGACACGTTCGGGCCCGGGCTGCCGTCCATCCGGGCCTGGACCGAGGAGCACTACGACTTCACCGGCTACATCACCGGGTTCGATCCCGCGGACCTCAGCCCGGCGCGGCTGGGCCAGCCGCCGACCGTCGTGGTCACCGTCGGCGGATCCGGGGTCGGAGCGGCACTGCTCGGCGCGGTGATCGACGCGTTCCCGCTGGCCCGCAAGCAGATCCCGGATCTGCGGATGCTCGCCGTCGCGGGGCCGCGGATCGACCCCGCGAGCCTGCCTGCGCACGACGGGCTCGACATCCGTGGCTACGTCCCCGACCTGCACCGCTACCTGGCGGGCGCCGACGCGGCCATCGTGCAGGGTGGACTCACCACCGCGATGGAACTCGTGGCCACCCGCCGGCCGTTCCTCTACTTCCCGCTCGGCGGCCACTTCGAGCAGCGACGCCACGTCCGGCACCGTCTCGACCGGCACCAGGCCGGCCGCTGCATGGAGTTCGGCCAGGCCGATCCGGACGACATCGCCACCGCCCTGGTCGAGGAAATGTCCCGGCCGGTGAATTACCTTCCCGTGGCGACCGATGGCGCCGCACGCGCGGCGGGCCTGATAGCCGAACTGCTCTGAGCCCGCCGGGTCAGCCGGGCGGCCGGGTCAGCCGGGCGGCCGGGTCAGCCGGGCGGCCGGGTCAGCCGGGCGGCCG
>CAYPQM010000047.1:0-40524 GCA_964412845.1 uncultured Streptosporangiaceae bacterium
CAGCACCCAGCAGCTGGCCACCGCGCTCGCGCACGCCAAGCAGAGCCTGGCCGGAGGCAGCTGACGCCATCCTGAATGCCGTTTAAGGAACGTGCGCGATACTGGCCGGGTGCGGGTCCTCGTAGTCGACGATGACGAGGCGGTACGCAGCGCGCTGACCCACGCGCTGCACCGCGACGGCTACGAGGTATCCACGGCGGCCGACGGCACCACCGCGCTGGCCACGCTGCTGCGGAACCGGCATGAGGCCGTCGTGCTCGACATCCTCATGCCGGAGCCGGGCGGGCTCGAGGTCTGCCGCGCGATCAGGGCACGCGGCGACGACACCCCGATCCTGATGCTGACCGCGCGAGACCTGGTGTCCGACCGGGTCGCCGGGCTGGACGCCGGCGCCGACGACTACCTGGCCAAGCCGTTCGCGCTGGAGGAGCTGCGGGCGCGGCTACGCGCGTTGTTGCGGCGCAGCGGCGCGGGCGCCGACGTGCTCCGGTTCACCGATATCGAACTCGATCTCGCGGCGCACCAGGCAAGTCGCCGCGGTGAACGGCTGCCGCTGACCAAGACCGAATTCGCGTTGCTCGAATTGTTCGTCCGCAACCCGGGGCGGGTGCTGTCCCGGACCCAGATATTCGAATCGGTGTGGGGGTACGATTTCGGCCCGGAATCGAACGGGCTGTGGGTCTATATCAGCTATTTGCGTCGGAAGTTGGGCGAGCCGCGACTGATCCAGACCGTCCGCGGGATCGGCTACGTGCTGCGGGAAGGGACATGAGCCTGCGCACCAGGGTCGCGATCGCCGTTGGCATGGTCGTCTTCTGCGCGCTGGCGATTGTGGCGGCGGTTGTCTATCAGGCGGTCGGCGCGAACCTGCGTGGAAAGAACGACCAATCTCTGGTGCAGGTGGCCAGAGAGGCACCGTCCATAGCGGCGAAGCTCAAACAAGCCGGTGCCGTCGGGCAGCTGGTCCCGTTCGGCAATACGCAGCTGCAGATCCTGCCCGGTGCCGCGGCTGGCCCGACGAACGGGTTCGTCAGCATCACCGATCACGATGTCCAGGTGGCGGACGGGAAGGACAAGCCGTATTTCCAGGACGAGACCTACGGAAGCGTCGTCTACCGCATTTACACCATGCAGTTTCCGGGCAATTCCGGAGCGCTGGTCCGGGCCGCCCTGCCGGTGTCGGATACGGCATCGACCCAGACGGCGCTGGGCTGGCTGCTCGTCGCGCTCGTACCGGTCGGCGCGATTGGCGCGGCGGTGACGGCGCGGCTGGCCGCGGGCCGGGTGTTGCGCCCGGTGGGCCGGCTGACCGAAACCGTCGAGCGGATCAGGGCCACCGGCGACCTCAGCGCGCCGATCGAGACGCCAGGCCAGGACGAGATCAGCCGGCTCGGGCAGGCATTCGCCGCGATGACGGCCGCGCTGGACGAATCGGCGGGCGCGCAACGCCGGCTGGTCGCCGACGCCTCGCACGAGTTGCGCACCCCGCTCACCAGCCTGATCACCAACCTCGAACTGCTCGCTGAACGGCCGGACGATCCCAGCGCGCCGGCACTGGCCGCGGCCGCGCTGGCCGAGGCGGGCGAGCTGCGCGTGCTGATCAATGACCTGGTCGAGCTCGCTCGTGACGGGCGGGCCTCGTTCCACATCGAAGACGTCCGGCTGGATCTGGTCGCGGAACGAGTCGCAGCGCGGGCCGCCGGCCGGGCGTCGGGGCTACGGTACGAGCTCGACTGCTGGCCGACGCTGGTCCGGGGCGATCCGGACGCCCTGGAACGGGCGATCGGTAACCTGGTGGACAACGCGCTGAAATGGAGCCAGCCGGATGGTCGCATCCGCATCTCCGCATCCGGCGGGACGGTCGAAGTCAGCGACGACGGGCCGGGAATTTCTGCGGACGACCTGCCCTACATTTTCGACCGCTTTTACCGGTCGGCAAAGGCGCGGGCGCTGCCCGGCTCGGGCCTCGGCCTTGCGATCGTCCGCAGGATCGCCGACATGCACGGCGGAACCGTCGAGGCGATTCCGCTGCAGCAAGGGGTGAAATTCCGCATCAGCGTGCCAGAGATCGCCATCGATCCGCCCCTTACCGAACGGCCCCCGGTACGCAGCTGACCCTGCCGCTCCCGCTCCCGCCCCGCGACCAGTCGACGATGACCTCGGCCACGCTGATTTCCTGGCTAGCCTGGCTCGGGCGCTGCAATACCGAACCGCTGTTGTGAGCGCATCCGGTCAGCAACCCTCCGTGGCTGCTGACCTTCGAGTCGCCGCGGATAGCGCGACGGCGGGCAGGCTGCCGGGCAAGCTAACAGCAGAACTAGGCTGGCCAGGGTGACCAGCGTGCCGGCGGCCGTAAGTGCGCTTGCGGATTGTCTTGCCCATCTGGGCTGGGTGGCCGACCTGCTGGTGGCCGGTTCCCTGGCCACGGGGGACTATGTCCCTGGTGTCAGTGACCTCGACCTTGTGGCCCTGACCGAGGGCCCGGTTGGCCGGGCGCGGCAGGAGGTTCTGACCGGCCTGCACCGCGAACTGGACCACGGGGTCGCTAAGGGCCTGGACCTGGGGTGTGTGTATGTCGATGCGGACCGGCTGGCCGACGCTGCGGCACTGCATCCGACGTGGACCCACGGCTCGCTGGTCCACCGCAGCCTTTCCGGGGTGACGCGCGCCGAGCTGGTGCGGCACGGCTTCGCCGTCCTGGGGCGGCCGCCGGCCGCCGTGCTGCCGGACATGACCGACGATGACGTTCGGCGCGCCGCGCGCGCGGAGCTGTGCGGGTACTGGGCGCGGGCCGCGGGCCGGCCGCTGATGTGGCTGAACCCGGTGATCGCTGACCTGGGACTGACCTCGATGGCCCGGGGCCGCCACGCCCTTGAGACGGGCCAGCTCCTGACCAAGACGCAGGCGGTGGAGCAGGCGAATGCGCCAGCGTGGCTGCGTGCGCAGCTCCGCGCCCGGCGCCGGGGCGAGCAGGTTGTCTCACCCCGGACCCGGACAGCGCTGATCGCGTGGCGGGACGCACGGCGAACCGTGGCCAGGGCAGGCTGCCGGGCCCCAGGCTGAACGCACACGTCCGCTCAGCCAGCTACCAAACAGAAACGGGCAGCCCGCAACGCTGGCGAGCATGCGCACTAATCTGAGCCAAGCCGGGGTTCGAGTCGCCGCGGGATGGTACGACGGCGGGCAGGCTGCCTGGGCAAGCTAACAGGCATTCGCAGGTGGGACCCCATCCGCTGCTCGCGGATCCAGATTGCGTGGTGTGCGGGCTGCTGGCCCACATCCCCGCGTCCTCAAGGGGTCCCTCCCTGCGCTTACATCTAATCGCTACCCGCCCGGCAACGCGCAGAGCCCAACGTCCTGTATTGCCGGGACCTGCGCCCACGACAGGCCCCCCGCGAAGATGCCGATCAGGTCACCCCTCAGCAGGCTCATGATGGCACTGGCTGGCGGCCACACTGGTCAGTGATCGCGGTGGCCGGGCGTCGCCCGTCAGGCGAGCGCCTCTGGTGTAGCTGGGCCGGGCTCAGCCGTCCCAGCGGACGGCGATCTTCTTTCCTGGGCCGGGCAGTGGCAGGGACTCTGCTTCCGCCGTCACCGCATCGCGTTCCGCGCGCGACAGCCGGCGCCAGGGCTGGACTGTCAGCGCGGTGCCTGCGCGCCGCCAGATCCCGGCAATCTCTCCGCTGAGGAGGAGCCCGCCGGGCCAGACGCGCGGGGTCCACAGCGCGTGGCGGCGGTCAGCGTCAGGGACCAGCAGGTCGCGGTCGGCTCCCTGGAGGAGGAGATAGGGGTCGCCGCTGGGAAGCAGCCGTGCGGGTGCGGCGGGCGGCGGTGCGGCGCGCAGGGCGGCCTCGTCTTGGCTGAGGATCCACGCATCGCCGGCCGGTGTGCGGACCGGCGTCAGCGACGTGCGGAGCGCCTCGAACGCCGCGATGCCGGGCCGCCGGCCGATCCCCGCCCACTGGCCGAAGGCCTCGGGCGTGGCGGGGCCGTAGATGTGCAGGTACCGGCGGGCGAGTTCCAGGCGGGCGTCGCGGGGATCAATCTGCGGTGGCGGCACGGTCCAGACGGCCGGCTGCCGCGCTCCTTCCCAGCGGATCACGACCGTGCCGGTGGCCGCCGCGTACCTGAGGCTGTTGGGGTGCACGCCCAGCGCGCGGCCCGCCTCTCCGTAGGGCATCCGCGCGCCGCCGAGGAGAGCCCTCAGCCGGGCGGCAAGGTCCTCCGCCCGCTGCCGGCCCCGGGCATCATCGGGCAGCGTCCCGAGCGAGAAAACGGCGAGGTCGGGCGCAGCGACCACGAAGACGTTGAACCGCGGGCCCCAGATCTGGACAAGTGAGGGGTCCTCCCACGTGGCGGGCCCGGTCCCCGCCACGCGCGCGTGGATCGAGAGAAGCGCGGCCCGGGGCATGCTGTCCTGCAGCCCCGCCCAGGCGGCGCGGCGCAGCGAATCGGAGCCGTGCGCAACTCGCTCGCCAAGGCCGCCGATGTGCTGCCGGAACGCCAGGATCTGCCGCCGCGTGAGGTCGAGCCGAGTCGTGGTCACATTCACCACCCCCAGACGTTCCCCGCCAGATCCGCCGACCATACAGCCGTGCGTTCCTCCGTCGTGACCGCAGTGCCAGTTCGGTGCCTGCCACTGGCGCATACCCGCCAAGATCCACGGGCCATGCTGGCTGCTCGGCTGGAAACGCTGACCGGGTTGCCAGCCGGATTGCGCTCAGGCTGGGGTCTGACTGACACTGGCGGCATGGTTTTGCAGGAACGGGGCCTGCCGCTGGCTCTGCTGGCTGACTACGCTGATCAGGCCCGCCGGGGCGAGGGCCGGGTCGTGCTCGTCGCCGGGGAGGCGGGGGTGGGGAAGTCGGCGCTGCTGGAGCAGTTCGCCGCCGGCCTGACTGATGCGCGCTGGTACTGGGGGGCATGCGACGGGCTGTTCACGCCGCGCCCGCTGGGGGCGTTCCTGGATATCGCGGGCCAGCTGGGCGGGACGCTGGCCCGCCTGGACCGGGCCCAGGCTCCCCGGGATGAGCTGTTCACCGCGCTGCTGGGCGAGTTCGGCCAGCCGGGCGGGCTGCGCGTGGTCGTCGTCGAGGACATCCACTGGGCCGATGAGGCGACCCTGGATCTGCTCCGGTTCCTGGCCCGGCGGATCGGCGAGATCCCGGTCTTGATCGTGGCGACCTACCGGGAGGATGAGCTGGCGGTGAGCTATCCGCTGCGGGTGGCGCTCGGCGAGCTCGCGGTACAGCGCTGTACCCGGCGGATCGAACTGGCGCCGCTGTCGCCCGGGGCGGTCGAGGTCATGGCCGCCGGCAGCGGCCTGGATGCCGCCGAACTGCACCGGGTCACCGGCGGAAATCCCTTCTATGTCGCAGAGGTGCTGCAGACCGGGCTGGATAGGGTGCCGCGGTCAGCCCGGGACGCGGTGCTGGCCCGCGCCGCACGGTTCGGGCCGCAAGCGCGCGGCGTGCTCTACGTCGCGGCGCTGATCGGCGCCACGATCGAGCCGTGGCTGCTCGAGCGGGCCGCCGCCGCCTCGCCGGGGATAGTCGATGAGCTGGCTGAGTCCGGGCTGCTGGTGGCAGATGGGGCGGCGCTGCGGTTCCGGCATGAGATCGCCCGCCGCGCGGTGGAAGAGGCGGTCCCCGGGCACCGCCTGCCGGCCATCCACGCCGCCATCCTGGCCGCGCTGCGCGACTCCGGCTGCGAAGACCACGCCAGGCTGGCCTTCCACGCCGAGGCGGCCGGTGATGGGCCCGCCGCGCTGCATCACGCCACCCGGGCCGGGCACTGGGCCGTCGAGCTTGGCTCGCATCGCGAAGCAGCCGCGCAGTTCGAGCGGGCCCTCCGCTTCGCCGCCGACGAGCCTCCCGAGGCGCTCGCTGCCCGTCATGTCGACCTGGCCGATGAGCTGCGCGTGATCGACAGCCCCGGCGCCGCCGCGGACGCCTACCAGCGGGCACTGGGGCTGTGGCGTGAGGCTGGCGACCGGCTGCGCGAAGGTGACACCCTGCGCCGGAGCGCGGGTGCCCTGTGGCGGCTGTGCCGTGGCCGTGAGGCGGCCACCGCCTGGGCCGACGCGCTGCGGGTCCTGGAGCCGCTCGGCCCGACCGTCGAGCTGGCCCATGCCTATGTCAGCGTCGCCGGCCACCGGGTGGTAGATATGCGATTCGGCGAGGCGATCGCGCTCGCCCGGCAGGCACGGGAGATCGCCGACCGGCTCGGTTGCCACGAGGTGCAGAGTTCCGTGCTCAATGTCGAGGCGGTGGCCGCCTGGTCCGCCGGGGAGGAATGGGAGACGCTGCTCCAACGGGCTCTGGCCGTGGCGCTCGATCACGGTGCCGCTGCGCAGGCGGGGTTTCTCTACAGCAACCTGCACGAGCTGAGCTGCGGCCGCCAGCGCTATGCCGAATCCGGGCCGTACTACCTCGACGGCGTCGCCTACTGTGCGGAACACGACCTCGGCATCTACCTTTCCTGCCTGCAGGGGGTGCGGACCGCGACGTTGGACCGGCTGGGCCGGTGGGACGAGTCGGTCATGCTCAGCGGGGTAGTGCTGCGGCGAGTGCTCGCCTCTCCCGTGAACCGGATGATCCCGCTGGGGACCCTCGGCCGGATCCGGGCCCGCCGCGGCGAGCCCGGCGCCTGGGAGTGCCTGGACGAGGCCATGGCCGCGGCGGACGGTACCGGCGAGCCCGGCTACGTGGTGCCCGCGCGGCTCGGCCGGGCGGAAGCGCGCTGGCTAGCGGGCGAGCTGGCGGCCGCGCGCCACGAAGCCGACCTGGCCGGCCAGGCATCGGATGGCGCCGGCCCCTGGCTGCGTGGCGAGGTGGCTGCCTGGCTGCGCCGCACTGGATCAGATCGCCGGCCGCAGCCCGGGATCGCCGAGCCCTACCAGCTGCAACTCGACGGCGACTGGCGGAACGCGGCCAAGCTATGGGACGAGATCGGCTGCCCCTACGACGCGGCGCTGGCCCTGCTCGATTCAGCCGAGGAGCCCGCCCTGCGCCAGGCCCTGGACATCTGCCAGGACCTCGGCGCCACCGCCACCGCCCGCATCATCCGGCGCACCATGCGCAAGCTGGGCATCCGCTCGATCCCGGCCGGCCAGCGCGCCGCCACCCGCGAGCATCCCCTCGGCCTGACCCGCCGCGAACGGGAAATCCTCGACCTTATCTGCACCGGGCGCACCAACGCGGAGATCGCCGCCCGCCTGGTCATCTCCGCTAAGACCGTCGACCACCACGTCTCCGCCATCTTGGCCAAGCTCGGCGTGCGCACCCGGCACGCGGCCGCGATGCTCGCCACGGCCAGCCCCGCGCCGCGGTAGCGGGATCCGCCGGGCAGCGGGGCTGGGCGGCACGAGGGCACCGTGCGGATACGGCGGTGCGGTCTGCCGCCCGGGCTGGCGCCCCTGGGTCACAGGTCGAGGGCCAGGTCGCTGCGGGGCTGGGAGCAGCAGATCAGCGCGCTGCCGCCGGCCGGGTCATCGACCGGGTCGGGGGCATAGCCGACCGTTCCGGACAGCAGGGCTGTCTCACATGTGTGGCACACGCCGGTGCGGCATGACCAGCGCACCGGCACGTCGCAGGCTTCGGCCAGCTCGAGCAGGCTGGCGTAGCCCTGATCCCAGGGGACCGTCAGGCCGCTGCGCGCGAACGCGACCAGCGGGCCGGTGCCGGGCTGGTCGGCTGGCGGGTGCGGCGGCCGGGCAGCGGCGGGCGCGATGCCCGGCGTTTGCGAGCCCGCGGTGCCGAAGATCTCGGTGTGCACGCGGGAGCCGTCGATGCCCAGGCCGGCCAGTGCGGCGGACACCTGGGCCATGAACGCGGCCGGACCGCAGATGTAGGCATCCGCGTTGCGCGGGAGGCCGAGGCCGGCTAGCACGTCCGGTGACAGCCGCCCCAGCGTCTGGTAGTCGCGCCCGCGGACGTCGCCCGGGCCCGGGCGGCTGTAGCTGATCTGCCGGTGCCCGCTGGCCAGCTCCGCCAGCAGCGACCGCGACTCCGCGGCGAACGGCTCCTCAGCCCGGCTGCGGGCGCCGTGCAGCCACCAGATATCGCGGCCGGACCGGGCCGCGGCCAGCGCATTCAGCATGGCCAGCACCGGGGTCGCCCCCACTCCCGCGCTGATCAGCAGGACCGGTGTCTCCCCGGGCTGGAGGATGAAGGTGCCGCGGGGTGCGGCCACGTCCAGCAGGTCGCCTGCCCGCAGCCGGGCGTGCACGAACTGGCTCCCGGCGCCGTGCGGCTCGCGCTTGACACTGATCCGGTAGGAACTGGCGCCCGGCGGCCCGGACAGTGAGTAGCTGCGCAGCAGCGGCTGACCCTCCGGGCCGGCGGGCAGCCGCACGGTCAGGAACTGCCCTGGCCCGGCGGCCGGCACCGCAGCCCCGGCCGGATCGGCCAGGTGCACCGAGATCACCGACTCGGTTTCCCGGTCGAGAGCGGTCACCGCCATCGGCCGGAACCCGGGCCAGGCCGGCGGCGGGCTTACCGCGGTCAGCCCGGCGTTACCCGCGGTACCGGCGGGCGATCCGGACTGGTTCAGCATCGCCCGGAACGAGGCTTTCCAGCCGTCCGGGAGGGCCGCGATCCGCAGTGCCTGCGCCAGCCGCTGGCGGGAATGCCCCGGCAGGTAGAGCAGGGCGTCAACCTCGGCCACCGTCATCGCTTCGGGCCCGGCGGCGACCTGCGTGATCTCATCACCAGCCTGCACGGCACCCTCGCGCAGCACCCGCAGGTAGAACCCGGGCCGGTGGTGGGAGACCAGCAGTGCCGGGATCCGCGGGTCATCCATCCGGATGCCCACCCGGTAGCAGGTGACCCGCGGCTGGGTCACCTCGAACACCGCCTCGCCGATCCGGTACCGGTCACCGAGGCACACCTGGTCATCCGCCAGCCCCGTGACCGTGAAGTTCTCCCCGAACTGGCCGGGGCTGAAGTCGTCGCGGCCGAGCTGCTGCTGCCAGTACCGGTAAGACTCGATCTGGTACACGAACACCGCCCGGTGCTCGCCGCCGTGCCCGGCCAGATCGCCCTGCCCGTCGCCGTCGATATTGAGCCGCCGCACCATCCGCGGGCCCTCAACCGGCCGCTTCCACACCGCCGTGCGCACCGTCCGGCCATGCCAGGCCACATCCTGGGGCAGGCCCACGTTCACCGACAGGACGCGGCCGGCCCGCCGGTCCGAGATCACCAGTTGCGCTCCTCACCGCCGGCGTGTCGCTGCCGGTACAGACCGTTGCGGTCAGGCACAATAAGGGCGGTCAGAACCGGACGAGGCCCCCCCATGTATGAGATGGAGGGGCCTCGTCCGGTCTTGCGGCACCGGCTCGCCGATTGCTCAGCGTCTTTGAACCGCTAGACCTGCACCAGGGCCGGATACCCGCCCGAAGTCCCAGTTACCCGGTTCTTCCAGCGTCCGGGGTTGCCCCCGGCTGGCGTCCGCCTTAGTGGTGAGTGCATTTTTACTGCGCCCGCACGGTGCGGCGCAAGACCTGCCGGTCGGCAATTTCACAATTCTCTAGCTATCCACACGGCCATCCACAGCATGGTCCCCGTTGTCCCCTGGAAAAGACCCCTGTCCACTGGATCGTCCACAGCCCGGTGCACAGCGCCGGGCGGCCATGCGGAGTAGCCGGGGCCAGCCGTGTGGTCAGGGTGGCCAGTCGTGTGGTCAGGGTGGTCAGCCGGCCGTGTCCCGCTCGGCGGCGAGCTGGCCCAGCTTCGCGGCGGTTCCGTTCCGCCTGGCCTGCCACAGCCCGACTTTGGCGAGCACTCCGTTGGACACGAGCAGCAGGTTCTTGCGCGGCGGCGCCGCGAAGCCTTTCGAAGTGTGCGGCGCGTAGACCGCTGGCCCGTCGCCGGGAACCTCAAGCCAGCCGGTGAAAACCTGGGTGGCCAGGCCGACCAGGTGCGGCCGGTAGGCATGGGCGAGCAGGCCCGCGCGGCGGCCGCCGGGCGGGAGCAGGCCGGCGGCCGCCAGCACCCGGAGACCAGTGCCGTCGTGCCCGCCGATCTGGACGGGCACCACGACAGGGAACCCGTCGGCGCCCCGGTAGGCCAGGACACGATGGGGGAGCCGGGCGAGCCGCCCGGCGGTCCGGGCCACATCCACGCGGGGCCAGGTGCCGTTCTTCGGCGGCGGCTGCGGGGCCGGTGGCCCGGGCCACTCCGCCCCGGTCACCACGGCCTCGCCGTGCCCGTCCAGGCTGGGCCAGCTGACCATCCGCTCGACGTCGACATCGATGAAGACCCGCTCCTGGTAGTACTCGCGGAGCAGCCGGTCCCAGACCAGGCCCCGTTTCGGCTCGCCGAGATAGCGCGTCACCTGCGGGGCCAGAGCTTCGAGCCGGTCACGCGACGGCGTGATATCCACCGACGCGAGGCCCTGCGCCAGCACGAAGGTGCAGGCGGCGGAGAACCCGTGCTCGCGGGAGTGATACGCCAGGGCGACGTGCGGATCGCGGACGATGCGGTCAAGCTTCTTGCCGAATCCCAGCGAACTGGTGAACCCGACCGTCCCCTCGTCGCGGTGCTCGATGCCGCAGGGAGCCACGGCAGTGACCACCGCGCCGCCGGCGGGCGTGACGTAGGCGACGGCTGCGGTGATGTCACCGGTGATCACATCGTGGATGTCATCGGACCAGCGGACTGCCGGGTGAGCCATGGTTCCCCCTGTTCCTGGCGCGGCTCCGTCAAGGATCGCGCCGCCCGCGGGCCGTGTCGAGCCCCGGGCCTGGTCATTCGCGACTGTCACGGGCCGGGGGCACACCCTAGGGTTAAGTCATGCAGGAGACGCCGAGCCCCGGTGAGCTGGCCGGAGCCTTCGCTCGTGACGGTGTGGTGTGCGTGCGGGACGCCCTTGATCCGGCTGAGCTGATGGAGGCAGCCCGGGCCATCGAGATGGTGCTGGCCAGCCCGGGCCCGCTGGTGCAGGTGGCCAGCGGCGCGGACGATCCCGGCTCGTTCACCGAGGACTTCTGCCGGTGGCGGGAGATCCCGGAGATCGAGCGGCTGGCCAGGAACTCCCGGGTGCCGCGGATCGCCGCCACCCTGATGTCGTCGCCGCGGGTGCGGTTCTACCACGATCATGTCCTGGTCAAGGAGGGCGGGACCAGGCAGCGCACGCCCTGGCATCAGGATCAGCCCTACTACAACGTGGACGGCCTGGGTGTCAGCGCCTGGATCCCGGTCGACCCGGTACCCGAGGCGGGCGGCCTGGAACTGGTGGCCGGCTCGCATCGTGGCCCGTGGCTGATGCCCCGCACCTTCCTGCGCGGGGAGGCAAAGTGGTTCCCCGAGGGCAGCCTGGCCGAGTTGCCCGACATCGAGACCAGGCGGCCGGACTTCGACATCCGCCGATTCGACTTGCGGCCCGGCGACGCCATCTTCTTCGACTTCCTGACCGTGCACGGTGCACCCGGGTTCCCGTACCCGGGGCGCAGGCGGGTCCTGTCGCTGCGGTACCTGTCCGAGCGGGCCCGGCACGCACCCCGGACGTGGCGCACCTCGCCGCCCTTCGATGGCCTGGCCAGGGAACTCCCTGCCGGTGCGGCCATGGATCACCCGCTCTTCCCCGTGGTGTGGCCCACCCCGGGCTGAGGGCACCAGCCCCATGCTGGAATTGTGTCCCGGCCGTGCGTGTTGCGGCCGGTTGAGTAGCGACCGCCGCACCAGGCGGCGGCGGAACGATGCAGGGCGGAACGAGGCAGGAGAGACATGGCGGACGCAGGGGACTGGAACAGCAAGATCATCGAGGAGTTCCGGGCCAACGAGGGCAAGGTCAGCGGCCAGTTTGAGGGAGCCCCGCTGGTGCTGCTGACGACCACCGGCCGCAGATCCGGGGCACAGCGGACGAACCCGATGATGTACCTCGCCGACGGCGACCGGTTGCTGGTGTTCGCGTCCCGGGCCGGTGCGCCGGTCCATCCGGACTGGTACCACAATCTCGTGGCCAACCCGCAGGTCAGCGTCGAGGTCGGCACGGACAGCTTCCCGGCCCGGGCGGTCGTGCTGGAGGGCGAGGAACGGGACCAGTGGTACGCGGAGCAGGCCCGGCGCTACCCCGGGTTCGCGGAGTACCAGGCCAAGACCGATCGCGTCATCCCGGTCGTCGCCCTGGTCCGCGAAGGCTGAGACCGCCGCCTGGGTTTCGCGGCCCGCGCCGCCGGGCTCCGCCGCGGGGCCGGATTGTGGCAGCATGGCGGCGTGGACTACGTGCTGGCCCAGGTGAACATCGCTCGGCTGGGTGCGCCGCTGGACAGCCCGGTCCTGGCGGACTTCGTCGCCGCGCTCGACCCGGTCAACGCCACCGCGGATGCCGCCCCCGGATTCATCTGGCGGCTGCAGGCCGAGGACGGCAACGCCACGTCGATCCTCGCCTTCGAGTGGGACCAGGCGGGCAGCGCAGGCGTCATCGTCAACATGTCGCTGTGGGAGTCAGCCGAGGCGCTGGCCGCGTTCGTCTACTCCGACGCGCACCGGCAGGTGCTGCGGCGCCGCCGGCAGTGGTTCGTGCCGATGGCCGAGGCGCACACAGCCCTGTGGTGGATTCCCCGCGGCCGCGAGCCGGCCGTCCAGGACGCGGAGGAACGGGTCCGGCACCTGCGGGCGCACGGTCCCACCCAGTACGCCTTCACCCTCCGTGAGCATTTCCCGCCGCCGGGCGCTGACCGGCCGGGACCGCGCAGCGGCCGCGCCGAGTGGATGTGCCCGGCCTGACGCCGCGGCCAGCCTGACTCCGGGGCCGGACGGATTCCGCAGGCGGCCAGACGGATTCCGCGTCCGGACCGCGCGCCAGTCGGCCACTCCCCGGCGAAGCTGACACCAGCATCGGGCGACCATCGGCTGACCCGACGGCACGGCCGAGCACAGGTCAGGGCCGCCTATCGTTTAGTTGTATTTTCGCAAGTACCAGTCGAACGGTCAGTACTGGGGGAAGTTTTGCCAGAGCTCAGCCGGCAGCGGCGACTGCTCATCCTGTCCATCTGCTGCATGAGCCTGGTCATCGTCTCTCTCGACAACACGATCGTGAATGTGGCGCTCCCGTCCATCCAGCGCGACCTGCGCGCCTCCCTCTCGGGGCTGCAATGGACCGTCGACGCGTACACGCTGGTGATCGCGAGTTTCCTGATGCTGTCCGGCTCCACCGCCGACCGGTTCGGGCGGCGCAGGACCTTCCAGACCGGGCTGGCCACGTTCACCCTCGGCTCGCTGCTGTGCAGCCTGGCCCCCAGCCTGGGCTGGCTGGTGGCCTTCCGGATGCTGCAGGCGATCGGCGGCTCGATGCTCAACCCGGTGGCCATGTCCATCATCGTCAACACGTTCACCGACCCCCGCGAGCGGGCGCGCGCGATCGGCATCTGGGGCGGCACATTCGGCGTGAGCCTGGCGCTCGGGCCGGTCGTCGGCGGGGCGCTGATCGCCTCGGTGGGCTGGCGGGGGATTTTCTGGGTCAATATCCCAGTGGGTGTCGCCGCGATCGCGGCGACCATGCTGTTCGTGCCCGAGTCCCGGGCGCCGCATCCCCGGCGATTCGATCCGGTCGGCCAGCTCCTGGTCATCGCGACCCTGGCGCCGCTGATCTACGCGATCATCGAGGGCCCAGGTTCTGGCTGGGGTTCCGCGAAGATCCTCGGCTTCTTCGGCCTGGCCGCGGTCGCGCTGGCCGCCCTGCTCATCTTTGAACCACGGCGCAGCGAGCCCCTGCTGGACCTGAGGTTCTTCCGCAGCGCGCCGTTCTCCGGGGCAACCGTGGTCGCCATCAGCGCGTTCGCGGCGCTCGGCGGCTTCCTCTTCCTCAACACCCTCTACCTGCAGGACGTGCGCGGGTACTCGGCGCTGCACGCCGGCCTGCTCACCCTGCCGCTGGCCGCGGTCACCGCCCTGAGCGCGCCGATTTCCGGCCGGATGGTCGGCCGCAGCGGGCCGCGGCTGCCGTTGCTGATCTCCGGGGTGACGATGACCGCGGGCGGTGTCCTGCTGACCGGGCTGTCGAACAGCACCCCGGTGGCCTGGCTGCTGCTCGCCTACATCGTGTTCGGCATCGGGTTCGGCATGGTCAATGCCCCGATCACCAACACCGCCGTGTCCGGGATGCCCCGCGACCAGGCCGGGGTCGCCGCGGCGGTGGCCTCCACGAGCCGGCAGCTCGGCCAGACGCTGGGCGTGGCCGTGGTCGGCTCGGCGGTGACCTCAGCCCTGGCCGGCCCGCTGACCCGCGGCTTCGCGCAGGCCAGCCACGTCGGCTGGTGGATCGTCATCGGCTGCGGCGCGGCGGTGCTGATCATCGGCATGATCACCAGCGGCCGGTGGGCGCGCGGCACCGCGGCCCGGACCGCGGAGCGGCTCATGTCGGATGAGCCGAGGATCCCGGCCGGCACCCCGTAGCACCGGGGTCAGGTCTCGGCGGGCACGGGCACGCTGATCAGCGAGAAGACCGCCCCCTGATCGTCACTGACCACGGACATCCGACCGTAGGGGGTGTCCCACGGCGCCCGCGCCACGCGGCCGCCTGCGGCGGTGACCTTCGCGGCCGCGGCGTCGGTGTCCTCGACGGCGAAGTACGACGACCAGTGCGGCGGAACCCCGGCCGGGAAGGTGCTGTCAAGCTCGCCGATGCCGCCCACGTCGGTGCCGCCGACCTTCAGGGTGGCGTACTTGAAGCTGACATCACCGATGTCACCGAACTCATAACCGAACACAGCCTGGTAGAAGGCCTTGTTCCGGTCGAAGTCGCGGCTGAAATTCTCGTTCCAGCACAGCGTGCCCGGCTCGTTGGCCAGCCCGACGCCGATGTGCGCGCCGGCCTGCCAGATGCCGAACACGGCGCCCCCCGGGTCGGCCGCGACCGCCATCCGGCCGACGTCCATGATGTCCATCGGCTCCATGAGGACATGCCCGCCGGCTGTCTTGACCTTCCGGGCCGTTTCCTCAACCAGGTCAGAAGCGAGGTAGGTGGTCCAGGCCGACGGTGTTCCCGGGGGCCCTTGCTTCGGCCCGATGCCCGCCACGGCCAGGCCGTTCGTCAGGCACATGGCGTACCCGCCCGCCTCGGGCGGTCCCGTCTCGATCTCCCAGCCGAAGAGCTTCGCGTAGAACGCGCTGGCCTTGGCGACGTCGTCTACCCCCAGATCGACCCAGCAGGGCGTGCCGCTGGGCCAGGCGACCTCACGGGTGACCATCGGTGCCTCCACGTGTCCGGGCCAGCGCACCCCCCTGCGCGCGGGCTGTGACGTCAGCTTACGGAAAGTGATGAATCGACCGCAGGCCGACGTCCCGGGAAGCCAGGCCGTCGGCAGTTTCTCCGGATGGCTCAGGGGGTAGGCCGTCGCGCGTGGAGACATGGGACGCCATCAGGGCGCGCAGGAACGTCCGTGAATTCGAGGACCGAACCATCCCGGCCGCGCACCTGGACCGGATTCTTGAGGCCGGCCGCCGCTCGCCGTCCTCGCGGAACTGGCAGCCGTGGGACTTCGTCGTCGTCACCGACCGGAACGAGCTGACGGAACTCGCCAGGGTGTGGCAGGGGGCCGGGCACGTGGTGCACTCGGCCGCGACCATCGCCCTGGTGGCACCGGTGCCCGCGGACGACCGCGAGCGCGATCAGTGCCAGTACGACCTCGGGCAGGCCACGATCAGCATGATGATCACCGCCGCCGACCTCGGCATTGGCAGCGGCCACGCGGCCGTGGGGAATCATCAGCTCGCGCAGGAACTACTTGGCCTGCCGGACGGGAAGTTCCTCGCCTACATGATCGCGCTCGGCTACCCGGCCCGCCGGCCGCTGACCCCGATTCAGCGGCCGGACCGCCGCCCGTTCGACGATGTCGTGCATAGGGGCCGCTGGTAGCGGCCCCTATGCGTCAGCTCGCCCGGCGCCGGGGGCCCCGTGCCCGGGCCCCCGGCGCGGCCGGGCTCAGGGGTAGCAGCACGGGTCGCTGGAGGCGCCGCGGCAGCGTCACGTGGTGAACGGTAGAAGGTGGGGTCGTGATGATGCTGCTCCCGGCCGTCCCGTCAGTACAGCAACCACAGTCCGCTGATGGCCAGCGCGCCGACCGCCACCACGCCGAACAGCAGCACCCAGGCCCCGCCCGGAACGCCGGTGAGCCGGGCCAGCTGGTCGGAGTCGGAGCCCGCTGATCTGCCCTGGCGGCGGGACCGGTTGAGCTCAAGCACCGGCCGCACGCCGCCCAGCAGCAGGAACCAGGCCATGACGTAGCCGAAGCCGCCTTGGACCAGGGGAGAGCCGCGCCACAGCACCACCACGACCGCGCCGGCCACCACCAGCACGACCAGCATCCCGTAGGCGTTGCGGATCACGAAGAGCAGGCCGGCCAGCAGGACCAGGCTGAGCATGAGCGCCCCGGCCAGGTACCCGGTGGCCAGCAGGGCGGCTGTGCCGAGCCCGAGCAGCGGCGGAGCCAGGTACCCGGCGGCGGTCGTGAGCACGATGCCCGGCCCGGTGGGGCGGCCGGCCGACCAGGTCACCCCCTCGGTGTTGGCGTGCACCCGGACACCGGCCAGCCGCCGGCCGGTCAGCAGCGCCATCAGCGCGTGGCCGCCCTCGTGGGCCACGGTCACCACGGTCCGCGAGAGCGGCCAGATGTGCCGGGACGCGACCGCGATGAGCGCGGCGAAGGCGCAGGCCAGAACCAGCGCGCGCGGCGGCAACGGCTGCGCGGTGATGGCGCGATGCCAGAGGCTGCCCAGTGTCGCTGTGTCCATGCCCATCCCTGCCGCTCGACGCCGACCCGGTCAGCGGCGGACCCGCCGGCCGCGTCCAGCGTGCGTCGTCATGGTAGGCCGGCCACCCGGGCACACCAGGCAATCCCGACAAGATTCCCAGCGAGCCCGCAGCCCGCTGGTGATCTGGCCTGCGCGCCGTGCACGCCGGCCCGGGGCGCTTCACCTCGAACTGGTGAACCCGCCCTGGCCGCCGCTCAGTCTTGTTCACCGTGGATTCACCACCAAGACAGATCTCTCGATGGGGGCGCATCCGTTATAGCGAAGAAGGTGGGTTATGCCGCAGGAATTGCGGCCGGAAGCAAGGCGGACGGAGGCGCGGGGGCATGGACGAGAGCGCCGCGATCGCGGCTGAGGACCCGCCCGCCCTGGTTAACTTCGCGGTGACCCGCTGCAGGCTCGATAGTGCCGCCTATGTGGCCACGATCCTCGACCTCGCCGCCCGGGGCTACCTGGTGCTGACCGAGCCTGAGCCGACGCACCTGCGCTGCGGCCGGCCGGCCACGCCGCCGCCCGATTCCGGCCTTTTCCCCGCAGAACGGATGGTTCTCCGGGATGTCCGCAGCAGGCTGGCGGTCCTCGACGATGCTCCTTTCGAGGCCCTGGCCGAGGCGTGCTCCGCGGACGTGCGGGGCTGCTGGGACCCGTTCGAGAAAGCCGTCCGGGCCGAGGCGAGGGCACGCGGACTCACCCGTCCGCGGCTGTCGGCGGGCACCCGGCGGGTCCTGCAGGCCGCCGCGGTGGCGGTCGGCGTAGTCGGCTACCTCGCCGTGCATGCCCACTCCCGCGGCACCTGGGTTGCGCTCAGCACCGGATTCCTGGCCTGGATCCTGCCCGCCTCATGGATCGGGGCGGTGGGCCGCTGGGAGCGGCTGAGCACGTCTGGCGGTGACCTGGCCCGCTGGGCCCAGGCGCGAAGCGATTCTCTCGCCGTCGGGGTCGTTGGTGGTGTCGTGCCCCCGCCGGTGCTGAAGCACCTCGCCTACGCGGTGGCGGGAGGTGCCCCAGTGCCCATCGCGGGACTCACCCACGGGCGGCCGGCCCATGCCGCGCCGGGCGGCCGGCGCGCCGGGTACCGGGCTGGGGTCAGCGGCGAGCACGAGAGCACGGGCCAGCCGCGCGCCGCCTGGTCGTCTCTCAACGGCCTGTGGCGGCTGGTGACCGTCGGGCGCACCGGGGTCCCGGTGCGCCGCCGCGCGGCCGTGCTGCTCGCGCTGAGCGCCTGGGCCGCGCTGCTGGCCTACCCGGCCTCGCTCCTGCCTGACCCGGCTGGTGTCCTTGTTCCGGGCACGCTGCTGGCTGGTGCGGCCGCCGGGGCGGTGGGCGGCTTCCGGGCGCTGGCCTACCGGATGGCCCAGCCGCGCGTCACCGAGTTCGACGGCCAGGTGATCGCCCGCTGGGTAGCGCACGGCGGTTCGGGGGACGACGACAGCTACACGCCGTGCATTGCCATTGACGACGGCCGCCGCGCCTGGAGCTTCGCTGTCGGCCCGGGATTCTCCGGGCGCCTGGGGCTCGGGGACCTGGTACATGTGCGGGTCGCCGCACGCTCCATGAAGCTGCTCGACATCACCCCCGCTGGCCAGCCGGTGGATGCCGGCCCAGCGGCAGGGGATCGGGCTGGTCATGCCGTAGCCGACCCAGCCGGCTGGACTGGGCCGGACCTGCCGGGCCCGGCTGCGGCGGACCCGGCCGATTGGACTGGGGGGGACCTGGCGGGCCCGGCTGCCGCGGTTCTGGCGGATCTGGCCAGCCGGCCGCCGCTATCGGCGGCCCGGCTGCTCACCGACACCGAGGTCACCGAGGCGCTCGGCCGGCCGGTGCGCAGCATAGGCCTGACGACTCCGGTCGGCGGCGCCGTCATATACCGGGGCAGCGGCGTCACAGTCAGCGTCACCGTGGCGGTGGGCGCGCTGCGCGGCCTGAGCTCTGGTCCGGCCCGGCGGTTCGGCGATCCGCTGCCCGGTATCGGCGACGAGGCATGGCTCGTCAACCGCAACCGGACCCTCGTCGTGCGCGTCGGGGCGCTGACCGCCAAGATCACCATCGGCGCTCAGGGCCTCGTGGACACCTACAGCGTCCTAGCCGGGCTGGCGCCCACCCTCGCCGCCCGGCTGGCCGAATACGACAGCTAGCCACCCGGGCCGGCCGCTTTCCATCGGCCCCTCCATCAGCGCGGTGCCTGGTGACCCTCATGCGCGCGCTACGCACCGCGTTGTCATGGTGCGGAATCGGCGCGGTGCCTGGTGACCCTCCTGCGTGCACAATGCACCGCGTTGTTGTGGTCCGGGCTGGCTCAGACCCCGGTTGCTGGAGGAGATGGGTGGCGGGGCTGGTAGATCGGGAGTTCCGCGCCGTCGGGCAGCCGGATGGCCGACAGCAGTCCCCAGCCCTGGTCGGTGACCTCGCCGGTGGCCTCGACGCCCTTGGCCGCCAGTTCGGCCAGCGTGGCATGGATGTCGTCGCACATCAGGTACAGCTCGTGGCGGCTGACCCCATGGGCGGGATGCACGGCCAGTTCAGCCGGCGGGAGCGCGAAGATGAGCCAGCCGCCACCCGCGTCTACCGAGGGGAAGCCGAGCACATCGCTGAAGAAGCCGCGGACCTGCTCGGCTTCCTCGGAGAACACGATCGCATGCATACCGGTGATCACGTGATGCTCCTTTCCCGGGGGACTGGCGGGCCGGGAGGCCGTTGACCGGCCTAGCGGGCGGCCAGCCCGTTGATGCGGGCGATCTCGTCGTCGGTGAGCGCGAACCCGAACAGGTCGATGTTGGCGGCGATCCGCTCCGGGTTCGCCGACTTCGGGATCACCACCACCTCGTGCTCGATATGCCAGCGGAGCACCACCTGGGCCGGGGTCACGCCGTGCCGGGCGGCGATCTCCACGAGCGCCGGATCAGCCAGGTTGGTGCCCTTGAGCGGGCTGTAGCCCTCCACCACCACGCCCCGCTCACGGCTGGCCGCGAGCAGGCCCGCGTCATGCAGCGACGGGGCCCATGGGATCTGGTTGACCGCCGGAGCCTGCTCGGTGGCCCGGATCAGCACATCGATCTGGTCCACCGAGTAGTTGCTGACGCCCACCGCCAGGGCCTTGCCCTCATCCTGGAGGGCCAGGAACTCCCGCCACACGGGGACGAGCTGCTTGGCGACCGGCGCCCAGTGCACCAGCCACAGGTCGACGTGGTCGGTGTCCAGCGCGCGCAGGCTCGCCGTGAGGGTGGCACGCTCCTGGCCGGCGCTGCTGGGCGGCAGCTTGGTCGTCACGAACACGTCGCGGCGGTCCAGGTCACTGTCGCGCAGGGCCCGGCCGACCTCAGCCTCGTTGCCGTACATCGTCGCCGTGTCGATGTGCCGGTACCCGGCGTCCAGCGCCGTGCGCACCGCGTCATAGGCACGCTGGCCCCGGATCTGCCATGTGCCGAACCCCAGCAGGGGGATGCTGCCGCCGCCGCGCAGGGCCACGGACGGAATCTCTTGCGCCTTCGTCATGCGCCACATTCTGCCGTGGCCGCCGTGGATACAGAACCTGAGGTCACACGACCGGCTCGCCGGAGTGGGCGGTCAGGTCGCCGAACAGCCCGGTCAGCCGCTTCGTCACCGGGCCGGGCCAGCCTCCGGAGATGGTGCGCCCGTCCAGGGCGGTGACCGGGGCCAGGCCGCCCATGGTCCCGGTCACGAACACCTCGTCGGCGGCATAGAACTGGGCCAGGCTGTAGTCGCCCACCTCGCAGCGGATGCCTGCCCCGGCGGCCAGTTCCAGCACGGCGGCCCGGGTGATGCCCTCCGGGCAGGCGGCGGCGGTGGGCGTGCCCAGCACGCCACCGGTGACCAGGAACAGGTGGGTGGCGTTGGTCTCGGCCACGAACCCGCGCTGGTCGAGCAGCACCGCGTCGTCGGCGCCGGCCACGTTCGCCTCGATCTTGGCCAGGATGGACGTCAGCAGGTTGTTGTGGTGGATCTTCGGGTCGAGCACGTCAGGCGCGGGCCGGCGCACGCTGGCGGTGATCAGCGTGATGCCGGTCTGGTCGTACACCGGGGGCTTGTGCTCGGCCAGCACGATCAGCGTCGGGCCGGACTGGTTCAGCCGCGGGTCCATCCCGCTGGTGATCTTGACCCCGCGGGTCAGGGTAAGCCGGATGTGCACGCTGTCGGTCATCCCGTTCGCGTGCAGGGTGCGCCGGATCTCCGCGGTGATCTCCTCGTCGGAGGGAATCTCGGTGAAGGCCAGCGCCAGCGCCGAGCGGCGCAGCCGGGCCAGGTGCTCGGTGAGCCGGAAGATCCGGCCGTTATACAGCCGCAGGCCCTCCCAGACCGCGTCGCCGCCCTGTACAGCGGAGTCGAACGGGCTGACCGCCGCCTCAGCGCGGTGCGCCAGCACGCCGCGCACGCTGACGAGCAGATCACGGTTGCGCTCGTCGAAGGTCTGCAGCACTGCGCCTCCCTGGCGGTCAACGGCCGGACTGGCCGGCCAGACCGGTCAGCCGGTAGGGGTAGAGCCGCTCGTAGTACGGCAGGCACCGCTCGGCGAGCGGCACCAGGCGCGCGGGCAGCGGGCCGGCCGGCGGCCGGTAGGGCCCGAACCCGGTCGACCGCCAGACACTCTCATACCAGTAAGGACCCCACACCCCGTCGGTGTCCCGCGGCCCCGGCGGCCAGCACAGCATCGCCGGATCAAACGGGACGCCCAGCGCCGCGCAGAGGGCCCGCAGCACCGCTTCGGGCCGTTCCAGCAGGTCGCGGGAGTCAATGACCGGGCCGCCGAATGTGTCGAAGATCTCCGCCTGCTGGCGCAGCCCGAGATCGTCCAGCGTCGGCTCGCCGCGCACCTTGGCGTAGGAGGCCAGCAGCTCAGCTGGATCGCGGATCAGGTGGGCATGCCGCAACGCCGCCAGGGCGCTCCGGTCCACTTCCGGCAGCAGGTGGTGCGTCATGTGCTTCTGGTAGTAGACGGTCCGCCCGGCCGGCAAGGCCGCGCTGGTGAGATCGCGCAGTACGGTCGGCCAATCGTGCGGCTGGGAAAGCATGATCGCGCGGCGGCCGGGATGCTCAATGCTGGTGCGCCGCAGGTAGAACGCATAGAGCGGCTCGTCCACGACGACGCTGTCGGGGCGGTTCTCCCACGACCGCAGCAGCGCGGTGGATACGGTGCGCGGCCCGGACCACATCGCGATCCGGGCGGGTGGTTCGGTCAGAGTTTCACCACGGAACGGAGCACCTCACCGCGCTGCATCTTGGCGAACGCCTCCTCGACGTCGTCCAGCCCGATGGTCTCCGACACGAACTTCTCCAGCGGCAGACGGCCCTGCAGGTACAGGTCGGTGAGCAGGGGGAAGTCGCGTTCGGGCAGGCAGTCGCCGTACCAGGATGACTTGAGCGCGCCGCCGCGGCCGAAGAAGTCCAGCAGCGGCAGGTCGATCCGCATCTCCGGGGTCGGCACGCCGACGAGCACCACCGTCCCGGCCAGGTCCCGGGCGTAGAACGCCTGATGGTAGGTCTCCGGGCGGCCGATCGCCTCGATCACCACGTCGGCCCCGTGCCCGCCGGTCAGGTCCCGGATGCCGTCGACCGGGTCTTCCTCCCGCGAGTTGATCACGTGGGTGGCGCCGAAGTCCCTGGCCCACTCCAGCTTGCGCGGGTCGATGTCCACCGCGATGATCGTCCGCGCCCCGGCCAGCTGGGCGCCGAGCACCGCGGCGTTGCCGACTCCGCCGCAGCCGATCACGGCGACCGTGTCGCCCAGCCGCACCGGCGCCGTGTTGATCGCGGCGCCGAGTCCCGCCATCACGCCGCAGCCGAGCAGGCCCGCCACCTCAGGCGGGGTGGCCGGGTCCACCTTGGTGCACTGTCCCGCGGCGACCAGCGTCTGCTCCACGAAGGCGCCGATGCCCAGTGCGGGGGACAGCCGCGTGCCGTCGTCCAGGGTCATCTTCTGCCAGGCGTTGTGCGTGTTGAAGCAGTACCAGGGCCTGCCTCGCTTGCAGGCGCGGCACTGGCCGCACACCGCGCGCCAGTTCAGGATGACGAAATCGCCCGGCGCGACGTTGGTCACGTCGCTGCCGACCGCCTCCACCACCCCGGCTGCCTCGTGCCCGAGCAGGTAGGGGAAGTCGTCCCCGATGCCTCCCTCGCGGTAATGCAGGTCGGTATGGCAGACGCCGCACGCCTGCACCCGCACCAGGGCTTCACCGGGACCGGGATCGGGCACCAGCACGGTCTTGACCTGGACTGGGGCACCCTTGCCGAGGGCGACGACGCCCCGCACCTGAGTTGTCATCCGCCCATCGTCCCAAATCTCCCGCCAAACGGAAGTACCGGGTTGCTCATGACCCAGATCCGCCGTCAAGCGCGTCAGGTACCCGCGGGATCCCCAGCCAGGTCGGGTGCCTCGGCGGGGTCGCGGGCCAGGCCCACCGTCTCGGGGTCCTGGGCCATGTCCTGGGTCATGTCCACGGCCTCCGCGAGGTCGCGGGGCACCTGCACCGCCTCGGCGGGGGGCCCGGCCAGGTCGGCCGCGGCGGCGGAGTTGGCTACGGCTGCGGCGGAGTTGCCTGCCGCCGTGGCGGCGTTCTCGACCTGGCTGATCAGGGCCTCGATCGCGGCGGCGAACCGGGTTTGCGCCGGGGGTGAGTCGGGGCCGAGCAGGTACCGCTTGAGTTCCTGCCGGGCGGCCGCGAGCCGGTCGTCTCCGGCGCTGGCGGCCTGCTCGATGATCTCGGGCAGTTCCGCGCAGTCCCTGCTGAGCAGGTAGCCGGCGGCGGCGGTCGGGTATTCCGCGCGGAACTCCGCGTCGCCGTGGCTGTCCGGATTGGTGACCGCGTACGGCTTGCCGGTGGCCACGAAGTCGGCCACCACGCTGGAGATGTCGCTGATCAGCAGGTCGCTCCGGTTGAAGCAGGCATAGAGCGCCGGCAGCGGCCCGGTCACCACCCGATGCTGCCACCAGCCCTGCGAATCCCAGTAGGCCGCATGCCAGGCGTCGGCAGCCTGCTGCCATTCGGCGTCGCGGGCCGGGTCGGGCTTGCTGTCGCGCGACAGCATGGCGTAGTCGGTCTCGCCGCCGCGCCCGGCTGGGCTGCCGACGATCTTGCCCTCTCCGCTGAGTTCGCGCAGCCGCTCCCTGGTCCGGGTCATCTCGGTGGCGGCGGCGTCGCGGGCGGTGGCACCGGCGGCTGCCTCCCGGGCCCAGCCTCCGCCGGCTTCGCGCTGCCGGTTGGCTTCCTCGATCAGGGCGACGATCTCGTTGTGTGCCTTCAGTGCCCGGCTGTCGCGGGTCCCGGTCAGCGGGTGCGGTTTGTAGAGCACCCGCAGCTGCGGGCCGCAGCCAATCAGCGCGCGGACGATCCGTGCCCCCATCGCGGCCAGCGAGGTGTGCTGCTGGTCTTCCAGCCAGCCCTCCCAGGTCGGCGCGTACAGCACGGTGAACATCCGGTCGGCGCGGCCGCTGGCCTGGGTGGCCAGTTCGGCGAGCTGCGGCCGGCCGACCTCGACGATGTCCTCGTCCCGCACGCCGACCCGGGCCCGCAGAAAGCGGTCCCGGCCTGCCTGCCCGGCCACCCACACCTGGTCGTACGCCTTGGCGAACGGGTTGACGCTGGCGGCCTTGTCGCTGTCCCCGTGGCCGATGAAGACATGCCCGATGCCGGCCAGCCGGAGTTCGTGCAGGTTTTTCGCGGTATTGGCCGGGAACAGCGCGACCCGGACGCTGGGCAGCGGGAAGTTCAGCAGGTCGACCATGCCGTCCAGGCAGACGACGGGCAGGCTGGTCCGCCCGAGCAGCGGAACCATCCAGCGTTCCCGCATGATGATCACCGCCGGGCGGTCCAGCCGGGCCAGCGTGGTCAGCCACATGTTGACCTGGTACACCGCGTCGCGGGCTCCGCTGAAATAGAGCACCACCTGCGGGCGGTGGGTCCGGACCTGCTGGTTCACGGTGGACAGGATGCGGGCCTTGTTACCCAGGTGGGCGTTGCGGCGGGCGTGCACCGCCATGATCACGCAGCCGGCGGCACCGGCCGCGAGCGCCAGGGTAACCCCGCCCAGCGCCCACGCCATGCTGGCGGTCAGCGCCGACACCAGGCCGCCGGCCACCGGCGCCGCGTCGAGGTAGAGCAATTTCCTGGTGTGCTCCACGGCCAGCAACCGTGGTGGGGCGTCCGGGATCCGCAGTTCGCTGAGGTCGAGGTTGCGGGTCACCACCGGCAGCACCCGGCGCTGGTTCACGTAGGTCGCCAGCGCGGAGTGGCCCCCCCGGATGGCATGCAGCCCGACCAGCCCCCCGGCGAACAGCGCTACCTCGGCTGAGCTTCCCGGCCGGGCCCGGACCAGCAGGATGACCAGCGCCATCTCCCGGAAGGCGAAGCGCAGCGGCAGCCCCAGCTGGACCCAGTTCAGCAGGTTCGCCACGTAGGGCGATGCCCGCGGCGCCGAGACCTCGGCCAGGTAGCTGATAACCGCCAGCGCCAGGAACAGCCAGCAGGCCAGCATCCGGTCGTGCCGGCCGGAAGGGAGCGCCGCGGCGACAAAGAGCAAGGGGTAGGAGATCAGCAGCGCCGCCGCCACCAGCGCGGCCGTCAGTCGATTACCGGTCTTATCGGCGTGCGGCACGGCTCGCTCCAGCGATTTCTCCGTTGGGCACCAGTTCCTGGGCGGGCAGGCTGACTACTTCCGGGGCGCGCGGGCTCTTCGCGGTGCCATTGAGCGGGTCGATGCGCCGGACATCGATCACGTGCCCGGTCAGGCCGGACACCAGCACGTTGATCGAAGTGAGGGCGACTGCCCGGGATGACAGCAGCGTGCCAGGCGGCTCGACGCCGAAGGCGCGCAGCCGCATAGGTGTCTGGGTGCGCTCCGGGTTGACGCAGTTCACCTTGACGCCCATCTCCGACCACTCGTCGGCCAGCGCCTGGGTCAGGTTGACCACCGCGGCCTTGGTCGAGGAGTACAGGCTGTACCCGGCCCGGCCCCGGGTGTAGGAGCTGGAGGTGTAGAGCAGCAGATGCCCCCGGGTCCGGGCCAGGTAGCCGACCGCTGCCTGGGCGATGGTGACCGGACCCAGGTAGTTGACCCTGACGGTCTCCGCGATCGCCGCCGGATCGGTGTCGGCGAGATTGCCGGTGCACAGCACCCCCGCCGTGTTGACGACGAAATCGATGCGGCCGGTCGCGTCGTGCGCCTGCCGCAGCGCCGCCTCGACGTCGGCTGGGTTCTCGACGTGCGTGCCGGTCTGCGAGCGGCTGAACGAGAACACCCGGGCGCCGTGCTGGCGGGCGGTCTCGCAGACGTCGGCGCCGATGCCGTAGCTCCCGCCGAACACGACCAGCGTCCGGCCGGCGAGCCGGCACCGGTACTCATCGGCCGACACCGGGGGAGGGCCGTCGTCGGAGGCGAGCTGGAAGAGCTTGTCCGCGATGTAGACGTCCACCGGGTGCGTCACCTTCATGTTGTGCTCGCTGCCCGGGACGACATAGATCGGTGTCTCAGGCAGGTAGCGCAGGACAACGCCGCAATCGTCGGTTGCCGGGTGCTGGCTGAAGTCCGGGTCGGCGCGGGCGAGTTCGTACGCGCGCCGGATCACCGACAGCCGGAATCCCTGCGGGGTCTGCCCGCGGCGCAGCCGCTCGCGGGGCGGGATCCCGGTGATGATGCTGCCCTCATCCACGGTGATCACCGTGTCGACGCAGGGGATGGCGACGTCCACGGCGCTGTAGATGCGCAGGGCCGCGACGCAGTCGGCAATGATCCGCGGCTCGATCAGCGGGCGCACGGCGTCGTGGAAGAGGACATTGCCGTCCCAGCCGGGCGGGTGGGACTGGTCCAGCGCGGCAATGGCCTTCGCTGTCGACGCGGCGCGGTCCGCGCCGCCGTCGAGCACCTGGGACACCTTGCGGTAGCCGCCGCGGGTGACCAGCCGCTGCGCCTCGGGGGCATGGCCCACGGCCATCACGACGAGGATCTCGTCCACCGCGGGATGAGCCTCGAAGGCATCCAGCGTGTGCTCGAGGATCGTCTTCCCAGCGATCTTGAGCAGCTGCTTGGGGATGTCCAGGCCGATCCTGGCCCCCGTGCCGCCGGCCAGTACGACGGCCACGGTACGCGGTTGCGGCGGCGATGAGGTCATCTGGAAGCCATCCACCTCTCCTGCGAGCCCCACGGTGTCGTCGGCGATGGCCGCACGCTGCCCGGGCGCCGCCCCTCCGCATTCCAGCCCGGGATCACGCTGAGTCACAGCGCATAAGCGCAATTCTGTGCTTCGCGACAGATGGAACTTACCAGTTCTTTACCAGTTGTACATGGATAATTAGTTCTCCGTTGGCCATTCCCGGCGGCCGTTGTGCTGGGTTGGCCGGAAGCTGCCAGGTTGGGGAGCATGCTGCGGATTTCGCTGATTTAGCAGGTCATCGCGTTGAGATGGCTGTGACCGCCCACCGTGGGAGCACCCTAGGACGATGCCGGATCATGCTGCGGGTAGCGAGGAAGCAACGATCTGCGCGGTTGTAGGTGGGGGCAGGAACTTACTGTTTCTGAATCTTTTGTTTCAGGTGCAGTTGGTGTCCCGTTTACCAGCCCGATGGGCTTGCTGACTAGCCCCGCACGCTGATCTCCGGGCCGCCCCAGCCGCTGGAACCCTGGGTCCATGCTCCCGCCACCGATACACTAAGCGTCACTAAGCGCTACGTTGCGTAATACCTGGGTAGATTCGAGATAACGGCCGGCACCGGCCGGGATGGCCCGCACAACGCGGCAGGGAGCGCAGAAGTGCTGACGAAAGAGCTGCTGAGGGGACCGGCGCGGCGCGTCACCGCGGTGAGCGTGGCAGCCATCATCGTGATCGCGGCTGCGGTGGGCGTGACGATCTGGCGCTACGAGCACGCCCTCGCCCAATGGGACGTGGCGGTCGACGCGCACGCCGACGCGACGATCACGGAGTCCCTGGTCGCGACCTTCTGGCATGAGCGCGAGTCGATGCGCGAGTACGTCTTCGTCTCGCGGTCGGTGCTCAAAGAGGTGCAGGCCGAGCGCCAGCAGTTCACGGCTCTGATATCGGCATCCGGTGTCGCCGACACCGCCGCCGAGTCTCGCTTCCGGGCGCAGGCGGAAGCCGGAAACCAGCGGCTCTTCAGCGTGTTCACGCAGATCAGGCCGGACGCCGGAACAACCCGGGTGCGGGAGCGCGCGGCCGCCGCACGGATGAGCGCGGCCGAGCCGGGGATCCTGGGGCCGCTGGGCCGGCTCAGCAGTGCCCAGGCACAGCGCGCGGCCGCGGCGGAGGCGGAAGCCCAATCAGCGGGCCGCCAGGCGTTCGTGACCGGGGTGCTGGCGGCGATCCTCGCCGTCCTGGTCGGCGCCGCATTCTCGTTCTTCACGCTGCAGGTAATCAGTCAGTCGCTCGACCGGTCGGAAGAGCGGACGGCCGCGCTGGCGCGGCTCAGCAAGCTTTTTGCCCGTATCCGGTCCACGGCGGGAGTCCTCGCTGAGGTCGCGGGTGAGTTGCGCTCCGCGGCGCGGGATGGGGCGGCGGCGACCAACGAGCAATCCTCGGCGGTGGCGGAGACGTCCGCGACGATCGAGGAGCTGGCCGCCACGGCCGGCTCGATCGCTGACAACGCGCACGCCGTGGCCAAAGCGGCCGAGCGGACCGGCGACACCATGCGTGACATGCAGGAGAAGGTCGAGACGATCGCGGAGCGGGCGGTCTCACTCGGCGAGCGTGCGCAAAAGATCGGCTCGATCCTTGAGCTGATCAAGGATATCGCCGGACAGACCAGCCTGCTCGCGCTGAACGCGGCCATCGAGGCCGCCCGGGCCGGTGAGGCGGGCAAGGGGTTCGCTGTCGTCGCGGCCGAGGTGCGGAAGCTCGCGGAACGGTCGATCCAGTCGACCGATTCCATCACCGCGATTGTCACGGGGGTGCAGGACGAGACAAACGCCACGATCATGGCGACCGAGCAGGGCACCCGCCAGGCCCGTGAGGTCGGCGACCTGATGGCGTCGACGGCGACCATGCTCGAGGAGTCGATCCTCGCCACCCAGCAGCAGAAATCAGCGGCTGACCAGGTTGAGAGCGCGATCCAGCAGATCCGCGAGGCGGCGGATCATCTCGCGACCGAGCAGCGGGATCGGGCGACCGTCGCCGAGCGGCTGGAAACGCTGGTGGCTGAGCTGGAAGGCGCCCTGCGAGAAGACGGCGGGGAGCGCCGCCGTGAGCGTTTATGTGCGGCTGCTGTTGGCCGCGGAGGCTTACGCGATACCTGTGGAGCACGTGCGCGAGGTGGCCGACCTCGGCGCGGTGACGCCCGTCCCGGGATCGGGGCCGGAGGTGCTTGGTGTCCGGAATCTGCGCGGGCGGATCCTGCCGGTCCTCGACCTCGGGTTCCTGCTGGGGGTACCGCGGGCCGCACCGCCGGGCCGCCTGCTGGTTGCCGAGGCCGGTGACCGCGAGGCGGGGTTCGCGATCAACGAGGTGACCTGGGTCGGCGAGCTGCCCGACCCGGCCGAGGAGACGGAGTCCGACCTGCTGCTGGGGGCCACGCTCGCTGATGGTGGCCTGGTCGGCGTCATCGACGTGCCGCGGGTATTCGATTCGCTCGACGGGACGCCGCAGTGAGCGGGCTGGACCCTGAGTTCCAGACCGAGCTCACCGGCATCTTCCGTGATGAGGCGGTCATGCGGCTCGACCAGATGGACACGGCGCTGCTCGATATCGAGTCAGGGAATGCCGGCGTGGAGACCGTCGACGCACTGTTCCGCAACGCGCACACGATCAAGGGCTCGGCCGCGATGCTCGGCTTCGACGACATCCGTGCCCTGGGCCACGCCGTCGAGGACGTTCTGCAAAGCGTGCGCGACGCGGGAGTGTTCCCACCTGAAATCGCCGCGCCGCTGCTGCGTGCGACCACCGCGCTGCGGGCGCAGGTCACCGGGGCCGGGGTACCCATTGACGACCTCCTCGACGAGCTGGCGGGAAGCCGGGCGGTCCGGCCGGGGAGGGCCGCGGGTAACGCCGATGCGCACGCAGCCGGGGTGAGCAGCGCGACTGAGGTGAGCAGCGCGCTGGGGGTGACCGGCGCACGGGGGGTGAGCGGCGCGCTGGGGGTGACCGGCGCACGGGGGGTAAGCAGTGCGCTGGGGGTAAGCAGTACGCCTGAGGTAAATGGCGTGCCGGAGGTGAGCGCTGCGCCTGACGTGAATGACGCGCCGGGGGTGAGCAGTGCGCCGGGGGTGAGCAGTGCGCGGGGGGTGAGCAGTGCGCGGGGGGTGACCGGCGCGGCCGAGGCGAACGTGCCGCCCGGGGGGGCCGCTGACCCAGCAGCACCTGCCCGGGCGGGCCGGGAGGCTGCTCGCCGTCCGCAGGTCGAGCGGCGCTCGCTGCGGGTGCCGGCCGAGCAGATTGATCACCTGCTCGACGTTGTCGGCGAGGTCATGCAGAACCGGCGCAGGCTGACTCATTCGCTGGGTGCGGTGACTCGGGTATCCGAGGAGGTCGCCGATGTGCTCAGTGCCAGCGACCGGATGCTTGACGACCTCAAGGGTGCTGCGGTCGGCATGCGGACGCTCCCGCTCTCGGTGATCACCGTATCGCTGCCCCGCGCGGTCAGGGATCTCGGCCATGCCACCGGGAAGGCCATCGAGTTGGTGGTCACGGGCGCTGAAACGGAAATCGACCGGGTGATTCTGGAGAGCTTGTCCGAGCCGCTGGTGCACTTGCTGCGCAATGCCGTCAACCATGGCATCGAGTCCCCGGCGGAGCGCAAGCTCGCTGGCAAGCCCGCACGCGGGCGCATCGAGGTCCGCGCCGTGCCACGCGGCAGCCTCGTTGAGATCGTGGTCACCGACGATGGCCGGGGTGTCTCGCCGGAAGTGATCGAGGAGGCACGGCGCGAGGGCTCGCTCACAGACGTGCTCGCGCGCCCGGGGTACTCGACCGCGACCGAGGTGACCGAGCTCGCGGGCCGCGGCGTCGGCCTGGACGCCGTCAAGGCCTACGTGCAGTCCCTGGGCGGGACGCTTGAGGTCCGCAGCCAGCCCGGCCAGGGCATGAAGGTCATCCTGCTGCTTCCGCTCGCGCTGGCCCTGCTCAGTGTGCTGCTGCTGGAACGCGGCGGGGCACCGTACGGCGTGCCGCTGGCCGCGGTGGAGAGGGCCCTGACGGTATCCGAGACCCTCACGCTCGAAGGTCGGCCTGCCCTTGAGGTCCATGGACGGGTCCTGCCGGTCGCCGACTTCGCTGCCCTCATCGGCGTGGCAGCGACGCCTCTGGCCGCTCAGTCTCCCGCCTTCGTCATCTCGGTGGGTGGCCGCCGGGCCGTGGTGATCTGCGACGCGCTCCTTGGCGAGGAGGAGGTGGTGGTCAAGCCGCTCGGCCCGCTGCTCGGCAGCATCGAGGGTTATCTCGGCAGCGCCATCCTGGGCGATGGCCGGATCGCTCTTCTCGTCGAGCCGGCCGTGCTCACCCGGCGGCTCAGGCGGGCCTCGCGGAACGTGCCGCTGGCCACGGGGCCCGGGGTAGCTCCCAAGATTCTCGTGGTCGAGGATTCGTTCACCGTCCGCGAGCTTCAGCGCAGCATTCTGGAGGCGGCCGGCTATCCCGTGGTAACCGCGCGCGATGGGCGTGACGCGCTGTCCGCCCTCGATCGCGACGCGGAGATCGCGCTCGTGATCACCGATCTTGAGATGCCCGAAGTCAACGGGCTCGAATTGACCCGCGCGATCCGGGCCGACGCGGCGCGTTCATCGTTGCCGGTCGTGATCATCACGTCACTCGGATCCGATGACGACCGGCGCCGGGGGATTGAGGCGGGCGCGGATGCCTACATGGCGAAGCCGAGCTTCGACCAGCAGACCCTGCTCGCGACGGTCGAGCGGCTCGTCGGCCGGTGACAGGGTGACCGGGCTGCGCGTGCTGATCTGCGAGGACTCCCAGGTGTACGCGACCGCGCTGCGCCGGACGCTTGAGTACGACGGCGACATCACGGTCGTCGCGGTCTGCGTAACCGCCGAGGAGGCGATTGCCGCGCTGCCCCTCATCAAGCCCGACCTCGTCACCATGGACGTCGGGCTGCCCGGCCGGGACGGGCTGGAGGCGGTCGAGCTGATCATGGGTTCCCGGCCGGTGCCGATCCTCGTGCTGTCCGCCCACGTCGGTCCCCGGAGCGACAAGACGGCAGCCGCGCTCGCCGCGGGAGCGCTCGATGCCATCGCCAAGAATGACCTCGATCTGCGTGATCCGGCGGGTGTCGCAGGTGCCGCGTTCCGGCAGCGGGTCAAGGTGCTCAGCCGGGTGCTGGTGATCCGTCATCCGCGGGCCCGGCTCACGGGCGGGGCCCCGGTGTCCGGCCTGCGACGTCACGCGTCCGTGATCGGCATCTGCGCGTCCACCGGCGGCCCGCAGATCCTGGCCCGCTTGCTTGAGGCGCTCCCGGCCGACTACCCGATCCCGATCCTCGTCGTGCAGCACATCTCCGCTGGATTCACCGAGGGCCTGGTCCGCTGGCTCGACCAGACTGTCCGGTTGCCAGTGGGTATGGCGGCGGACGGGATGCGGGCAGGCCGTGGCGCCTGGATCGCGCCGGAGGGGGCACACCTCAAGCTCACGGTCATCGGGAGCTTGGCTCTCGACCGGCACCTTGTCGCCGGGCGGCACCGACCGTCCGGCGACGTGCTGCTCCAGAGCATCGCCACCGTGGCGGGCATGGCGGGGGTGGCCATCGTGCTCAGCGGGATGGGCCGCGACGGCGCGGCCGGCGCGGCGGCGGTACGCCGCAGTGGCGGGCTTGCGATCGCGCAGGACCATGAGTCGTCGGTAGTGGACGGGATGCCGAAGGCCGCGATCGACCTCGGGGTCGAGGTCGTGCTGTCCCCTGGTGGCATCGCCGCCTGTTTGCTGGGGCTGAGCCACGAGCCGCTTCCGGGCACGCCGTGAGGAGTTCTCCGGCCGGAGACAGTTCCCCCGCGGTGGACAGGTCCCTCGCTGACATCGCGGAACTCGTCCGCGGGGAGATCGGGGTCACGCTGCCGGCGTCGCGGCGGCCCGCTTTGCGGGCCGCGCTGAGCCGGGTCGCCGCTGGGCTCGATCCGGGCGACTTCTTGCGTGCGATCTCGGATCCGGCGCGCGGCCCGGATCTCATGGGCCGGCTGATCGACGAGGTGACAGTCCAGGAGACCGCCTTCGTCAGAAGCCGGCACCAGCTCGACACGATCCCCTGGGGCAGCCTCCTGCGGAGTGCCCGCGCAGCAGGATCGGGACATATCCGGGTGTGGAGTGCTGGGTGCGCCAGCGGTGAGGAGGCCTACACGCTGGCGCTGCTGGCCGCCGAGGCGTTCGCCCCGGCCCCGGCCACGGTCGACGTGCTCGGCACGGACATCTCCGGCGCCGCACTCGCCGCCGCCGCAGCGGGGCGGTACCGCGAGCGGGCGGTGCACGGCCTGGAGGCGCCGCTGCGCCAGCGCTACCTCGAACGGCAGGCCGACAACACGTACTGCGTCGGCGAGCGGTTGCGCAGGTTGGTGCGCTTTCGCCGCCACAACCTCGCCCGCGATCCGATCCCGCCGCTCGGTGAGGCCGGTTTCGACGTCGTCGCCTGCCGGAACGTGCTCATCTACTTCGATCCACCGCTCGTCGAACGCGTGATCGAGCTGCTCAGACGGTCATTGCGCCCGGGCGGCATGCTCGTGCTCGGTGCCGCGGACGCCCTGCAGCGGACGGCCGGACCGCCGGTGGCCCGGGTCAGCCGGCCCGAGCTGCCGGCGCCGGCAGCTCGGGCCGGAACGCAGCCGCGGCCGGCGCAGCGCCCGCTGCGCCGGCCGCTCGGCCGCCAGGATGAGCCCTTGACGCGCGAGCGGCGGCTGTCGGCGGCGCTGCAGGCCGCCGACAGGGGTGACTACGATGAGGCGCGGGCCATAGTGGCGTCGCTGCTCGTCGATAACCAGCTTGATGCCGACGCGCACTTCGTCCAGGGCCTCGTCGCCCTGTCGGCGGGTGAGCCGGCCCAAGCCGTCGCCGCGCTTCGCCGCGCGCTCTACACCGACGCCACGTTCACGCTCGCAGCGTTCACCCTCGGCCGTAGTTACGATGCTCTCGGCGACGTGCCAGCGGCGCGGCGTGCCTATGCGCAGGCCCTTCGGACGCTCGACCCGGACGATCACCGGCACGAGCAGATGCTCCAGCAGATCAATATCGGCGATATCGCCGAGGCGTGCCGCGCGCGGCTGAGCGGCAGGGCTTGACGTTCCGTGGCGGCTCGACGTTTCGTGCCCGGCTATGCGGTCCACCTGACGTTTCGTGCGCGGGCCAGCCATGGGCCACCGGCTGCATTTTGCATACAGCCGCCGATATGCTAAATCAGGGTCGTGGGGAGATCGGCATGACCATAGATGCGGGATCAGCGGGCCGGGCGATGGCCATTACCCCGGTGCCACGTCCGGTGCCGCTGCGGCAGTCGGTTTATGAGGCGCTGGTGGAGCTGGTTGTCGGTGGCAGGCTCGAAGCCGGCGAGCACCTGGTGGAGACTGAGCTAGCCCGCCAGCTGGGCGTGAGCCGTCAGCCGGTCCGTGAGGCGCTGCACCGCCTGGAAGCCGAGGGCTGGGTCGACCTTCGGCCCAGCCAGGGCGCGTTCGTCCACGTGCCCACCGACCAGGAAGTGGACGAACTGCTGGACGTCCGGGAATTGCTTGAGGTTGAGACAGCCCGGCTGGCCGCGCGTTCGGCAGGTGCCGGGGCGGCAGCCCGGCTCCGGGCGATCTGGCGGGACGGCGAGGTCGCGGTCGCATCCGGGGACACGGAGCGCATCGTGGCCGCCAACAATGAGTTTCACGCCGAACTCGCGAACCTGGCGGGCAATGCCGTGCTTGCCCAGCTGGCCTCCATCGTGAGCCGGCGCGTCCGCTGGTACTACCGGATCGTCGCGCCGCTGCGCGCCCAGGTGTCGTGGGCGGAGCACCAGGAGCTGATCGACGCGGTGGAGGCGGGCGACGCGGAGAAGGCGATGGAGGTCGCCCGGCGGCACACGGAGGGCACCCGGTCGGCCCATCACCAGCCCGACGCGGCCCGGGAGTAGCTGCCTCAACCTGGTGCGGCGGCCAGGAGTAGCTCTTTCCAGCCTGGTGCGGCGGCCAGGAGTAGCTGTTCCAGTGAGGTGCGGTGGCTTCGCATGCGCCGGGGCTGACTCGCCGCGGCGTGCTCGGTGGAGCCGCTGAGGGCCTGCCCGGCCTCGTCGAAGCTGCCATTGATCACACGCCGATCCACCTGGCCTGGTCCGCTGAACGGTGACGCCACCTGGTGTATCTGGCCGACGGCGTCTGGTGTCCGGCGAGCGGCGTGCGCGGGCTCATTCCGCCGCCCCGCGAACCGGTACGTGCCCCACTCCGCGCCCGGCTCCCTGGTGGCTTCGTATATACGTCAGCCGACCGATGTCTCGCAGTGAAACTTGCGGAAGTATTTGCAGTGCAATCACCGGGCTCCACTGCCGGTGCCGGCAGCTTGATCCGATCCCACGGGATGGGCGCGCAGCGCAACTTGCGCTCTCCCGACCCGGCTCGAACTGGCTTGGCAAGGAAACAAGATGGCCATGATGGCGCCGATCCGCACTACGGTGCACCGACCGCTCCGCATACCCCTGTTAGCAGGCCCGGCCGCAGCGGGCGAAGCACGCAGCCACGTCCGGGCGGCCATCGAGGCCTGGCAAGTCCCCATTGACCCCCACGTCGCAGTTCTGCTCACCAGCGAACTGGTGACCAATGCCATCACGCACGAGGCGGACGACAATGAGACGGTTCTGCTCATCATCACCTGGGCCAGCGACCAGATGCGTGTTGAGGTCCACGACACGTCGCGGTCCGACCCGGTGCCGGTGGACACGCCGCCCGACGCGGAGGCCGGCCGCGGCCTGATGCTGGTCGCCAGCCTGTCCACGGACTGGGGGTTCTACCGGACTCCCGCGGGCAAGGCTGTGTACTTCACGCTCGCACCCGAAGACGATCTTGACGAGGGCGACGATCGCACCGCGCAGGGCGATCGTAACCCTCAGGCCGGCCGCACCGCGCAGGGCGGCCGTGCTCCCCAGGGCGAACGCAGATCGCTGGCTCGCGTCGCGGGCAGATGCGGGCGTCCCTGGTACTAGGACGTGTCCCGTGGGTCTTCATCCCCCGGCGGACCCACGGGGCATGAAATACCTGGACGTGTTCCGTGGGTCTTCCCGCCCTTCCCGGCCGGACCCACGGGACACGCCCAGCGAACCTGACCCAGTCCATGAGCGATCACCCGGCGCGGTCAACCCGGAGCAGTCGCCCGGCAGGGTCACCAGAACGTGTCCCGTGGGTCTTCATCCCCCGGCGGACCCACGGGGCATGAAATACCTGGACGTGTTCCGTGGGTCTTCCCGCCCTTCCCGGCCGGACCCACGGGACACGCCCAGCGAACCTGACCCAGTCCATGAGCGATCACCCGGCGCGATCATCCGGTGCAATCACCCGGCGCGGTCAACCCGGCACAGTCGCCCGGCGGGGTCACCTCGGCAGGGTCACCTCGGTGCGGTCACCTCGGTGCGGTCACCTGGCGGGGTCACCCCGCCGGGGTCCCTTTCCGGTGCGGTCATCCCGGTGCGGTCATCCCGGTGCGGTCATCCCGGCAGGGTCACCTCGGTGCGGTCATCCCGGCAGGGTCACCTCGGTGCGGTCGCTCCGCCGGGATTCCCACCCGGTGCGGTTGTCCCGGTGCGGTCGTCCGTCGCAGTCGCACGGCGGGGTCACCTGGCGGTGTCATCCCGGTGCGCTCGCCCAGTGCGGTCACCTCGGCTGGCTTACCCCGGTGCGGTCACCCGGCGGGGTCGCCCGGTGCGGTCGTCCGTCGCAGTCACTCCGGTGTGGTCATCCCGCCGGGTTACCCCGGTGTGTGGTCAACCTAGTGCGGTGGTGCGGAGGGCTGCCTCGCGGGCGATGTCTATGCGCGAATTGACGTCGAGCTTCTTCAGGATGTGCGAGACGTGTGTCGCGACCGTCCGCCGGGACAGGAACAGCCCGGCGGCGATCTGCGGGTTGGACAATCCCTCCACGACGAGCGCGGCGATCTTGGTCTCGGTCGGCGTGAGGCTGTCCCAGCCCCGGCGCGCCTGCCGGTGTTTCGAGCGCGGGCCGCGGCGGATGCCATGCGCGCGGAACCTGGCCTGCAACTGGGCGACGTCGCTGGCCGCACCGAGCGAGGTATAGACCTCCACGGCACGGGTGAACGCGGCCCGGGCCTGGCTGCGGTCGCCGCTGTCGACAAAGGCCTCAGCAGCGGCCTCCAGCGCCTTCGCGCTCAGCAGCGGCCGGGTCGCGTCACCATAGCGTTTCGCGGCGCTGAGCAGCAGGGCGGCATCGTGGTCCAGCAACCCGCGGCAGTAGAGCGCGTTCGCCTGCCGGTGCGGAATCCCTGATTCGCCGGCCAGGGCCTCGGCGTGGCCGGCGAGGGTCTTCGCGGTGTCGAGGTCACCGATCGTCGTGGCGAGCCGGACCGCATCGGCCAGCAGGTCCTCGATCTCCTCGAGTTCTTCCGCGTCGTCCGCGAACCCGGCGGTCAGCACGGCCAGCGCTTCCGGCAGCGTGCCGGCCTGCTCGGCGTCCAGGCTGCGGGCCAGGGCCAGCGGGCCGACGACCCGGTTGCCGATCCGCTGGGCGTGCGGGGCAGCGGCGGCGAGGTGGCAGCGGCCAGCGGCGGTCTCGCCGCGGTGGAAGCGGATCACGGCGGCGACGCCGTGATCGCAGCAGGCCGCGCCGGGTTCCTTCAGGTCCTCGTGCAGGACCCCCACCTCAGCCAGCGCCTCGTCCCACCGCCCGGTGTGGAACAGCAGCTGACCCAGGGCGCTGTGCGCCTGACCCAGCCGGATCACGGTGCCGGCCCGGTCGGCGAGCTCGCGCGCCTGGCGGGCGGCAGTGAACGCGTCTTCGTAGCGGTCGAGGTCGCCGAGCGTGATGGCCTGGTTGATCTGCAGCAGCAGCCGCAGGTCGGTCAGTGCCGGGTCAGCCTGGGTCACCGCCAGGGCCCGGTCGAACAGCGGCAGCGCGTCAGTCATCCGCCCCTGCATCACGGCCACGATGGTCAGCACGTGCAACGCCCAGCCGATAGCCCAGTCGTCGGCCGTCTCCGCGGCCGCCGTGAGCGCGGTGGCGGCGACCCGGCCGGCCGTCTCGACCTGGCCAAGGTTGCTGTGCGTCCGTGCGGTAAGCACCAGCAGCCGGGCGCGGTGCCGGGCCGAGATCCCAGGGGAGGCCAGCGCCTGGTTCAGCGTGGCCAGGGATTCCGCGGACCGGCCGTTCCGGAGCCGGCACTGCGCCAGTGTCCAGTGCAGGTCAACGAGCAAATCGGGCTCGGCAGCATGCACTAGCGCGCGGTCCGCCACCTGCTCGGCCCCGGCCACATCGCCCACTCGGTAGAGAGCGTCAGCCAGCCGGCTTACGAGACTGTCGTGCTCGGCCGAGCCGGCCGGGGAACTCGCGACCGCTTGGCGGAGGAGTTCCGCCGCGGCCCGGGGTGCCTGGCCGACCAGCAACGGCGCGGCGCGGGCCAGCCAGCGCAGCATCCACTCATCCATTAGTTCGGTCGTGCCGCCGGGTCCGCCGACTGCCGACAGCAGTTGCCGGGCCACCCGGTCCACCGATGCACCGCCCTCGGCGAGGGCGCGGCCGGCATCGCGGTGCCAGGCGGCCCGGACCGGCGCCGGCATCTCGTCGTACAGCGCCGCCCGGATCATCGGGTGCCGAAACCCCAGGCTGTTGCCAGATTCGGCCAGCACGCCGGCGGCGCGTGCCTCGTCAATGGCTGGGATCAGGTCCACCACGCCGCGGCCCAGCACGGTGGCCAGGTCCGGCACGGCAAAGTCCACGCCTAGCAGGGCCGCCGCCCGCAGCACCTCACGTACTGACCCAGCAACAAAGCCAAGCCGGTCCGCTATCGCCGCCGACAGGGAACCCGGTGCGGGACCATTCGCCAGCGCGGCGGCTCCCGCGTCGGTGATGGTCAGGCTGGAGCTGCGGGCGAGCGCGTCGACCAGCTCGGTCAGGTAGAGGGGGTTGCCGGCGGCGCCGTCGGCGAGTCGCAGCAGTTCCTCGTCAGGCTTGCCGCCGGCCAGGGCCGCCACCAGGTCGGCCACCGCCGTCCCGGTGAGCCCGCTGAGCTGGATACGCGCGGCAACGCCCACCGCGTGCCGGAGGGCCAGCAGGTCGTCTCGCTGCGGCACCGGACGCATCATGCCGACCAGCAGCAGTGGCAGTTGCCGGGCCGACCTGGCCAGGCGTCCCCACAGGGTGACGCTTGCCTGGTCGGCCCACTGGAGGTCGTCGACGACCAGGATCGTCGGCACTGTGGTGCACTGCTCGGCGACGAGCGCGATCAACTGCTCGGCCAGCGCAGCCGACACGTCCTCGCCGCGGGCGGCGGTGGACTCGCCGCGCAGCAGCCGGACGATCGTGTCTCGCCGGGGATTCGCGGACGGCTCGCGGACCCGTAATCCCTCGAGCAGCGGCAGCAGCGGCAGCGCCTGGCCCAGTTCATCGCCGGCGCCCCAGAACACCTGACAGCCGAGATCAGCCGCTTCCGCGAAGGCCTCCCGCACGAGGGCGGACTTGCCAATTCCCGGCTCGCCCTCGATCAGGACCGCGCTGCCCCGTCCGGCAGTCACCTCTGTCATGGCGCTGACCAGCCGCGATACCTCGCTGGCGCGACCGACTACCGAGTGGGCCAAGGTCGCGGTGGACATGACGCAAATCATACTACTCGAACATTTTCAGAACAAGTGGCGCTATTTAGGTAAATCATGGCATAAATCGGTCTTCCGGCTCGAACGGCAGTTTCCGGCGACGGCCCTGGCGCGATCCTCGGCTACAAGGAAGTGCTCGACCGTAACCTGCGGAAACGGTCTCGCGGTGGCCCGGGTGCCGTGTCTCAACGGTGAGCGGCGGCGAGCTATAGGTCACTGGAAGCGTAGCTCGCCGCACCGTGCAGTGCAAGTTGCAGCGGGGCTTGCGGTGCACGGGGATGTGAAGATTACTCCGCACGGAAGCGTGAATATTGCTTTTAAAGAATAAGTGACAATTGCCTTAGAAATTTGCGTTAGCAAATTGTTTCATTAAATGCCAGATAATAGATCCGTGGCGTGCATGGAATAGCCTACATCGCGGGAATGAATATGGCATGACAGCAGTGCGCAGTGCGAGCCGGTGGAGCGTACAGCGGGCTGCTGGCCTCGGGAATCGCCAGGAGGAATCATGCACATTGGGCGAGCTATCATTATTCCCGCTGTCCTAGCGCTCGGCGTAGCCGGATCGCTGTTGTCAGGGACGGCAATACCCGCGGCGGCAGGGCACGCGACCAGTGTCCACGTGCAGGCAGCCGCCGCGCCGGCGAGTCCCAAGATGGTGTATCACAGCTGAGCTAACACGGCGTGACTGGCGGTTGGCGCAGATCCATCAATCCTGCAGGGGATTACCAGCCGCCCGGGCACGTGAGCTCAATCCATGCCGGCGCATGGCAGCAGTTATTTACCCCAGCGTTGACGGCCACCGATTGGTCAGGGTAGCCGGACAATGCTGATCGGGTCAGGGGCGTAGGGGTTGCTGGCGTTGTCAATCAGCTCGATCTCGCCGCGGTCCGACATGATGTGGAACGAGCCGTCCGCCTGGTATTCGCGGATGATGGTGGTACTGCCGTCCGCGTGCGTGTAGCGCTCCTCTGCCCACCCGCTTCCAGTGTGCTTCGCCGCGTCCACCGCGGGCTCATCCCGCCACACGAACCGGTACGGGG
>CAYPQM010000048.1:0-40397 GCA_964412845.1 uncultured Streptosporangiaceae bacterium
GATGCCGAGCTGGTACGTGATCCAGCTGCTGCCCTCGTTCGTGATCTACATGATCGCGATGGTAGGCGAGACCAACCGCGCGCCCTTCGACCTGCCCGAGGCCGAGGGCGAGCTGGTGGGCGGCTTCCACACCGAGTACTCGTCGCTCAAGTTCGCCCTGTTCTACCTGGGTGAGTACATCAACATGACCACGGTCGCCGGACTGGCCACGACGCTGTTCCTCGGCGGCTGGCGGGCACCGTGGCCGCTGTCGGTGTGGTCCGGGGCGAACAGCGGCTGGTGGCCGATGCTCTGGTTCCTGGCCAAGGTGCTGATCCTGCTGTTCGGGTTCGTCTGGCTGCGCGGCACGCTGCCCCGGATCCGGTACGACCAGCTGATGGCGTTCGGCTGGAAGGTGCTGATCCCGATCTCGCTGGCCTGGATCCTGATCATCGCCACCATGCGGGTCTTCCGCCAGCATGGCGGGAGCACCCCCGTCTACATCGTCGCCGGGGCCATTGTCGTGGTCCTCGTCCTGCTCGCCTGGGCCGGTGACGCGGCCGCGGAACGGCGGCGGGCCGCGGCCGAAGCCGACGCCGACGCCGGACCGGATGCCGGGACGGCCGCGGGAGGTGTCACCGGCACGATGGGGACCGTGCTGGAGGGCAGGACAGCGGCGGAGAGCGACGGTGCCGCGGTGGCTCCGGCGGCTCCCCGGAGTTACCCCATCCCGCCCATGGACCTTCCGCACTACCACGGGGTCGGCGTGACGGTCCCCCCGGCGCAACGGCCAGCGCCCGCGCCCGGTGGGCCCGGCGACCCGGCGGCCGCTAACGGCACCTCCAAGGAGGTCTCCGGTGTTTGACTTCCTCAACCCGGTCAAGGGGTTCGGCGTCACCTTCCGGACCATGTTCAAGAAGGTGGATACCGTCGAGTATCCCGAGGTCAGGGAGCCCACCGCGCCCCGCTTCCACGGCCGCCACCAGCTCAACCGCTGGCCGGACGGGCTGGAGAAGTGCATCGGCTGTGAACTGTGCGCCTGGGCCTGCCCGGCCGACGCGATCTACGTGGAGGGCGGCGACAACACCGAGGAGGAGCGTTACTCCCCCGGTGAGCGGTACGGCAGCGTCTACCAGATCAACTACCTGCGCTGCATCCTGTGCGGGCTGTGCGTCGAGGCGTGCCCGACCCGGGCGCTGACCATGACGAACGAGTATGAGCTGGCTGACATCGACCGGGAAACCCTGATCTGGACCAAGGAGCAGCTACTCGCACCGCTGCTGGCCGGCATGGAGACGCCGCCGCATCCGATGCGCCTCGGCGGGACGGAGCAGGACTATTACCTGCTCGGCTCGTCGGGCGTCTCAGGGACGGCCACGCCGGACGAGGCCGGCGACGAGCAGACGGGGGCGGACCAGTGATCGACGGCGGGGTCCTCGCCGCCGCGAGCGGCGCTGCGTCAGCCGCCGAGTCCACGGCGTTCTGGGTGCTGGCCGTCGTGGCGGTCGTCGCGGCCCTGGGCATGATCCTCACCCCGCGGGCCGTGCACTGCGCTGTGCTGCTGGCCGTGGTGATGCTCTCGCTCGCCGTCCTTTATGCCCTGCAGGGCGCGCCATTCCTCGCCTTCGTCCAGGTAATCGTGTACACCGGCGCGGTGCTGATGCTCTTCCTGTTCGTGCTGATGATCGTCGGGGTGAGCGCGGCTGACTCCCTGGTGGAGACGATCAGGGGGCAGCGGCTCGCCGCCGGGGTCGTCGGCATCGGCATGCTGGTGCTGCTCAGCCTGGTCGTCGGGCACGCGGCCCTGGGCCCCGAGGCCGCCGGGAGTACCGCGTACGGGGCGTCCAACGTGGGCGGGCTGGCCACCTTGATCTTCACCCGGTACGTGTTCCCGTTCGAGGTGACCAGCGCACTGCTGATCACCGCGGCGCTGGGCGCCATGGTGCTGGCGCACCGGGAGCGGACCTCGGCCAAGCCGACCCAGCGCAGCATGTCCAAGCTCCGGATCGCCAGCGGCCACCCGACTCCGCTGCCGGGACCTGGCACGTACGCGCGGCACAACGCCGTGGACATGCCGGCGCTGCTGCCGGACGGCAGCGCGGCCGGGAACTCGGTCAGCCCGGTCATCGCGGCCCGGCGCACCGGACTGGGCCCGGCCGCCAGCCAGGAAACCACGGCCGGGGCCAGCCAGGATGCTACGGCCGGGGCCGGCCAGCAGCAGGAGGAGGCGCGACCATGAGCCCAGGACATTTCGTGGCGCTGGCCGTGATCCTCTTCGTGATCGGCGCGGTCGGCGTGCTGGTGCGCCGCAACGCGATGGTCGTGTTCATGTGCGTCGAACTCATGCTGAATGCGGTCAACCTGGCCTTCGTCGCCTTCGCGAGGATGCACGGATCCCTGGACGGCCAGGTCATCGCGTTCTTCGTGATGGTGGTCGCGGCCGCGGAGGTCGTGGTCGGCCTGGCCATCCTGATGTCCATCTTCCGCGCGCGCCAGTCGGCGTCGGTGGATGATCCCAACCTGCTCAAATATTGACCGGAGTGACCCTCGGGCCAGGGCCATGCCGGGGGGTTCCGGGGGGTCATCCCCCCGGGCCAGCACCGTGGGGGGTTGCCCCCCCGGGCCAGCACAGGAGGTAGCGCAGTGACAGGCTCACTTGCGGCTGCGGCGTCAGCCGAGGTCGCTCACGCGGCTGCGGCCCCGGCCACGACCACATTGGCCGCGGTCGGCGTGCAGCGCGGTGCGTGGCTGCTGCTCGCGTTCCCGCTGGTGGGTGCCGTGGTGCTGCTGCTGGGCGGCCGGCGCACCAACCGCTGGGGGCACCTGCTCGGCGTGGCCATGCCGGTCGCCGCGTTCGTCTACGGCGTGATCGCCTTCTTCGCGATGCTCGGCTACCCGTCCGGCCAGCGCGGCCGGGACCTGCACCTGTATTCCTGGATCGCGGTCGGCGCGTTCAAGATCAACGTTGGCCTCCAGCTCGACCAGCTGTCGATCAGCTTCGTGCTGCTGATCACCGGGGTCGGCTCGCTGATCCATGTCTTCGCGGTCGGCTACATGGCCAGCGACCCGGAGCGGCGCCGGTTCTTCGGTTACATGAACCTGTTCCTGGCCGCGATGCTGCTGCTCGTGCTGGCCGACAATTACCTGCTGCTGTACGCGGGCTGGGAGGGCGTGGGCCTGGCCTCCTACCTGCTGATCGGCTTCTGGCAGTACAAGCCGACCGCGGCGGTCGCGGCCAAGAAGGCGTTTATCGCGAACCGGGTCGGTGACGCCGGGCTCTCGCTGGCGATCATGCTCATGTTCACCACGTTCGGCACGGTGGCGTTCAGCGGGGTCTTCTTCCGCCCCGGCTCGGCGAGCGGCGGCGTGCTGACCGCCATCGGCCTGCTGCTGCTGCTCGGCGCGTGCGGCAAGTCGGCCCAGTTGCCGTTGCAGTCCTGGCTGCTCGACGCGATGGAAGGGCCCACTCCGGTGTCGGCGCTGATCCACGCGGCCACGATGGTGACGGCCGGCGTCTACCTGATCGTCCGGTCCGCCCCCATCTTCAACCTTTCGCCTAACGCACGGCTGGCCGTCACCGTCGTCGGCGCCGCCACGCTGCTGTTCGGCGCGATCATCGGATGCGCCAAGGACGACATCAAGAAGGCGCTGGCCGGCTCCACGATGAGCCAGATCGGCTACATGATGCTGGCCGCGGGCCTCGGGCCTGCCGGGTACGTCTTCGCCATCGCCCACCTGATCGCGCACGGCTTCTTCAAGGCCGGGCTGTTCCTCGGCGCCGGGTCGATCAAGCACGAGATGGACGACGAGGTGGACATGCGCCGGTTCGGCGGCCTCCGCTCGGTCATGCCCATCACATTCGTCACGTTCACCCTCGGCTACCTGGCGATCATCGGGGTGCCGCCGCTGTCCGGCTTCTTCACCAAGGACGCGATCATCGAGGCGGCCTTCGCCAAGGGCGGCACCTCCGGAGCCATCCTCGGCAGCGCGGCGCTGCTCGGGGCGGGCATCACCGCCTTCTACATGACCCGGGTCATGTTCATGACCTTCTTCGGCGAGCGCCGCTGGGCTGAGTCGGCGCACCCGCACGAGGCGCCCCCGGTGATGACCTCACCGATGGTCGTCCTTGCTCTCGGCTCGGTGCTGGCCGGTGGGTTCCTGATCCTCGGCAGCCGGTTCGTGAACTTCCTCGCCCCACTGGTCGGCAACCCGCCGGCCAGCAAGGGGCTGTTCACGACGGCCGGCATCGCGTCGCTGGTGCTGGTGGTGGCCGGGGTGGGCCTGGCGTGGGCCATGTACGGGCGGCGCCCGGTGGCCGCGGTCGCACCCGCGGGACGCTTCCCGGTCGTCGCGGCGCGTAAGGACCTGTACGGGGACGCGTTCAACGAATCCGTGCTGATGCGGCCGGGTCAGTGGCTGACCAGGCTCTCGGTGTACTTCGACAACCGGGGCGTGGATGGCCTGGTGAACACGCTCGCCGCCACCGTGGGCGGCACGTCCGGGAGGGTGCGCCGGCTGCAGACCGGGTTCGTCCGCTCCTATGCCCTGTCCATGTTCGTCGGCGCGGTGCTGCTCGTAGGCGCGCTGCTCCTGGTGCGGATCTAGATCGTGAGGCAGACCCCATGAGCACGTTCCCCTGGCTGACGGTCATCGGCGCGATCCCGCTGGTCGGTGCGCTGGTGATCTCGATCACGCCCGGCGCGTCCGCCCCGGGCGCCGAAGCGGACCGGCGTGCCCGCGGCCTCCTGGTCAAGCGGCTGGCCCTGGTGTTCTCGCTGGTCACGCTGGTGATGACGATCGTGATGATGGTCCGGTTCGCGCCGAACGGGCCGGACTTCCAGTTCACCCAGACGTACCAGTGGATCCCCCAGTTTGGCGTCCACTATGCCGTGGGCGTGGACGGCATCGCGATGGTGCTGATCGCCCTGACTGCCGTGCTGATGCCGGTGGTCATCCTCGCGTCCTGGAACGACGCCGATGGGACCAGGCGTCCCGCGGCGGGCTCGGTCGGCCCGCAGGCCGGTGCCGAGCAGGCCGGTGAGGAGCAGGCCGGCGCGGAGCAGGCCAGCGGCGAGCAGGCCAGCGGTGAGCCGGCTGGCGCCGAGGTCCGCCCGAGGCGCAGCGCGAAGACGTACTTCGCGCTGCTGCTGCTCCTCGAAACAATGATCATCGGCGTGTTCGCGGCGACGGACGTGTTCCTGTTCTACGTGTTCTTCGAGGCCATGCTGATCCCGATGTACTTCCTGATCGGCAGTTTCGGCGTGGGCCAGCGCCAGTACGCCGCGGTCAAGTTCCTGCTGTACAGCCTGTTCGGCGGGCTGCTCATGCTGGTCGCGGTGATCGCGCTCTACGTCTACGCGGCCCGCGCCGGGCACCCCACCTTCCTGTTCAGCCAGCTCACCCAGGTGGCGCTCAGCCCGGGCGCGGCCAAGTGGCTGTTCCTCGGCTTCTTCATCGCGTTCGCGATCAAGGCGCCGCTGTGGCCGTTCCACACCTGGCTGCCGGACGCGGCCACTGCGGCCCAGCCCGGCACCGCGGTGCTCCTGGTGGGCGTGCTGGACAAGGTGGGCACGTTCGGGATGATCCGTTACTGCCTGGAGCTCTTCCCGTCGGCGGCCCGGTACTTCACGCCGCTCATCATCACGCTGGCCGTGATCGGGGTGCTGTACGGGGCGATCGTGGCGATCGGCCAGGCGGACATGAAGCGGCTCATCGCCTACACGTCCATCTCGCACTTCGGCTTCATCGTGCTCGGCATCTTCGTGCTGACCAGCCAGGGCCAGTCGGGCGCCACCTTGTACATGGTGAACCACGGGCTGGCCACCGGGGCGCTGTTCCTCATCGCGGGCTTCATGATCGTCCGCCGCCGGTCGTCGCGGATCGCGGATTACGGCGGGGTGCAGAAGGTCGCGCCGGTGCTCGCCGGGCTGTTCCTGATCTCCGGCCTGGCCAGCCTGGCCCTGCCGGGCCTGTCCACGTTCGTCAGCGAGTTCCTCGTCCTCGTCGGCACGTTCACCCGGTACAAGGCGGCCGCCACGCTGGCCACGGTGGGCATCATCCTGGCCGCGATCTACATCCTGTGGATGTACCAGCGCACCATGACCGGGCCGGTGCGTGAGCAGGTGGCCCGGATGCCGGACCTGAAAGCCCGGGAGCTGTGGGCGGTGGGCCCGCTGGTCGCGCTGATCATCGCGTTCGGCGTGTACCCGAAGCCGCTGCTGGACATCATCAATCCCGCGGTGCACCAGACGCTGGTCCAGATGCATGCCAAAGACCCGGTCGCGCCGGACCCGGTGCCCACCGGCTTGCAGGCCGGCGGCGGGTTCGCGGTCGGCGGCACGCAAAGTCAGAAGGGAACCACCCCGTGACCGGGATCTCTGGCCCCCTGGCGGCGGCGCTGCCGCCGATCACGCCGCCGCATATCGAGTACGGCCGGCTTTCCCCGATGCTGCTGGTCTTCGGCCTGGCCGTGGCCGGGGTGCTCGTGGAGGCGTTCGTGCCCCGGGCCCTGCGCCGCGGTGTGCACCTGGTGCTCACGCTCGGCGGTCTCACCGTGGCGTTCGTGCTGACGGTGGTGATCGCGGCCTCCTCGTCGCTGTTCGCCCACGGCAGTCCCGGGCATGTGGCCGCCATGGGCGCGGTGGCGGTGGACGGGCCGACCCTGTTCATCCAGGGCACGATCCTGGTGCTGGCCTTCGTCAGCGTGCTGCTCATCGCGGAGTCCTCGCACGAGGTGAGCCCGTTCGCCGCCCAGGCCGCCACCATTCCCGGCAGCGTGGAAGAGCGCGAGGGCCTGCTGGAAGGCATCACGCACACCGAGGTCTACCCGCTGACCCTGTTCGCGGTCGGCGGCATGCTGCTGTTCCCGGCGTCCAACGACCTGCTGACCATGTTCATCGCGCTGGAAACGCTGTCGCTCCCGCTCTACCTGCTGTGCGGCCTGGCCCGCCGCCGCCGGCTGCTCTCCCAGGAAGCAGCGATGAAGTACTTCCTGCTCGGCGCCTTCTCCTCAGCGTTCTTCCTGTTCGGCGTGGCCATGCTGTACGGGTACTCAGGCTCGGTGTCGCTGGCGGCCATCGCGACCGCGGCGTCCTCGAACACCGCCGGTTCGACCCTCCTGTACGCGGGGATCGCGCTGCTCGGCGTCGGGCTGCTGTTCAAGATCGGTGCGGTGCCGTTCCAGAGCTGGAAGCCGGATGTCTACCAGGGCGCGCCGACGCCGATTACCGCGCTGATGGCGTCGTGCACCCTGGTCTCCGCGTTCGGTGCGCTGCTCCGCGTGTTCTACGTCGCGTTCGGCCAGCTGACCTGGGACTGGCGGCCGTTCATGTGGGTGGTGGCCACCCTCACCATGGTGGTCGGGGCGGTCATCGCGATCACCCAGACGGATGTTAAGCGGCTGCTCGCCTACTCCTCGATCGCGCACGCCGGGTTCGTGCTGACCGCGGTGGTGGCCGCGAACGCGGCGGGCCTGTCCGGCAGCCTGTTCTACCTCGCCGTCTACGGCTTCACGACCATCGGCGCGTTCGCCGTGATCACCCTGGTGCGTGACCCGGCCGGCGAGGCGGCGCACCTGTCCAGCTGGGCCGGCCTGGGCAAGCGCTCGCCGTTGGTCGCCGGGATCTTCGCCTTCTTCCTCCTCGCATTCGCCGGGATCCCGCTGACCAGCGGCTTCACCGGGAAATTCGCGGTCTTCCAGGCGGCGATCGCGGGCGGCGCGCTGCCGCTGGTCATCGTCGGGGTGCTGAGCAGCGCCATCGCGGCGTTCTTCTACGTCCGGGTGATCGTGCTGATGTTCTTCAGCGACCCGGCTCCCGGCGGCCCCGCCGTGGTCACCCCCGGCCTGTTCACCGGCGTGGCCGTGGCCTTCGGCGTGATCACCACCCTGGTCTTCGGCATCGTGCCGCAGCCCTTGCTCAGTCTCGCGAATCATGCGGCTCTCCATCTGTTCGTGCGCTGACGCGGCTCCCCGCGCCGCCGGGGTGTCCGTCCGCGCGGCGACGGGCATACCTGGGGTTACCTATGACTGGGAGCCTGCGTGATCACTGCCGTCCCCGTGGAACTGCTGCCCGACGCCGCGCTGGCGGCCGAGATCGTCGAGGGCCTGGCCGTCGTGGAGAAGTCGCTGGGCGAGGCGGTCCGGGCTGAGGAGGCATTGCTGGCCGAGGCGTCCCGGCACCTCATCGACGCCGGGGGCAAACGGTTCCGGGCGACCCTCGTCCTGCTCGCCGCCCAGTTCGGCAACCCCCGCGACGAGCGGGTCGTCCCGGCGGCGGTGGCGATCGAACTGACCCATCTGGCCACGCTGTACCACGATGACGTGATGGACGAGGCGGCGATCCGCCGCGGTCACGCGAGCGCGAACTCCCGGTGGACCAACACGATCGCGATCCTCACCGGTGATTTCCTGTTCGCCCGCGCATCACGGATCCTGGCCGATCTTGGTGATCAGGCGATCAGGATCCAGGCGGAGACCTTCGCCAGGCTGGTGAGCGGGCAGATCGCTGAGACCCTTGGCCCCTCGGCGGGTCAGGATGCGCTGGAGCATTACCTCCGGGTGGTGCAGGACAAGACGGGGTCGCTGATCGCCACCGCGGGCCGGTTCGGCGCGATGTTCTCCGGGGCCCCGGCCGACGTCGCCGCCCGGATGGAGCCGGCCTGCGCGGCGATCGGCATCGCGTGGCAGTTGTCCGACGACATCCTGGATGTGGCCAGCGAGTCGGCCCAGTCCGGCAAGACGCCCGGGACCGACCTGCGCGAGGGAATCCGGAGCCTGCCGGTGCTGCACGCCCTCCGGTCGGCCGGCCCAGGCGATGAGCGGCTCCGCGAACTGCTGCTGACGGCTGACCTGACCGACGAGTCGCTGCACGCCGAGGCGCTCCGCCTGCTGCGCGCCCACCCGGCGATGGCGGCGGCGCGGGCGGATCTGCGGCAGTGGGTCAAGGCGGCCCGTGACGAGATCTCCGCCCTGCCGGATGTGCCCGCCCGGGCCGCGTTCGAGGCGCTCTGCGACTACGTGACGGACCGCACCGGCTGACTGGGCCAAGTCGCCGCTGGGCCTTACTCCCCGTCCCCCTTCACTTCCCCTTCATCGCGCCGGTCCGGCCCGCGGCGTCGGTGATCCGCAGCCAGTACCCGACGGGGAAGAGCCGGACGTTCAGGTGCTCGTCCACCAGCCCCCACAGCCCACGGCGGGCGAACAGGGCGACAATGATCGCCACCAGGCCGAGGATGATCAGGTACCACGCGTTGTACGAGGCCAGCGTCTGCTGCAGCACCATGTACACAGCAGTACCGAGGATCGGTCCCTCGATCGTGCCCAGTCCGCCGATGATGGTCACGAACGCCATCTCCGCGGTCCACTGCACGCTGAACACCGCGCCCGGCTGCACCTGGAGCTGGCTGATCGCCAGCAGGGCGCCTGCGGCGCCGCAGCCGGCGCCTGCCACCACGAACACCAGCAGCCTGGCCAGGCCGACCCGCGCCCCGGAACTGCGCGCGGCCACCTCGTCGTCGCGGATGGCGGTGAGCACCAGGCCGAGCCTGCCGCGCAGCAGCAGGTAGATGGCGGCCAGGGCCACCACCGTGACGGCCAGCCCGGCCCAGTAGGTATACGCGGTGAGCAGCGCCGGGCTGAGCCCGGACAGGCCCGGCAGCGGCATGCCGGTCCCGCCGCCGATCGAGGAGAACTTCTCGATGATGAGCATGATGGTCGCGGCGAGTACCCAGGTGGCGATCGCGAAGTACCCGCTGCGCAGCCGGGAGACCAGCCACCACAGCGGCAGCGCCGCCACGCCGCAGCCGATCGCGGCGACGGGCAGCGCGGCAAATGGCGAGGTGCCGTGGATGGCGAGGATCAGCACGAAGTATGCGCCGAGTCCCACGAACGCCTGCTGCCCCACCGACACCAGGCCGGCGTATCCCGCCAGCAGGTTCCACATGCTGGCCATCGTGAGCACGATGAACGCCTGCACGATGATGGCGGTGGTGCCCGAGTACACGATGTAAGGGAACAGCGCGAGGACCACGACGACGATCAGCGCGCCTGCCCCGGTCCAGGCGACGTTTCTGCGCGACCGGGCGACCCGGAAGCTTCCTGCTGGACGCACGGTGGTTTCCGAGACCAGGTTCATGACTGTGCCCTCCGGCTGGTGAGGCCCTGCGGGCGCAGCACGAGCACGCCGAGGAACAGGATGTACCCGGCGAGGACCTCGTCGGAGATGTTGATCTGGGCGCCGATCTGCTGAGCCACGCCCAGCACCACGCCGCCGAGCAGGGTGCCCCACAGCGAGCCGAGCCCGCCGATCACCACCGCCGCGAACGCGAACAGCAGGATCGTGTCGGTGCCCGTGGTCGGTGAGAGCTGGGAGTACATGCCGTAGGCGATGCCGGCCAGCGCCACCGTGCCGAACGCCAGCGCCGCCGCGATGCCGAACACATGCCGGTAGTCGGCTCCGGCCAGCTGAGCCGCCTCCTGGTCGTCGGCCACGGCGCGGATCAGGCGGCCGTACTTGGACGCGGAGAGGAAGTACTGCAGCCCGAGCAGCACCACCACGGCGACCGCGAAGACGACCACGAGCAGGTAGCCGATCTGGATCTGCGAGCCGAGCGTGAACGAGCCGCTGACCAGGGCCAGCCCGGTGCCGATCGCGCGGCTGTTGGCGGTGAAGAACTGGAGCAGGCCGTTCTCGATCACCACTGACAGGCCGAAGGTGACCAGCAGCGTGATGAGCACGCTGCGGTCGAGCGCGCTCTGGATGACCGTGCGCTGCAGCACGTAGCCGAGCAGCGCCATCACCGGCACCACGATGAGGAAGGACCAGAGCACGGGGACGTGGGTGACGGTGATAATCCCGATCGCGACGTAGCCCGCAACCACCGCGAGGTCGCCGTGTGCGAGGTTCACGACCTTCATTACCCCGAACATCAGCGACAGCCCGCAGGCGAACAGCGCGTAGAGCCCGCCGGTCAGCACCCCCTGGATGATGGCGTTTACCCAGCCCATTACGGCTCACTCCCTTCACCGGACGGGCGGGCCGAGGCGGCGGGTGCCAGGCCGAAGTAGGCCGCCTCGACCTGGTCCGCCGTGACGTCGACGGGCCTGCTTTCCAGGGTGGTCCGGCCTTCCAGCAGGCAGTGGATGTGCGACGCCACCCGCAGGGCCTGGCTCACGTCCTGCTCGACGAGCAGCACCGTCAGGCCGGTCGCCAGGATCTGCGGCAGCATGCCGTAGATGCGCTGGACGACCACGGGCGCCAGGCCGAGCGACAGTTCGTCGAGCAGCAGTGCGCGGGGGTTGGCGACGAGTGCCCGGCCGATGGCGAGCGTCTGCTGCTCACCGCCGGAAAGCTGGGCGGTGAGCTGCTTGCGGCGCTCTCGCATCCAGCCGAACATCTCGTACACGCGCTCGATGGTCCACGGGCCCGGTCGCGCGTACGTCGCGCCGACCTGCAGGTTTTCCTCTACGGTCAGCGACCCGAACAGCCGCCTGCCTTCCGGCACCATGGCGATCCCGCGGGTGGCCCGGCGCTCGGGCCGCAGCCTGGTCACGTCCTGGCCGTCGAACAGGACCGAGCCCGTCGTCGGATGGTGCAGGCCGGCGATCGTCCGCAGCAGCGTCGACTTGCCCGCGCCGTTCGCGCCGATGATCGCGTAGACCTCGCCGGGAAACACCCGCAGCGAGATTGCGTTAAGGGCCCGGAGCTGCCCGTGGTGCACGACCAGGTCGCGGACCTCCAGCAGCGGCGTGCCGCTTTCCGGCCGCTCTCCGCCCCCCACCCGCCTCCCCTTTCCCTCTCCATTTTCCCCCTTCGCTGCCGGTCCGGTCACGGCTCGCTCCGTTCCCCGGCCGCCGTCCCGTCCCCCGGCGCGGCCGGGGGTGCCCCCAGGGACCCGCCGGCCAGCGCCGCGGTGACCTCGGTGCCGAGGAAGATCTCGCGGACCGCCGGGTCGGCCAGCACGGTGGCAGGCTCGCCGTCGCCGACGAACTTGCCGCCGGCCAGGCAGATCAGCCGGCCCACCACGGGGGTGAGCGCGCGCACGACGTGCTCGATCCAGATCACCGCCGTCCCCTCGGCGTTGACGCCGCGGACGATCTCGACCAGCTGGGCGACCTCAGGGTCGGTGAGGCCGCCTGCCACCTCGTCCAGCAGCAGCAGCGTGGGCTGCGTGGCGAGAGCGCGGGCCAGTTCCAGCCGCTTGCGCTGCAGCAGGCCGAGCCGTTCGGCGGGCAGGTTCGCCTGGCCGGAGATGCCGGTCCGGTCCAGTGCCTCGACCGCTGCCGCGTAGCTGGCCCGCCGCCGCAGCCCGCCGCCCTGCTGGGCGGCGACGAGCAGGTTCTCGAACACGGTCATGTCCCCGAACGGTCGCGGCACCTGGTACGTGCGGCCGATGCCGAGCCGGCACCGCGCGGCCGCGTCCAGCTTGGTGACCGTGCGTCCGGCGAAGCGGACCTCACCCGCGTCGGGGGCGAGATCACCGGAGATGAGGCCGAACAGGCTCGTCTTGCCCGCGCCGTTCGGCCCCACGATTCCGACCGTGTCCCCTGGGCCGACGGCCAGCGCCAGGTCCTCCGCGATGACGACCCGGCCGAACCGTTTCGCCACGTGGCCGAGCTCGAGCAGCGGGCCCGTCATCCGGTCACGGGTTAGTCGGCTTCAGGTCGGCGGTGATCTTCGCCTGCGGCTGCAGCGTGTTGTCGACGACCTGCATCTCCAGCGGGTACTTGGTTCCCTTCTGCCACTGCACGCCGACCGGCGGGGTGATCGCCACGCCCGGCGCTGGGCCGCCGGAGGCGAAGTTCAGCGGCCCGGCCAGCGCCTGGATGTTCACCTTGTGGATGGCGTCGGCGACCTCGGCCTTGTCGTGCGGGTCGCTCACCGAGGTGAGGGCCGCATGGGCGGCCTCGAAGAGGCTGTAGTTGCTGATGTTGGAGTTCCACTGCCCCTTGGTCGTGGCCTCGAATTCGGTGGCCATCTGCTGGCAGGTCTCCCCGGTGAACGAGGACTTCCACGGCAGCGACGGCACCCACCATGCGTCGGTGGCCACGTTGTCCACCAGGCTCCCGAGCGCGTAGGCGTCGGGCGGGAACAGCAGCACCTTGGCCACGGTGGCCAGCTTCGGCTTGAAGCCCTGCTGCACCGACTGCTTCCACATGGTGGCGAAGTCGGGCGGCAGCGGCACGTTGGTGAAGAAGTCGGCGTTGGCCGACTTGAACGCGGAGATCATCGAGGAGTAGTTCGTGGTCCCGTCGGGGTAGGGCGAGGACACCTCGAACTTGTAGCCCGCCGCCTTGGCGATCGGCGGGAACACCGCGCGGAACGCGTTGCCGTCCGAGTCGTTGGGGAACGCGGCGGCGACTACCTTGTCGGTGTGCAGCTGGGAGTGGATCCGGTCCCACATCGGGATGAAGGCCTTGACCAGGTGCTCGGCGCCAAGGAAGTACATCACCACATACTTGGGCTTGAGCGTCGGCTTCTGCGGGTTGCCCCCCAGGTTGGCGTACCAGGCCTCCCACGGGATGTTCGCGCAGATCAGCGGCGTGCCCAGGGATTCGGCCTGGCTGGCCACCGCGTTGACGGTCTCCGGCGTGGACGACGCCAGCAGCAGATTCACGCCGTCGTTCAGGATGGCCGTCTTGGCCAGGTCCCCGGCCCGGGTCGGGCTGGACTGGGTGTCGTAGGACTTGATGGTGACCGAGTAGGTCTTGCTGCCGATCTTGAACCCGTTCTTGTACGGGGTGGTCTGCTTGATTTTGGAAGTCACCCAGTTGTCTGGCGCACCGAACCCGGCCAGGGGACCGGTCAGCGGGTGGATCCAGCCGATCGTGATGGCCTTGGTGCCGCCCGACCCGGAACTGCCGCCCTTGATGCTGGAACTGCACGCCTGGAGCAGCCCGCCGACCCCCATGACGGTTGCGCCGGCGCCCCCCGCGCGCAGCAGGCCCCGTCGGCTGATGCCGCCGGCTGGGCTAGTGCTGTCGGATTGTGCAGACTGGTCACTCATCCGTAATCGATCTCCTTATGAGGTCGCGCCGGGAGGCGCGGGACCGCCTATGTGGGGACACCGGTGGTGTCCCTGGCCTGGGGCATGGCTGCTCGGAGTCGTGAGGCTAACATCACCAGAATTCCGGCGCGGCGCACTTGTTGCATCCTATGAGAATCACTTTCATTTACTGAGTCTTATCGGCAAGCGCAGCGAGCGTGCGGCCTTGTGGCTGCACGGGACCTCGGTGCGGGAACGCCTGGTGTGCGGGCCCTTATGGCTTTTATTATTGGTGGACTGCTGCCGCTCGGTGAAGCATGCTTTGCGGAGCGCTGCGGTACGGAGACCGTCCGGCGAAGGCGCCGGCGGACGGGTGCCACGTTCGCTTTGCGAACGATCGTGCATAACTTGAACAGCATGCCACCATGCCTGCCCGTACATAGTCAACGGCCGTTATGCAACTGTTGTCACCGCCCAGGGAGCCTGCTGACCGGCGGGTTGTACGCACTGTCCGCCCGCGGCTTGTCGCTGACGTTCGGCGTCATGAAGGTCATCAACCCGGCGCACCCTGACACCCCGGCCCGCCAGCGTGCGCTCCCGGCTGGCGGCCTCCTGTCCCGGGAAGATCCAGCGCCCGTTGACGCTTATCTTCTGGTGGAATCGAAGGAGGACACGGTGGCCATATTTGGCTCGCACAAGACGCGGATGATCACGCCGGAGGACGCACTGCCCGGGCGTTCGACACCGCTGCCGGTACCCGCGCGGCACGAGGTGCTCGGCACACCGCTCCAGCCGCCCTATCCCGAGGGCATGCAGGTCGCCGAGTTCGCGCTCGGCTGCTTCTGGGGCGAGGAGCGCACGTACTGGCAGACGCCGGGAGTCTTTTCCACGTCGGTCGGCTACGAGGGGGGCTACACGCCTAACCCGAGCTACGAGGAGGTCTGCTCCGGGCGGACCGGGCACGCGGAGACCGTCCGCGTGGTGTTCGACCCGGCGAAGGTCTCCTACCGTGACCTGCTCAAGGTGTTCTGGGAGTCGCATGACCCCACCCAGGGGATGCGCCAGGGTAACGATGTCGGCTCGCAGTACCGTTCGGTGATCTTCTACAGTTCCGACGAGCAGCGAGCGGCGGCGCAGCAGTCACGGACGGCCTACCAGCACAAGCTGACCGAGGCCGGTTATGGCGAGATCAGCACGGAGATCGTGCCGGCCGGCGAGTTCTACTTCGCCGAGGCGTATCACCAGCAGTACCTGGCGGATACCAAGAACCCGCACGGGTACTGCCCCGCCAACGGCACGGGCGTAACCTGCCCTGTTGGAGTGATCCGAGCCGACGGCTGAGGCGCGCTACCACCAGCAGTATCTCTCAAGCAATAAGGACCCCTACGGCTACTGCCCGGATCATGGGACAGGCGTGTCCTGCCCCGATCGGGGTCGGCGTGATCGCCGGGACCGGCGTAAGGGGGGCCCCGCCGAGAGCTGACGACACACCGTCGGACGGCGCGCGTGCCCAGAGTTGCGGGCACGCCCTGTTTGTGCCGGGGGCCGGTGCTCGGGGAGGTGGCTAAGTGGCGACCTGGCGCTGGCGGCGGCGGACCACAGCTCTGATTACTGCTCGTAGGTCATGGTAGACATGTATACATATGTAGCATGTATGGTCTTAACCATGAAGACTGGCCTTGGCAAGCAGGATGGGACGGCGGATGGTCGGCCTCTGTATCTGCGGATAGCTGCCACGCTCCGCGCTGAGATCGACAGGGGTGAGCGGGCGCCAGGATCCTGGATCCCATCGATAGCGGAGCTTGGGAGGCAGTTCAACGCTAGTCAGCTCACAGTTCGAAGAGCACTCGGTCTTCTTGAGGACGAAGGAAAGATCTCGGTCCAGCACGGGGTCGGCACCTGGGTCCTCGACCGACAGCCGGACGAACTGGATCCGTTGCTGGACGAGGTCAGTCGAATCCGCGATCTAGCAACGAGCCTGATTGGCCGTATCGAAACCATGCGCCAGAACAGGCAGGCAGGGGCGTGAAGCCCTGACCGGCTCTTGAGCGTCATGCCGGTGACGGCAGTGATGTCTAGGCTCATGGTGCTCGGGCTCAAATAAAACGACGGCCCCTTGCGGGGCCGTCAGGCCGGTCCGAGGACCGGCGGGGTTACCCCAGTATAACCAGATCCCGTCAGAGTATGTTCCGAGGAGCACCATGGCCACCGTCATCGCCTATGTGGATGGGTTCAATCTGTACCACGGGCTCCACGACAAGTATGGGCGACGGTATCTCTGGCTGGATCTCCAGCACCTGGTCCAGCGTGTGCGGCCCAGCGACCAGATCCTGGCCGTCCGATATTTCACTGCGGAGGTGAAAGACGATCCCGGCGCGCTCGCGCGACAGCGTACATACCTGGCCGCGCTCGAAGCTCACAGCGGCGTGGTCGAAGTCATTCTCGGCCGCTACCAGACCAAGAGGATGTCCTGTCGCCACTGCGGCAACGTCTGGACCAGTTACGAGGAGAAGGAGACCGACGTCAACATCGCGGTCGCGCTCGTTGCTGATGCGGCAGCGTCCGCGTCTGACATTGCTCTGGTCGTTTCCGCAGACAGCGATCTGTGCCCGGCGATTCGGACAGCGCGGTCTCTTAACCCCAAGCGACGGATGATCGCTGCCTTCCCACCACGCCGCAGTTCGTTCGAGATCCGCTCGCTCATCCGTAAGCCCTTCACACTCGCGGCTGTCGACCTGCGCAACTCGCTTCTGCCAGAGGTCGTCACAGACCCGGCCAGGGGTTCGGTCCACAAGCGGCCCGGCAAGTGGCGCTGACCGTGGCGCATGTGGCCGTATCGGTCATGGGGGTTAACCTGCATCGTGCGGTCAGGAGTTCCGACAGTCATCGCTACCACCAGCAGTATCTTTCAAGCAACAAAAACCCGCACGGGTACTGCCCGGCCAAACGGCACGGGCGTGTCCTGTCCCGTGGGTGTCATCCCCGCTGACGGCTGAGGCTGTCTGTCTAAGTAGCGGGCTGCCAGGGCTGCACGATGGGCTCTGCGGCCCGCTACGTCGCGTCTGGGCTGACGTAGGTGCCGCGCCGGGGGGACAGTGAAGACGAGGCCCTCGTTACAGAGGATCTCCACGGCGCGCAGAACGGTGTCCCGGCCTACGTCATGTTCTTGCTGGAGCTGCTTCTGCGGGTCATCGACGGCAGCGGCGAGCTTCTCACCACAGTGCCCAGGAACAGCACCGGCGAAATCAGCCGGTTCAAGGCCTGCGGCACCAGGCACTCCCACTGACTGTCAGCGGAATTAACGCTCGCCTGCACGGGGGTCAACAGCCCCAGAAGGAGGCGGCTTCGCCGCCGTTCATATCTCAGGCGCGCCGCGCAGACTACCGGGACGGCGCTGAACGAAGCAGCGGTGATCTCACAAGAGCCCGGGGATTCCGTGCACCTCGTGGAAGCTGTCGTAGCACCGGCCCAGGCGGGCAGGGTGGAGGCGATGAGTAACCGCCACTCCCCGTCGTCTGCCTGCTATATGAGTTAACGTGCGGCCGGAGGAAGCAAGCCGCCGGGACAAGGGAGTCTGTGGGATGACGCGGTACCTGATCTCGTTCGGTGCCCACGCGATGGACCATATCCCCGGCGAGGACATGCCCGCCGTGGCCAAGGCCGCGCACGCAGTGGTTCAGGAGGCCGTGAACGCTGGCGTGTTTGTGTGCGGCGGCGGACTGGAAGACCAGCAGGCGAGCATCGTGGCCACCGACGGGACGGTCACCGACGGCACGTACCCGGAGGCCATCGGCGGACTCACGGTCGTCGAGGTGCCCTCACGGGAGGAGGCGCTGAAGTGGGCTGCCAGGATCGCCGTCGCCTGCCGCTGTGCGCAAGAGGTCCGGGAATTCGGGCCCGACCCCGAACTCGACGAGATGCTCCGTCAGGCAGATAGGTGACGGTGCCGTCAACCTGCCCGGTCTGAAAGGCCAGGCTCCGCAGCTTCCCAGGACGGGGGCTGGCCATATCCAGATCCGCGCGGCGAGAATCAGATCCTAGAAACCGTCAAGCGTCACCTGAAGCCAAGCCGTCAACCATCAGTTGGGCTTAGGCAAGTCGATCAGGCATCTAAAGAGCCGTGCCCGGCTTGGCCAAGCGATGCCGACTAAAGATCACACACAACAGCACGACCGAAGCGATCGCCCCTGGCGGGCACAGCAGGACCCACAGCCAGAGCATCTGGTCGGAGCCGCCGTTTCCGCCAGTGTTCTCGGCCGTGGTTGCGATCGTGTCGGTCTTCATGACCGCCCAGATGAAGGTTCCGGCGCTGCTGACCGCGACCAGGACCAGCAGTGCGACCAAAGCCCGGATCTTGGCGTTCATGCCATTACGTCCCAGGTCCTCGATCCTTCGCGCTTACGACGGATCAGGAACAATACTGCAATCCGAATCTATCTAAGGCATGTGGCACGTGAAGTTGGTCCGTCAAAGATCACGCGATGCCACGTAATCAGTCAAGGGGGGCGTTAGTTCGCTGCACCACCCTCGCTGATGGCCCGTGCGAGGCGCACCCTTTCGCGGGCGGCGTCTGCCCACATGGCCTCGCCCTGGCGGTAGCCGCTTCCGGCGAAGTGCCACCGTGCTTCGGTGATTACGTTGCCGCCGACTGGCTCGGGCTGGCCGTGGCGCTGTCGGCCTTCGGCCGCACGGTGGTCGGCGCGTACTTGGCGGAGTGCGGTGAGGGTGGTTGAGTAGCGGCGGGATTTGCTGAGGAAGTGGCCGCGGTAGCCGAGCATGTGTGCCCATTGGCGAAGGCAGATTGGCATACTCTGGCCGGGCCGCGAGCGTCCAGCATGCGGTGATCATCCGGCGTGGGTGATCTGGGATATGCAGCGTGGCGACCTCGTAGGCGCTTCGGATGGGCCGGTCGGTTGTGCTGGTGGCCTCTGCTCCCTTGGTGGCGTACTTGGCAATGTAGCTCGCTACCTTGGCGTCTTCGAGTGCGTCGCCGCTGCCCGTGCCGGATAGGTGGACAGGCTTTACGTCGGGCTGGTTTCCCCAGCGCAATGTGAGTGAGCGTCCGGGCTGGTGCGGGTCAGGGGTGCGGATGGCGACGTTGCGGGCGGCGGGTTTGGCGGGTCTCCGGGTCGCGCAATGCGGCCCTGCAGGCCGCCATTTGTTGCCTGGGCGACGCAGGTGCCGGGCAGGTAGGTGGGGAGATCTGTACAGATTGCTGTATAGTTTTGTTATGACCGTACTACATAACCCGCGTGAGGTAAGTGTCACGGAGGCCACGCGGCGAGGCGTGGCCGGTCTCGTCGCCGACGCGGAGGAGGGCTCGGATCTGGTAGTGACGCGGCGGCATCGCCCCGTTGCCGCCGTGGTGAGCATGGGCCGCCTTGCTGAGCTTGAGGAAGCGGCGGCAGACCTGCGTGATCTGGCGCTGGTGCTGGTGCGTGCAGTGACCGACACCGGCAGGCGCACGTCGCTTGAAGACGTTCTGGAGGCGTTCGGGCAGACTCGGGAGTCACTCGATGCGCTGCCGGACGACGAGTAGCCGATGACCGAGATCACGTTCACCGACGCCGCCATAGACGACCTGCGGAGGATCGGCCCGAGCGCGGTACCGAAGGTGCTCAAGAAAGTCTTGTTACTGCTCGACTCGCCACGGGCCGGCTATCCGCTGGGCGGAGACCTGACCGGGTTTCGCAAGCTCGTCGTTGGCCGCAACACCTGGCGGATTGTGTATCGCCTCGTCGATGACAAGACGATCGAGATCTGCGAGGTCTGGGCCGTCGGCGCCCGGGCGGATGCCGAAGTCTACGCGGAGGCGACCGCGCGGGTTCAGAGTGCGGCAGGCCAGCGTACCGAGTTCCGGGCGCTCGCCGACGTCATTGAGCGGCTGGGACGACTCGCCGGCGACGTGGTCGCACCAGCCCCGCCAGTGCACGAGCCGGTCCCCGACTGGCTTGCTGCCCGGCTGATTCATACGGTCGGCATGACCCCGCAGGACGTAGCCGCCCTGAGCCTAGAAGAGGCCGTCGACCGCTGGGGCAGCTTTATGTCGAAGCTCAAGTAGGCCGCACGGCTGTGCGCGGGAATTATGCCCTCGTGCGGAGGCCTACCACCAGCGTCTGGGCTGGCGTAGGTGCTGCGTCTGGGTATCACGACCCGGCCGGCCGGCCGTAACGCAACAGCGCGCCACCCGGCGGCAGAGTGGTGGGCGCGGTGCTAGTGCAGGTGTAGGAGCTCGTGTCAATGAGCGCGATCGTGGTCTGCTGGCTCGTGGAAAGCTGGAAGTTGCCGAAGCTGAGCTCCGTGCCGGCTGGCATGGCCGCTGGATTGATCGTGATAGTCCGGTCCGTCAGGGGCTGCTGTCTCCCGTCGCCCGGGAACGGCGGGAAGGACACGACCCGCGAGAAACCGGCCGGCGCGGGGACTGAGGAGCAGAAGCTGCCCATGGTGACCAGCGCCGGGATGCCGTATTGCGCGAGGTCGCTCTGCAGGGTGCTGGGTTCGAACAGCACCTTCGGGTTAATGGTCAGCGAGGCCGTGCCGTTGGGGTTGCTGACGATCGTGAATGCCGCGGTCCGGATCGTGCCCGTGCCGTGGACCGGGGCCGAGCCGAGGACACCGGTCAGGCCCAGGACCAATGCCGTACCCGCAGCGGCGCCGGCCACGGACAGGCCGGCAACTCCAGAGAGCCGGTGTCGCCGGTGCGCGCGGCCCCGGGCCGTGACCGCCTCAAGTCGTGGCCGCTCGGGCATGGCTACGGCGGACAAGGAGTCGCGCAGCTCGCGCAGCACGGCACTGTCGTTCATCTGGTCGTTGTCGGGCATGGACCGACCTCCGGGGTCTTGGCAGGGGCGAGTTCGTGGCGAAGGGCCGTTACGGCCCGGGACAGGTGGGCGCGGACCGTTCCCGGCGCGATCCCCAGCTGCCTGGCGGTTGTCTCAATATCCAGGTCGAGAAGGACGCGCAGCACGATCACCTCGCGTTGCCGGGGCGGCAGGCGCCGCAGCGCGGTCAGCACGGCGGCGTCCAGGCCGGTCCCCGGGCTAGCCGGCGACGCGACGTCATGATCGGCCAACGGCAGCTCGCGGCCGCGCCGCCGCCACCACGACGCCCCGGTATTGAGCGCGGTGCGCACCACCCACGCCCTCGGGGCCGGATGACGGCTGACTTTTCGCCAGGACAGCCAGGCTCGGGCGAACGCCTCCGCGAGCTGGTCCTCGGCCAGCAGCACATTGCCGGTGCTGGCGGCAACCGCCCTCAGGCAGGGATCCCAGCTCGCCTGGAAGAACTCAGCGAACTCCGTCTGGTCATGACTCACAACCTGTTAACCCGCCAGAGAGCCGAAACGCTTACCTCGGCGCCCGCAAATCTACGCGACTGCCGGATCTCGTCGGTCGGCCAGGAAGCTGGCACCGTCGTAGCTTGCTGACGGTCCGGCGCGTAGCGCACCGAACTGCCGCCGGTCACCTTGTTCTCGAAGTGACCGGCTGAGTCCCGCGGCATGTCTACTCCGGCAGCACCGCCAGCCGGAGCCGTCGCAGCCGGCCGGGATCGGCTATCACGTCGATGGCGGTGATCCGGCGCGCGGTGCTGACCGTCAGGGCCAGCACGACCTGCAGCCGGCCGGCGGGCGCGAATACGATGCCCACCGACCCATCCACCAGGGCCAGCCGGGAATGCCCGGCCCGGCCGGAGGCCGCGAGCGCGCCCCCGGCGACCATGTCCGCGCCCTGGAGCAGCGCCGGCTTGCCGGACGGGACGGCGTCGGCGTCGGCGGTCAGCCTGACATCGGCGTCCAGCAGCGCGACAAGGGCCGAGAGGTCGCCGCCGCGGGATGCGGCGAGGAACGCGGAGGCCACCTCACGCTGGCGGGCAAGGTCGGTAGCGCGATCCGGGCTGGGCGTGCCGCGTACCCGGCGCCGGGCCCGGCTGGCGAGCTGCCGTGTCGCTTCCGTCGAGCGCCCGAGCACGGCTGCCACCTCGGTGAACGGCATGGCGAACATGTCGTGCAACACGAACGCGAGCCGCTCGGCCGGGGTGAGCGTGTCGAGCACGACCAGCAAGGCGAGGCCGACCGAGTCGGCGAGCACAGCCTCATCCTCTGGATTACCGGCCCGGCCGGCCGGGCCAGGGCCGCCAGGCCCGGATACCGAGCCTGCGCTGGCCGCCACCTCCGCGGCACCCGGCCAGGAATCACCGACCGGTTCCTCGTGCCGGTACCGGCGCGACCGGAGCATGTTGAGGGACACCCGGGCCACGACTGTCGTCAGCCAGCCGCCGAGATTCTCCACCTCGCTGGTGTCCGCGCCGGTCAGCCGCAGCCAGGTGTCCTGGACCGCATCGTCGGCGTCGGTCATCGAGCCGAGCAGCCGGTAGGCCACCGCCCGCAGGTGATCGCGGTGCTCCTCGAAGGCGGCTGTCAGCCAGTCACTGCCGGTCATCTGTCACATTCTCTCGTTGCCGGGTGTCACCACACTGACACCCGGCACCCCGCGGACGTGACATGCGGGGCGCATGGCAGGCACGAAGCGCGGAAGAGGAGCGATGATGTCACTCATCCTGGTCACTGGTGGCACGGGCACCCTCGGACGCCAGGTCGTCCCGCGGCTCCGGGACGCCGGCGGCGAGATACGGGTGCTCAGCCGGCGCGCCCACGAGGATGCGGATGGTATCGAGTACATGCCCGGTGACCTGGCCACGGGCGAGGGGATCGAAGCCGCGGTGGAGGGGGCCGGGATCATCCTGCACTGCGCGGGCAGCAGCAAGGGCGACGAGGATAAGGCCCTGAACCTGGCCCGGGCCGCGTCGCGGGCCGGGGTGCAGCACCTGGTGTACATCTCGGTCGTCGGCGCCGACCGGATCCCGGTCGTCAGCGGGGTCGACCGCGCCATGTTCGGCTACTTCGCGTCCAAGCTCGCCGCCGAGCGGGTGGTGGCCGATTCCGGGCTGCCGTGGACGACGCTGCGTGCCGCCCAGTTCCATGACCTGATCCTGATGGTGGCGCAGCAGATGGCGAAGCTTCCGGTGATACCGGTCCCGGCTGGCATCCGGTTCCAGCCGGTCGATGCGGGTGAGGTCGCGGCCCGGCTGGTGGAGCTGGCGCTCGGCGCCCCGGCCGGGCTGGTGCCCGACATGGCCGGGCCACGGGTATACGAGGTGGCCGATCTGCTCCGCGGATACCTCCGGGCTCGCCGCAAGCATCGGCTGATGGTGCCGGTCCGGCTTCCGGGAAAGGCTGCCCGCGCGGTCCGGGCTGGCGCGAATCTGGCTCCGCAGCGAGCGGTCGGCCACCGGACCTGGGAAGACTTCCTGGCCGAGCGGGAGGGTGCCCGCCTGGCTACGTAGGCATGGCTCCAGCGGCTGCCGCCTGGTTGCCGTGTCCTGGCGCCGCGTGGCGCGGCTCTCTATAGTCAGGCTTATGCGCAGGGCTGTTCTCTTAGCGGCTGCGGTGTGTGCGTTCCTCGCCACCGCGTGCACGGGTCATTCACGGTCGGCAGCGTCCAGTGGCGGGCCGTCCGTGCCAGCCACCGTGAGCAGTACGGCGGCCCTCGGGCCTGCAGGCCCCTCGCCCGTCCGGGGTGCGGGATACACCGCCGGCGGTTGCGGGGCCACGCGGCTGCTGCTGGGCGCGGCTCCCGGCTGGGCGCGTTCGGCGAATCCGCCGCGGCTCCGCTACGCACTCGCGCAGCACGGCGGGGTGGCGGGATTCCTCTTTGGCTACCCGCTGATGGCGCGGAACCCGGTCCCCTACTCCGACAAGATCCTCTGGGTGGTCAGCTCCCCCCGCGATGGGGTGCCGCTGCGCATCACCGGGCATCCACTCGGTGCTTCGGCGCCTGTCGTGTCCTCGACCTGGTCGGCCGGCTCATCACCAGGGGAGATCTACCCATCGCAGATCGTGGTCCCAACGCCCGGTTGCTGGCACTTGACGCTCGCCTGGCATGGGCATTCGGACACGGTCGACCTCTGGTACGTCAAGCACCGCTAACATCAGCAGCCGCGAGTCCCGGCTGGCGGCACCAGGGGCCGCGACCGCAGGCTGATTCTGGCCCGGGCGGTGGTGGCCGAGGTCAGCGCTGCGCGAAGCCCGGTTCCAGGCCTGGCCAGTTCCTCGGGGCGTGACTGGATTACCGTCGCCGCCCGAAGGCGAAGTAGGCGAGGGGTGCCCCCCCGAAGGAGTTGACGACAACCACCACCGTGGCCCATATCCACTTCGGGCCCCGGACCTGGCTGGCTGGCCGGCGCTTGATGTCGATGAGCGCTGCGGTCTTGAGGCAGCCTTCGGCAACTGCTCCGGCAAGGATCAGCCTGCGGCTGCGCTGGCTAAGATCGCTCCACCGTTTTTTAGCGGCCACGACATCCTCCCGGTACGTGGCAGGGACCTCGGTCGCCTGCCCGGTTATGTCCGCGCCGGGCGGTTCAGGGGGCGGCGCCGGCGACGATTGTCCCGGTGCTGTGGCTGCCGGTTGACCCGCCTTGCGACGCGACTCTCTGATTCGTGCGGCGAACTCCAGAGTTCAAGATATGCCCTGGCCCGTCGGGCAGAGCTGATGCCCGGCCGCGTGGCGCGCCAGTCCTGTTCCTGCACGGTGGCCAGGACCGGATCGTGCCCAGTTCGCAAGCACGCCAACCAGGGTTGACCCCGCCGGGCGGCCAAGCCGGCGCCACCACTCACGGTACGGTTCTGCCATGCCGCGATCAGCCGATGCCGCCGCGTCCCCCGTGACGGCCGACGATCTCGACCAGGCCGTGCGGCTCGCCGTGGCCGTCCTTCGCGCGGTGCCCGCCGCGGCCTGGGACGGCCAGGCCGGTTCGCTGGAATGGGACTGCTGGGAAACCGTCGAGCACATCAGCGACGCCCTGTTCTCATACGCCGCGACGCTGGGTCCCCGGACCCCGCCGCTCGACGCTGACGTCCCGTTCGAGGGCGAAAGGCGGCGGCCTGGCGGTCCGGACAGCGCTGTGCACGCGAATCGCGCGGCCGGGCCCGCCGGGCTGGTGCTGGTGCTCGAGGCGTGTGCCGGGCTGCTGGTCGCCATGGTGCGCACGACGCCGCCGCAGGTCCGCGCCTACCACAGCTTCGGCGTGTCAGACCCGGCAGGCTTCGCCGCCATGGGGGTCGTGGAGACCCTGGTGCACACGCACGACGTGGCCGAGGGGCTCGGGCTGGGCTGGGTCCCACCCGCCGGTCTCTGCTCGCAGGTGCTCACCCGGCTGTTCCCCGACGCCCCGCCGACCGCGGACCCCTGGCCCACCTTGTTGTGGGCCACCGGACGCGCCGAACTGCCCGGGCGCCCTCGCCTCACGGCATGGCGCTGGACCGGGACACCCCGGTCCAAGCTGGGCTAGCGCGACGGGGCCGCCGCCGGGGGCCGGCCAAAGCTGACGGCGGCGCGCACCGGCGCCGGAGCGGCCGCCGCGAGCTGGGCGTCCGGCTCCGCGCCGAGGGCGCCGTTCACGGTGGAGAAAGCCATCCGCCACGCGATGAGCATCGTCGCCTCGAATATCTGCCGGTCGGTGAGGCCTACGTCGCGCAGCCGGCCGACATCGGCCGGGGTTGTCGAGTTCGGGTCCGCCGCGACACGGCGGGCCCAGTCCGACAGTGCCGCACTGCGCGGGTCAAGCCCGGCCGCCGATCCAGCGAGCACCTGCGCCGCCGTCCCGGGGTCGGCTTGCTCGGCGAGCCGTGTCCCCCACGCGAGCGAGCAGTAGGAGTCCGACCGGGCTGCTGCCGTGGCCGCGAACAGCAGCGCCGCATCGGTGGATGAGAGTTCGGATTCGCGCGTCAGCAGCGCTCGCATGGCGTAGAACGCTTCCTTGACATCGGGACGCCAGCACCACAACCGGGTGAGGTTGCTGACGTAGCCGTCGCTGTCCCGTTCTGCGTCGTACAGTGCCTCGACGTCATCGGAGGCTGGTGGCTCATCTAGGAACATCGGACAAGCATGCGCCAATCGCTGCCGCCGTTCAAATGATGCCCGGCGCGCACATGCTGCCCGGCGGGATCGGCGGGATTCAGCACCAGGCCGGCCACATCCCGTTCAGTTCCCAGCTGCCGCACGGACGACACCGGTCACGTTCGCTGTGGAAGTATTGATGAACCGGTTTACCCCTGAGCCCGGGCTGCGGATTCCCGACTTCGGCGGCCCAGGAAGGACCCGCTGATCATGACTGCCCGACAGAACATCGTCCTGGTGCACGGCGCATGGGCCGACGGCTCGTGCTGGAGTGCCGTCATCGAGCGTCTGCAGGCCGACGGCTACAACGTCACGGCGCCCCAGTTTCCGGAGTCCTCGCTGGCCGCGGACGTGGCCCGGCTGCGCCAGGTGCTGGCCCGCCAGGACGGCCCGACCGTGGTGGCCGGCCACTCTTACGGCGGGCAGATCGTCACGGCCCTGGGCACGGACGCGCCGAACGTCGTCGGCCTGGTCTACATCGCGGCCTTCGGGCTGGATGAGGGCGAGTCGATCGGCGGCCTGCTGGCGCAGGGCCCGCCGACCCCAGCGCTGGCGCACCTGGACATCGACGCGCAGGGTTTCGCCTGGCTGCCCGAAGATGACTTCGTGAACTACTTCGCGGGGGACGTGGACCCGGTCAAGGCGAGGGTCATGTACGCGGTGCAGCAGCCGCTGGCCGCGTCCGCGCTGCAGGACGTGATGGGTGTCCCGGCCTGGAAATCACACCCGTCCTGGTACCTGGTCGCCGCCGGGGACCAGGCCATCCCGCCTGATGCCGAGCGCCAGTTCGCCGCCCGGATGGGTGCCACCACGGTCGAAGTCCCGACCAACCACGTCGCGATGGTCTCCCACCCCGACGACGTGGTGGAACTCATCGAGACCGCCGCCAAGGCCGTGCTGCCCGCAGGCTGAGCGCACGTCACCCGGCGGCATCCGGCGCCTCGGCGTGCCGCCGGACAGCATCAATGACGACCGTGGTGGCCGGCCACGCCTGCGCGCCGGCCCGGATCACGCTCCACAGCCGCCGGTCGGTCCGGGCCAGCGTAAGCGGCACCAGGCGCAGCCGATCGAACCCCGGCGCGTCGGCCGACAGCAGGCACACGCCCTGCCCGGCGAGCACGAGGTCGATGACCAGTTCCAGGCTGTCCGCGCGGTGCCGGATCCGCGGGGTCCACCCGCCCAGCGCGCAGATCCGCTCGGCGAGCTCGTCGTCGCCTGAATCCCGCGAGTTGCCGATCCAGAACTCATCGCGGAAGGTCTCCAGGTCGGCCGGGGTACGGATGTGCGGCGGTGCGGCCAGGCCCGGTGGGACCGCCATCATCATCGGGCTCCGGCCCAGGAGCGTGCGGATATGCCGCCCGCCGCGGGGGACCAGCGTGTAGTCATAGACGAAGCCGAGGTCGATCAGGTCGGCGTCCAGCAGTTCGTCCACTTCGGTTGGTTCACGCTCCTGCAGTTCCAGCTCCACCAGCGGGTGGCGGCGGGCCAGCTCATCGGCCACCGGCAGCAGGTGCTGCCGCAGGGCCGTGGTGTACGCGGCCACCCGCACCAGCCCGCTGGGTTCCGCGCCGGCCGCCAGGTCCAGCTCCGCGGCGGTGACCGCGGCCAAGATCCCCTCCGCGTGGCCGACCAGCCGCCGCCCGGCTGGCGTCAGCCGGACCCGGCGGCCCGCCGCCTCAAGCAGCGGCACGCCGGCCTCTCGCTCCAGGGCAGCCAGCTGCTGGCTGACCGCGGACGTCCCGTAGCCGGTGGCCTGGGCGACGGCGGACATCGTGCCGAGCCGGGACAGTTCCACCAGCACCTTCAGCTTGCGCAGGTCCACCGTTCAATTATCCGCATTCCCTGAACGGTATAGCCAGCAACCTGCGGTAGACCTGAAGAGTGGTTCACGATCGAATGAGCCCATGAAGATTCCCGCGCCCGCCCTGGCCGTTTCGGCCATGCTGTCGGTACAGACCGGCGCCGCCCTGAGCACCCACCTGTTCACGGCGCTCACCCCGGCGGGCTCGGTATGGCTGCGGCTGGCCATCGCGGCGATCATCCTCCTGGTCATCACGAGGCCGCGGCTGCGCGGCATCGGCTGGCCCGCGCTGCGCGGCGCCTTGCTGCTGGGCACGGTGACGGCCGTATTGAGCCTGGCCTTCATCGAAGCGATAGCCCGGATACCGCTTGGCACCGCGGCGGCCATCGAGTTCCTCGGCCCGCTCGGCGTCGCCGCCATCCGCAGCCACCGGCGTTCGGCCCTGGCCTGGCCGGCCCTGGCGCTGGCCGGGGTGATCGGCCTGACCGAGCCCTGGCACGGCCAGCTGAACCTGACCGGCGCGGGGTTCGCCGTCGCGGCGGCCTCGGCCTGGGCTGGCTACATCCTGCTGACCCAGCGCGTCGGCGCCCAGCTGGACGGGCTGCAAGGGCTCGCGCTGTCGCTCGGCACGGCAACCGTCGTCGCGGCTCCGGTAGCGGCCTGGCCGGCCCTGCGCGGCCTGACGCCATCGATCGCGGCGCAGGGACTGGGGCTCGCGGTACTCGTCCCGCTGCTGCCCTTCGCGGCCGAGATGCTCGCACTGCGGCGGATGCGCGTCGCCGCCTTCGGCACCTTGATGGCCCTGGAGCCCGGGCTCGCGGCCGTGATAGGCCTGCTGCTCCTGGGCCAGTTGCCCGCGGTCGTGCAGGCCGCCGGAGTGATACTGGTGGTCGTCGCAGGCATCGGCGCGCAGCGCGCGCAGCCGCCGGAACCCGGTAGGCGGCCGCACCGGCCAGACGGCAATGCCGGCGACCGAATGCCGGTCGAGTGCGGCAGTTACCCGGCTGGCGGGTAACCGTGCCGGTGAGTTTTGCCCCGCTGCCGGTCCCAGGCAACGTCGGGGCAGCTGACGGCCGGCCTAGCTGACCGGGCGGCATTCGACGACGTAGCCGGCGGGCTGCGGCCCGGCGGCCACCACCTGCAGGCCCGCCTGGCGGGCCAGCTCCCGGAACTCGGTAAGCGTGCTGGCCCGCCTGGCGGGCCAGCTCCCGGAACTCGGTAAGCGTGCTGGTCGTCCCGCCAACCAAGATCATCTCGCTGGTCAGCCGGCGTGGTTCACCTTCCGGTGAGACCCCTCCGGTGATCACGACCCGGCCGCCGGGCTGGGCCGCCTCGGCGCACCGGCGCAGGATGGCGGTGGTCTCCTGGTCCGGTCAGCTCGAACCGGCCGGGTGCCGCCTCCCGGAACACGCCCTGGCCCGCCAGGTGGCCAAGCACGTTGTGCAGGGCACCGGCGTGGCAGTCGGCCGCGGCCGCAAGATCATGGATGTCACTGAGGCCGCCCGCGATGTGTTCGGCGATCCGCAGGGTAGCCACCACGCGCAGGCACTAGAGAGCCTGCAGGTCGGCCAGCGCAGCCAGGTCCCGGCCTGCCTGCCCGGGCGGCGACCGGCTGAATCAGTCATGCGGGCATCGTAGGCGCAGGCGACGGACGGTGATTGGCAAAAAACGCCGGCCCGGACGGCGTTGCTGGAACACGGGGTAACGGGAAGCGGAACGCAAGGTTAATTCATTCACCTTCTGTTCATTCGCGCGTCGGTGGAACTTTGCCTAGATGAAGTACTTTCGTCGCCGTGAGCACATGAGCAGGCGCCTCACCGCGACCGTGCGAGTTTAGGAGGATTTGTCGGTGACCGAGACCCGCTCCATGGACCTGCTGACCGCACTGGACGAGGCGAAGCTGAGCAGATTTCATCTGCGGGCGGTGCTGGTGTCCGGGATGGGCTTCTTCACTGACGCCTACGACCTCTTCGTCATCGGGATCGCCTCCACCCTGATCAAGCAGGAGTGGAATCTCGGGGCCGGCCGGCTCGCCCTGCTGAACAGCACCATGCTGGCGGCGGCGTTCCTCGGCGCCTTCGTGTTCGGCCGGTTCGCCGACCTGTTCGGCCGCAAGCGGGTCTACTGGATGGTCGCGGTCATCATGGTGGTCGGGGCCCTGGGGTCAGCGCTGTCGCCCTCGTACTGGGTGCTCATCGCCTTCCGCTTCCTGCTCGGGTTCGGTGTCGGCGGCGATTACCCGGTCAGCGCCGTGCTGATGAGCGAGTACGCCAACCGCAAGGACCGCGGCAAGCTGGTCGGGATGGTGTTCTCCACCCAGGCCCTCGGCCTCATCGTGGGCCCGCTCATCGCGCTGGCCCTGCTCGGCGCGGGGACCAGCAACGACGTGGCCTGGCGGACCATGCTCGCCCTCGGAGCGGTGCCCGCGGCGGCCGTGGTGTACCTGCGCAGCCGGATGCCCGAGTCGCCGCGCTACCAGGTACAGGTGCAGGGCCGCCGCAACGAGCCGCTCAGCGAGATAGCCACCTTCAGCGACGGTGCCGTCAAAGGCGGCTCCACCGCCCGGCTGCGGCATCAGATGGGGCTGCGTGCCTTCCTGACCAACCGCAGGTACCTGGTCATGCTGGCCGGCACGGCGGGTACCTGGTTCCTGCTCGACTACGCCTATTACGGGAACACGATCTCCACACCCCAGATCATCGGGCTGATCTCGCCGGGTTCCTCGACCATGACCACGATCGCCATCCAGCTCGCCATCTTCGTGGTCGCGGCCGTGCCCGGGTACCTGTGCGGGATCCTCTGGCTGGACCGGATTGGCCACCGGCGCCTGCAGTTCACCGGGTTCGCAGTCATGGCGCTGTGCTTCGCGATCATCGGGCTGGTTCCCGGCCTCACCACGGCGGTGGTGCCTTTCCTGCTGGTGTACGGGATCAGCTACTTCTTCACCGAGTTCGGGCCGAACATGACCACCTTCGTGATGCCCAGCGAGATCTACCCGGTCACCATGCGGGCCACCGGGCACGGCATCTCGGCGGGCATCGGCAAGTTCGGCGCGTTTATCGGAGTGTTCCTCTTCCCGGTACTGCAGGCGAACCTCGGCCTGCGCGGCACGCTGATGCTCACGGCCGGGGTCTCGGTTCTCGGCTTCCTGCTGACCCTGGTGCTGCCGGAGCCGTCCGGCCGGAGCCTGGAGGAACTGGCCAGCGGGCCAGCCGTCTTCCATCCCCAGGAAGCCCGGGCCAGGCTGGCGCCGTCATCCGAGGATGCAGCCTGATCGGGCCTACAGCGTCGGCCCGGCGGCCGGCGCGGCAGGCGCCGCAGGCCCGGGCATGCCCGCCGCCGCGCTGGCGGGCAGCGAGATGAGCGTGCCCTCCGGCGGGTTACCGAGGTGGGCCCAGATCGTGTTCAGCTCGGACTGGTAGTAGAGCGCCTGCAGGCTCGCGACAAAGCCGAGGACCAGCCCGATCCAGCCGTTGCAGCTCGGCTGGAGCCCGGCGCGGCCCTGCATCTGGGCGATCCGAAGACCCGTGCGATAGAGCGACACGAACGGCGGGACGATGATGATCGCGCCGATCGAGACGGCCAGCAGCGAGAGGACTGGATTCACTTCGATGGTCTCGTCGAAGTCCCGGGCCTCACTGTTGATCTTGTACCACCAGACGAGGTAATAGATCCCCAGTGTGATCAGTGGCCACACCAGCCACACCAGCCATATGTTGCGTGTCTTGCCTGCCCGTCCGGTCATGGCGCCCCCCGCCGTCGCCGGGGCATCGATCCATCACCCCGTATGGCTACTTTTCGTAACTATATGACTCTTCAGAGTCACAACGCCAGGGGGATGGCAGTACGGAGTGTTTTCGGGAGCGACCGGGATGGCGCGGCGTTAGGGCAACGAGGTCGGCCGCTGACCCGTCACTCACCGGTGGCCGGGCCGCCGCCCCGGCCAGCGCCCCGGCGGAAGCGCTCGACGCCCGCGGCCACAGCCGGGCTGCCGAGCGCCGTCATGCCGTGGCGGAACTCATTGGCCATGGCCTGCTCATCGCTCAGCGAGTCACTCTCCAGCGCTGAGCGCCGGTCGCTGCGCAGGCACGCCTGCGGCAGGGCGGCGAGCTCCCGGCCGAGTTCCTCGGCCGCGGCGCGGGCCTGCCCCGCGGGCACTACCCGGTTGACCAGGCCGATCTGCAGCGCCTCGGCGGCGGGCACCGGCCGCCCGGTCAGGATCAGGTCGAGGGCACGGCCTACCCCGACCAGGCGCGGCAGCCGGACCGTGCCGCCGTCGATAAGGGGGACACCCCACCGGCGGCAGAACACGCCGAGCACCGCATCCTCCTCGGCCACCCGCAGGTCGCACCAGAGGGCCAGCTCCAGGCCGCCTGCCACGGCGTACCCGGAGACCGCCGCGATCACCGGCTTGGACAGGCGCATCCGGGTCGGTCCCATCGGTCCGTCCCCGTCCGGCTCGGTCCGGTTGCCGGCCGGCCCGCCGATCGCCTTGAGGTCGGCGCCCGCGCAGAACGTGCCGCCGGCCCCGCACAAGACGGCGACCGAAGCGGCTTCGTCCGCGTCAAACTCGCGGAAGGCGCTGGCCAGCGCGGCGGCGGTGGGGCCGTCCACCGCGTTACGCGCATGCGGCCGGTCCAGGATGACGGTAGTGACCGGCCCGGCCCGCTCAACGCGTACGGTCATAGCCTCTCCTGTCCTGGGCCGCCCTGTGCCATCGGGCCCGGCAGGTGCCGGAGAAGGTCAGCCGACCTGCCAGGTGTCCGGGCCGGCCAGCAGGGTGGCCAGGTCGCCGTCGCCCTGGCGCTCCTTGGCCCGGTCGATCTGGTCAGACATCAGCTCGTCGTAGCTGGGCCGGGGCACCTGCCGGAACACGCCGATCGGGGTGTGCGCGAAGTCGGCGTTGTCCAGCCGGGACAGGGCGAACGCGTACGACGGGTTAGCCGCGTGGGCGTCATGTACCAGCAAGGAGTCCTCGTCGGCTCCGGCCACGTCAACGGCCTCCAGTGAGCCGTACTGGCCGAACCGCAGCCCGCGGCCGCGATCGGCGCCGAACCGGACCGGCTCGCCGTGCTCCAGCCGGACCAGCTTGTCGTCCCGCGACGCCGGGTCGGTCAGCGGCGCGAACGCGTCGTCATTGAAGATCGGGCAGTTCTGGTAGATCTCGATGAACGCGGCGCCCTGGTGATCGGTCGCCGAGCGCAGCACGCTGGTCAGGTGCTTGCGGTCGGAGTCGATCGTGCGGGCCACGAAGCTGGCCTCCGCGCCGAGGGCCAGCGACACCGGGTTGAACGGGGTGTCCAGCGAGCCGAACGGGGTGGACTTGGTGACCTTGCCCTGCGGGGAGGTCGGTGAGTACTGCCCCTTGGTCAGTCCGTAGATCCGGTTGTTGAAGAGCAGGATCTTGATGTTCACGTTGCGGCGCAGCGCGTGGATCAGGTGGTTGCCGCCAATGGACAGCGCATCGCCGTCACCGGTGATCACCCAGACGGACAGGTCGGGGCGGGAGGCGGCCAGGCCGGTCGCGACGGCCGGGGCCCGCCCGTGGATCGAGTGCATCCCGTAGCTGTCCACGTAGTACGGGAGCCGCGATGAGCAGCCGATGCCGGAGATGATGACGACGTTCTCCCGCGGCACCTCCAGCTCGGGCAGGAAGGCCTGGAAGGCGGCCAGGATCGCGTAGTCGCCGCAGCCGGGGCACCAGCGGACATCCTGGTCGGACTTGAAGTCCTTGGTGGTGAGGCGCGTGTCGGTCTTCGGCACGAGCGTCAGCGAGGCGGGCCGCCGGGACTGCCCGGTGGCTGTCGTCCGCTCAGACATGTGCGATCACTTCCTGGATGACACCGGCCAGTTCGGCCGCGCGGAACGGGAGCCCGCGCACCCGGTTGTACGAGATCACGTCGACCAGGTAGCGGCCGCGCAGCAGCAGCGCGAGCTGGCCCAGGTTGATCTCGGGGACAAGGACCTTGTCGTAGCTGCGCAGCACGTCACCGAGGTTGGCAGGCATCGGTGACAGATGCCGCAGGTGCGCCTGGGCGATCGAGCCGCCGGCCGTCCGCACTCGCCGCACGGCCGCGCCGATGGAGCCGAACGTGGACCCCCAGCCGAGCACCAGCACCTTGGCGTCGTTGTCCGGGTCGTCCACCTCAAGCGGCCCGATATCGGCCGCGATACCGTCGATCTTCGCCTGGCGCAGCCGCACCATCTTGTCGTGGTTGTCCGGGTCGTAGGAGATGGTGCCGGCGCCGTCGGCCTTCTCGATCCCGCCGATCCGGTGTTCCAGCCCTGGCGTGCCGGGCACGGCCCAGGGCCGGGCGAGAGTCTCCGGGTCACGCTGGAACGGCCGGAATTCGCCCGGTTTGCCGTCTTCGTCCAGCCAGTCCTCTGGCTTGCTGAACGAAAAACTTGTGCTGATGTCAGGCAGGCCGGCGACGTCCGGGATGCGCCATGGCTCCGACCCGTTGGCCAGGTAGCCGTCGGACAGCAGGATCACCGGCGTCCGGTACTTGACCGCGATGCGGACCGCCTCGATGGCGATTGTGAAGCAGTCGCCAGGGGTTGCCGGGGCGAGCACGGCCACCGGCGACTCCCCGTTCCGGCCGAACAGCGCCTGGAGCAGATCCGCCTGCTCCGTCTTGGTCGGCATACCGGTCGAGGGCCCGGCCCGCTGGATGTCGAGCACGATGAGCGGCAGTTCGACCGAGGCCGCCAGGCCGATCGTCTCCGCCTTCAGCGCCATGCCAGGCCCTGAGGTGCTGGTCACCCCGAGAGCGCCGCCGAAGGCGGCGCCGAGCGCGGCGCCCACGCCCGCGATCTCGTCCTCGGCCTGAAAGGTCCGCACCCCGAACCGCTTGTGCTTGGACAGTTCGTGCAGGATGTCGGAGGCTGGGGTGATCGGGTAGGAGCCGAGGAAGATCGGCAGCCCGGACAGCTTGGACGCGGCGATCAGGCCGTACGCCAGCGCCGTGTTGCCGGTGATGTTGCGGTACGTGCCCGGCTCCAGCGTGGCTGGCTTGACCTCGTACTGCACCGAGAAGGCCTCGGTGGTCTCGCCGTAGTTCCAGCCGGCCTGGAACGCCGCGATGTTCGCCTTCATGATCTCGGGCTTGGTCATGAACTTCGACTCAAGGAACTTCAGCGTGCTCTCCGGTGGCCGGTTGTAGAGCCAGGAGAGCAGGCCGAGCGCGAACATGTTCTTGGCGCGCTCGGCCTCCTTCCGCGAGACGTCGAACTGCTCAAGCGCCTTGACGGTCATCGAGGTGATCGGGACCGTGTGCACGTTGTAGGCCGATAGCGAGCCGTCCTCAAGAGGGCTGCTGTCGTAACCCACCTTGGCCAGGTTGCGCTTGGTGAACTCATCGGTGTTAGCGATGATGTCCGCGCCACGGGGTACATCGTCCAGGTTGGCCTTGAGCGCCGCTGGATTCATCGCGACCAGCACATCGGGCGCGTCACCAGGGGTCAGGATGTCGTGATCAGCGAAGTGGACCTGGAAGCTGGACACGCCGGGCAGCGTGCCAGCAGGCGCCCGGATCTCGGCTGGGAAATTGGGCAGTGTCGACAGGTCATTCCCGAAAGCGGCGGTTTCCTGGGTAAAACGGTCTCCGGCCAACTGCATGCCGTCGCCGGAGTCGCCCGCGAATCGGATGATGACACGGTCTAGTTGCTGGACCTGCTTGGTCACAGTTGGAGGACCTCCTCGACGCGCCGCAGCCGGGCGCTGTCAAAGCGCGGGTCCACGAGCGCCGCACCCGGGACAACGCTGTGCCCGGGGCCAGAGTTTAGGAATTAACCTGTATGTTACCTGCGCCACAATGCCGCAAAAGCGGTCACAGCCGCTGGGGAACTCGTCGTGACGGATCTCACAGTGTCGTGACGTACTCACAGTAGTGCGCCTGGCTCAACACCGCGGGAGGCGCACGACACGGACTGTGACACCCTGAAGCGGAAAACCGAACCTTCCCTTGTTATACACGCCGTCGGCCCCGGCCAGGTTCACCTGGGCCTCCGACGCTGGCCGCCGGGAGCGGCGCAGGTGCCCGGCGCAGGTGCCCGCTGACCGCCTGGCGCCCTGCGGCTACGCTGGCCAGATGCCTGCCGTGGACCTGCCCACGCCACGCGCTGGAAGCGAACCTGATAGGCGATCTGGTGCTGAGCCCCTTGTCATCGACACTGGCCTCGGGTACTCACTCTGGGTCCTCGACGCCGGGCTCGCCTGCTGCGCGGTGGAGTGTGCTGCCGCGCTGCGGCGGCTGGGCGGCCCGGGCGGTGACCCGGCGGCCGCGCCGGGGACTGACCGGGCCGGGGCCAGGGAGCAGGCCTGTGTGCTCATCGTGGCCGGCACCGTGACCGACAAGCTCGCCCCGCTGGTCCTGCGCGCTTACCAGCGGATGCCGGGGCACAGGTATGTCATTTCGTTCGGCGCCTGTTCCAACAGCGGCGGCCCGTACTGGGACTCCTACTGCGTGACCAAGGGCGTTGACCAGTTCATCCCCGTGGACCTCTACGTGCCGGGCTGCCCGCCGCGCCCTGAGGCGCTGCTGGACGGGCTGGAAACCCTCGCGGCGGGCCTGGCCGGGGAGACGCGATGACGCCTGAGGAGATCATCCAGCGCGTCCACGCGGGGTTGGCAGCGGCGTGTGAGGTGAGCCAGGGGACGGTCACCGTGGTCGTGCCGCCGGCCGGGTGGCTCACCGCGCTCGCGTTCGCCCGGGACGACCTGGGCTGCGATTTCTTCGACTGGCTCAGCGCGGTCGACGAGCTGGACGCTGGCCTGGCGGTCGTGGTGCATGTGTACTCGCTGGTCGGCCGACATCATGTGCTGCTGCGAACCGTGCTGCCGCCTGGGTCTTGGGCGATGCCGACGGCTACCGGTATCTATCGCGGCGCGGCGTGGCACGAGCGTGAGACCCATGAGATGTTCGGCGTGGTTTTCGACGGTCATCCTGGGCCCGGGCCGCTGCTGCTGCCGGACGGATTCGAGGGACACCCGCTGCGCAAGGATTTCGTGCTCGCCGCGCGGGTGGCCAAGGAGTGGCCGGGAGCGAAAGACCCAGGTGACCGCGTCGGGGGGCGCGGTGGCCGCCGCCTGCCGCCACCCGGGGTTCCTGAGGGCTGGGTTCCCGGGGGCGGGGCTCCCGATGGCGTGCCGCGGTGAGCGGCGGGGAGATCGGCCCGGGCGGGCAGGCGGGCTCAGCCGGCCAGCCGGCGGGCTCCGCGGCGGCGCTGCCCGCGCGCAGCCGGGGAGTGATCGGACTGCTGGAGGAGAACTGCACGGTCTGCATGCTGTGCGCCCGGGAGTGCCCGGACTGGTGTATCTACATCGATTCGCACAAGGAACCGGTGCCGGATCCGCCCGGTGGTCCGGCCAGCCGCGGGCGGCCCCGGGTACGCAACGTCCTGGACCGGTTCGCCATCGACTTCTCGCTGTGCATGTACTGCGGGATCTGCATCGAGGCGTGCCCGTACGACGCCCTGTTCTGGTCACCGGAATTCTCATACCCGGAAACCGACATCAGGGACCTGACGCACGAGCGGGACAAGCTGCGGGAATGGATGTGGACCGTGCCGCCGCCACCGGCCCACGACCCAGGGGCGCCGCCGCCCAAGGAAGTGATCTCGGCCCGCGGCGGACCTGGCCGTCCGGGGGCTCCCGGCAGCCCGGGGACTCCGCCAGTCCGGTGATTCCCGCCAGTCCGGTGATTCCCGCCAGCCCGGTGATTCCCGCCAGTCCGGTGATTCCCGCCAGCCCGGTGATTCCCGGCAGTCCGGTGGCTCCTGGCCGCCTACGGATTCCCGGCCGTGCGCCGACTCCCGGCAATCTGGCCTCGGAACGCTTATAGTTACGTAGTGTATCTACGTGATTGCGCAGCGGAGCGCCCGGATGTCATCACCCTGCCCGGCGCAGGGACTGCCGCGCAAGCCTGCCGAGGAGGCTGAGAGCCCATGAAGGAAGGCACATATGTCCCCGCGCAAGCCCGCGGGGCCGAGGTGCCCGATGTTCCGCAGGTGCCGCCCGTCCAGGGCAGTCCGCCCGCGCCGCCGGGAGTGCCTCGCATCGCCGTGCCGCAGCCCCGGCCGGCCAGCGGCCGCGTGGCCTAACCGCCCGGGCGGCATGGCCGCTGCGCGCCGGTGGCTTGGCGCTGTCCGCCGGATGGCGCGCCGGGCAGCGTGCGGGTGTCCACGGATGGCCTGGCGGCTGCGCGCGGGACCCTACCTGAAGTTGACGAACTGTAGGGCGAGGTCAAGCTCCTGGCCTTTGACCAGGGAGATCACGGCCTGAAGGTCGTCCTTCTTCTTCGACGAGACGCGCAGTTCATCGCCCTGGACCTGAGCGCGCACGCCCTTAGGCCCCTCGTCCCTGATGATCTTGCCGATCCTCTTGGCATCTTCCTGGGAGATGCCTTCCTTGAGGCTGATGGCCAGCCGGTACTCCTTGCCGGAGAGTTTCGGGTCGTCCGGGTCGAGGGTTTTCAGCGACACCTGGCGCTTGACCAGCTTGTCCCTGAAGACATCGAGCACCGCCTTGGCGCGCTCCTCGCTGTTCGCGCGGATCTCCACGGCATGATCGCCGGACCAGGCGATGGATGCGCCGACGCCGCGGAAATCGAAGCGAGTGCCGATCTCCTTGGCCGCCTGGTTGAGCGCGTTGTCCACTTCCTGGTGGTCAATCTTGCTGACGATGTCGAAACTGCTGTCCGCCACCACAACTCCAATCCGGGATACACCACGTCCGGTCACGAGGCTACTGGCCCGCGGGGGGAGTGTGGTGGATCTGCGGCGCTGCCTCGGCCAGACCGTGACCGGTGCCCATCTACTGGTCGCGACCGGTGCTCCTCTACTGGTCGCGACGGTGTGCTTCGGCCAGATCGTGGCGGTGGGCCAGTGGCGGCGGCCGCGGCGGATCCTGCGGCTCGCATGCGACGGCCGGACGCGGTGTCCGCTATCCTTCACAGTGCCCGTCCTGCGGGACGGCGTCTGGCAGGTTGCCCGAGCGGCCAAAGGGAGCGGTCTGTAAAACCGTCGGCTTAGCCTACGTTGGTTCGAACCCAACACCTGCCACCATACATAGTCCCAGGTCAGCCCAGGTAACGAAGATCATCCGGAGCGCTGAAGGTAAGCGGTTTGCGGCACCTGGCCTGCTCCCAAGGACCCTGTGAGGCCTGGCAGCAGTCAGGCGGGGTGCTGATCTGCGTTGTCGTCATCCGGTGCCGATCTTGCGAGGTCTTGTGCCTCTGGGCCTGCCCCGTGATGGGGGCGTGTTCGGAACCGGCGCGGAACAGCATCTGGCCATGGTCGGCGCTGGTTGGCTCACTGTGTGACCCCGCTCCGGGAGCTCGGAGCGGCGGAGGGGCACTGCGGCGGGACTGTGGTGTCCGCATTCCGCGCAGACTCGCTCACATGCCGAATAGCGGACGTTGCAACCTCGTATTGCTATGCACCGGCCCGCATATCCGGTGGCCCGCGGGAATGAGCACTCAGCGTCGATATCCATGCCTGGGCGCGCACGCCGATCGCCGATTAGAAATGCCTACTGAAACAGCAGGCATTTCCGAGCCAATGCGTGCGGAACGTCCGTTACGTTGCCTGCGTGGCTGGCTCGGAGGGCGGCAAGAATCTTCTACCCAGTAGCGGCCTTTGCGGAGGAAGTTTCCGATCTAGGTGTACTGACTACAAAGGCTAGATATGGGCGGCACGGGATTGGATGATCTCGGAACAGGGGAAGGCCTTTGCCCTTCAAGTCGGCGTCGATCTAGTTGATCACGTGGTGTCGGCGGAGAGCGTCTTCATGGTGACGTAGCTGGTCACCATGGCCACGCCGGGCAGGCTGGCCAGCCGGTTGGCGTGGAAGTCCTCGTAGGCGGGCAGGTCGGCGACCTCGACCTGGAGCAGGTAGTCGTAGTTGCCGGTGATGTGGTGGCTGTGCACCACTTCGGGCAGCCGGATGACCGCACGCTCGAACGCGACCACATCGGCGCGGGCATGCCGCACCAGCCTGACACCAGCGAACACCCGCAGGCTGCGGCCGACTGCGGCCGGATCGATCAGTGCCCGGTAACCGCGGATCACGCCGGTCTGCTCCAGCCGGCGCACGCGCCGGAGGCAGGGCGATGGCGACAGGCCAACCCGGGCGGCGAGTTCGGCGTTGCTGATGCGGCCGTGCTCTTCAAGCACGGCCAGTATTGACCGGTCCACGTCATCCATCGTGGCAGATTATTGCTCTATTGCTGCGTCTACCACAATCAAGTGCCACGAGCTGGCGGCAACTTGCTGCCAAAGTTGCCGGCATCGGTTCGCGTCGGCGTGCCGGCCGGGCAGGCTTGTGGTGTCACACCAGATGGTCCACCGGAGGGGAAACCATGCCGGGCAGCATCAGCACGGTTGCCATTCACGCCGATCGCGGCGTTCATCCCAGCCGTGCCGTGGCACCGCCCATCTACCAGACGGCGACGTTCTGGGCTGAGGATGCGGAGCAGTTCGCGCAGGCCGCCGTCGACCGGCGGGGCCAGGGCTTCTACACCCGCTACGGCAACCCCAACCACGCGCAGGTCGCGGCGGTGGTCGCGGAACTGGAGCACACCGAGGCGGCGATGGTCACCGCGTCCGGGATGGCCGCGCTCACCACTGCCGTGCTGGCCCTGGTGTCCGCCGGTGACCACGTGATCGGGCAGAGGTCCACC